>CAIXWN010000214.1 GCA_903923135.1 uncultured Caulobacteraceae bacterium | reverse complement strand
CGCCGCCGCCGCCGCCTCGGGCGATCCCGGCGGCGAGTTCGGCCTGGGCATGCTCTACTCGGGCGGTCACGATGGCGTGCCCGATCCGGCCAAGGCCGCCCCCTGGTTCGAGCGCGCCGCCGCCCAGGGCAACGCCAGCGCCCAATTGTGTCTGGCCCTGCTGCTGCTCGAGGGCGAGGCCCTGCCCCGCGACGAGGCCCGCGCCGTCTCCCTGCTGACGGCCGCCGGCGAGGGCGGCCAGCCCGAGGCCATGTTCCGCCTGGGCCAGGCCTATCGCGCCGGCCAGGGCGTTCCGGCCAACCCCGACGAGGCCGAGACCTGGTACCGCCGCGCCGTCGCCCGCGGCCACATCGGGGCGATGGTCTCGCTGGGCGCCCTGCTGTGTGATGGCCCGCAGCGCGACTATGTCTCGGCGGCGACCTATTTCCGCCAGGCCGCCGACCTGGGCAACGGCCAGGCCCAGCACGCCCTGGGCCAGCTCTACCTGCGCGGCGACGGCGTGCCGCTGGATCCGGAACAGGCAAGGACCTGGTTCGAGAAGGCGGCCGACCAGGGCGTCGTCGGGGCGTTCGAGAAGCTGGGCGCCATGCACGCCGACGGCGTCGGCGTCGAACAGGACCTGGTGGCCGCCGCCGACTGGTTCCAGCGCGCCGCAGACCGCGGCGACGCCAACGCCCTCTACCACATCGGCACCCTGCACTATTCGGGCGTCGGCCGGCCGGAAGACCCCGCCGCCGCCGCCGAATGGTATCGCAAAGCCGCGGAACGCGGGAACTCCGGCGCCTGCCTGCGACTGGGGGTGATGTACGCCGTCGGCGAGGGCCTGGAGCAGGACTACGCCGAGGCGGCCAGATGGTACCGCAAGGCCGCGGACCTGGGTAACCAGGCCGGCCAGTGGAACCTGGCCTTCCTCTATTTGCGCGGCTGCGGCGTGCCGCACGACCCCGAAGTGGGCCTGGACCTGCTCCGCGCGGCCGCCGGGAGCGGCAACCAGTCGGCGGCCTGGGCCCTGCACAACCTCTACGCCGAGGGGACCCTGGTTCCCGCCGATCCGGCCGCCGCCGCCCACTGGCTGGAGACGGTCGCCGAGATGGGTAGCGGCATCGCCGCCTGCCGCCTGCTGCAGGCGATCGAGGCGCCCCGGGCCGAGGATGAAGAGCCCCCCGTGGCGCTGGAACGGGTGATCATGCTGCTCACCCGCGCCGCCTCGGCGGGCGAGATCAACGCCCAGGTCGCCCTGGGAAAGCTCTATTTTGACGGCGAGCTGGTCGAGGCCGACCCCAGCGAGGCCCTGCGCTGGTTCATCGCCGCCGCCGACGCCGGCCACGCCCAGGCCCAGTCCTGGCTGGGCGACGTCCTTCTCACCGGCCAGGGCGTGATCATCGACCGCGCCGCCGCCCGCCACTGGTACCGCAAGGCCGCCGAACAGGGCCATGTCGGCGCCCTGCAGGCCCTCTCCGGCCCCGACCTGGCTTCGGACGATCCGCGCGACCAGGTGAACCTGTTCCCCTGGTGGTTGACCGCCGCCAAGGCCGGCGATCCGGTCGCCCGCCGGGTGGTCGGCGACCTCTATATCCGCGGCGAGGGCGTCGAAAGGGACGTCGCCGAAGGCGCCAAGTGGCTGCGCATGGCCTGCGAGGCCGGCCGGCCCCAGGCCCGCGTGCTGCTGGCCGCCCTGATCCTGCGCGGCGATGTCGAGCCGGCCTATCCCCAGGAGCCCATCGACCTGCTCACCCGCGCCGCCAGCGAGGGCGCGGTCGACGCCGACTACAACCTCGGCGTCTGCTACCGCCGCGGCCTGCGCGTCGAGCCGGACCTGGCCATGGCCCGCTACTGGTACCGGCGCGCCGCCCAGCGCAACCAGCCCTCCGCCCAGCTCGCCCTCGCCGACCTGCTGATCGAGACGGCCCGGGACGACACCGAGCGGGCCGAGGCGGCCAGCTGGTACGAGGCCGCCGCCCAGGCCGGCGTGCCCCAGGCCCATCTCAGTCTCGGGCGCCTCTATGAGAAGGGGGTCGGCGTACCCCGCGATCTGACCCGGGCCATCCTCTGCTATCGTCGCGCCGCCTCGGTGGGCATTCCCGGCGCCGACGAGAGCCTGCATCGCCTCACCGAACCGGGCGGCGCCGCCGACGGCGCGGCCCCGCCCCCCGCCCCAGCCCCCGTTACGTGAGCCCGCGTCCCTAAGTGCCCCGCCCCAACGCCGCCATCTATTACGTCCCGGAGGGCTATTCGACCGCCGGCGAGACTCTCATGGGCATCAACGTCGCCTCCGCGGGCATGCTTCGCGCCCTGGCACGCCACGGCGGCGTCGAGCGCCTCTACGCCCTGTGCGAGAACGAGCAGTCGGGGACCGCGTTCGGCCAGACCATCGGCGGCTGGGTCCCGGGCCTGGCCACCGAATGGATCTCCACTGAACGCATCGAGAAGGTGGAGCCCGTCGGAACCCTGATGCTCCCGGGACCGGGTCTGGCGGCCTACGGCTGGATGCGCCGGCGCGTGGGTTCCCAGGCCTTCAGCCTCTGCGGGGTCACCCACACCACCGCCACCCCGGGAGCCCTGGACGCCATCACCGAGCTGCTGGTCGCTCCGGTCGAGCCGTGGGACGCCCTGGTTTGCACCTCGCGCGCCGTGCGCTCCATGGTCTCCTCGATCCTGGAAGAGCAGCTCACCTACCTGGAGGAGCGCTTCGGGCGCCTCTCCCAGGTTCGCCCGCAGTTGCCGATCATCCCCCTCGGCGTCGACTCCGGCGACTTCGTCTTCACGGCCGAGGACCGCGCCGCCGCCCGCGCCGAACTGGGCGTCGCCGAAGGCGAGGTCGTGCTGCTGTTCGCCGGGCGGCTCAGCCCCACCGCCAAGGCCCATCCCACACCGTTGTTCATCGCCGCCGCCATGGCCGCCGCCCGCAGCGCCGCGCCCCTGCGCCTCGTGCTCTGCGGCTGGTTCGCCAGCCCCCAGCTCGAGGCCGCCTATCGCGAGGACGCCGCGATGATCTGCCCGGACGTAGCCCTGAGCATCGTCGACGGCCGCAAGGCCGGGCCGCGCCGGTCGGCCTGGGCCGGCGCCGACATCTTTGTCTCGCCGGTGGACAATATCCAGGAGACCTTCGGCCTGACGCCGCTTGAGGCCATGGCCGCCGGCCTGCCGGTGATCGCCTCGGAGTGGGACGGCTACCGCGACACCGTGCGCCACACGGTCGACGGCTATCTGGCCCGGACCTGGTCGCCGCCGCCGGGACAGGGCGGCGATCTGGCCCGCGCCTACGGCGCCCGCACCCTGCCCTACGAGGCCTATGTGGGCGCCGCCAGCCAGGCCACCGCCATCGACCTGCGCGACCTCACCGACGCCATCGTCACCCTGGCCGGCGATCCCGAGCAGCGCGGCCGGATGGGCGCCGCCGGCCGCGAGCGCGTCCGCGCCGAATTCGACTGGTCCCGCGTCATCGCCGAGTACCAGAACCTGTGGGAGGACATGACCGCCAGCCGGGCTCGCGCCCCCTGGCCGCCGCGCCGCGCCAACCCCTGGCCAGGCCGTCCCGATCCCTTCTGGGCCTTCGCAAGCTATCCCACCGCCTATCTGCAGCCCGCCACCCGGGTGCGCATCGGCGCCACCTCGCCGCAGATGATCGAGGTGCTGCTGGCCTCGCCGCTGATCGCCTTCGCCGCCGGAACCCTGCCCGACGCCGCCAGCCTTGCCGGGGTGATGACGGCCATCGAATCCGGCGCCACGACGGTCGGCCGTCTCGTCGAAACCCACGGCGGCCCCGACCCCCAGGCCCTCTGGCGCGGCCTTGCCTGGCTGGCCAAATATGGCGTCATCAACCTCGAACCCTGAGACAGGTTTCGCCTACCCGGCCCGCCGGGCGGCGACGATGGCGATCTCCGGGTCGAGCATCTGGCCCTTCATGCCCTCGTCGCCGGCGGTGGGCGAGACGGGCGATGTGAGGATCTTGCGCACCACGTCCAAGCCGTCGACCACGCGGCCGAAGGCGGCGAAACCCTCGTTGTCGCCCGGCTGGGTCGGGTCGGCGTCGAGAGAGCGGAGGTCCCCCACGCAGATGAAGAACTCCGAGGTCGCCGTCCCCGGCGCATAGCGGGCCATGGAGATCACCCCGTCGCGATTCGACAGGCCGGTAACCGTCGTCGACTCGTGGGCGATGGGCGGGAACGCCCGGGCCGCGTCGTTCTTCGCCCCGGCCTGCACGAGGCCGGCCAGAGGCGAGGCCGCCAGCTTCAGCGCCCTGTAGAAGGTCGCTCCGTCGAAGCGTTTCGCCTCGACATAGCGCAGGAAGTTGGCGGTGGTGATCGGCGCCCGATCGGCCGCCAGTTCGACGGTGATCGCCCCCGCCGCCGTCTGCAGGATCACCCGCGGATTGGCCGCCGCGACAGGGGGCGTCGGGACCGCGGGGGTGGACGTCTGGGCCGCCACGGCCGTCGCCGCCAGGGCCCCGGCCCCGCTGAGCAGGGCCCGCTTGGTCAGATCGGACACGACGACCTCCTCTCTTTGTCTCTCTCTCTCAAATCCCGCCCTCAGGGCTTCAGCTTGTAGCCCGTGCGGAAGATGCGCCACACCACCATCAGGCAGATGGCCATGAACACCAGGGTCATGCCCAGGCTCTGGCCGACGCCCACGTCGGCAACCCCATAGAAGCTCCAGCGAAAACCGCTGACCAGATAGACCACCGGGTTGAACAGGGTGATCTTGCGCCACAGGGGCGGCAACATCTGGATCGAATAGAAACTGCCGCCCAGAAAGGTCAGCGGCGTGATGATCAGCGCCGGCACGATCTGAAGGCGCTCCCAGCCCTCGGCCCACACCCCGATGATGAAGCCGAACAGGCAGAAGGTCAGGGCGGTGAGGCTCAGGAAAGACACCATCCAGAACGGATGGGCGATGTGATAGGGTACGAACAGCCGCGCGGTGAGCAGGATCACCCCGCCCAGCAGCACCGACTTGCTGGCCGCCGCCCCGACATAGGCGATCACTGCCTCCCACCAGGCCACCGGCGCCGACAGCAGCTCATAGATCGTCCCTGACCACTTGGGCATGTAGATGCCGAACGAGCCGTTGCCGACGCTCTCGGTCAGCACCGACAGCATGGTCAGGCCGGGCACGATGAAGGCCGCGTAGCTGACCCCGTCGATGGCGGTCATCCGCGAGCCGATGGCCGAGCCGAACACCACGAAATAGAGCGATGTCGAGATCACCGGCGACAACAGGCTGCCAAGCAGGGTGCGGAACCACCGCGCCATTTCGAAGAGATAGATGGCCCGCAGGGCGTTGAGGTTCATCAGCGGGCGCTCACCAGGGAAACGAAGATCTCCTCCAGAGAGCTTTCGCTGGACTGGATGTCCTTGAACTCGACGCCGGCGGCGAGCAGCCGCCGCATCAACCCCGCCGCCCCGGCCCCCTCCGCCCGGGGATCGAAGGTGTAGATCAGGCTGAGACCGTCCGCCGACAGGGCCAGCGGCAGGTCGGCAAGGGCGGCGGGAACCTCCGTCAGCGCCGTCGACAGACCCAGGATCAGGTGCCGCGTGCCGAGGTTCCGCATCAGGGTGGTCTTGTCCTCCACCAGAATGATCCGGCCGTTGTTGATCACCCCCACCCGGTCGGCCATCTCCTCGGCCTCCTCAATGTAGTGGGTGGTCAAGATGATGGTCACCCCACCGTCGCGCAGCCGCCGAACCATCGCCCACATGTCGCGGCGCAGCTCCACGTCCACACCGGCGGTGGGTTCGTCGAGGAAGAGGATGCGCGGCTCGTGCGACAGGGCCTTGGCGATCATCACCCGCCGCTTCATGCCACCGGACAGGGCCTGGATGGGGCTGTCTTTCTTCTCCCAGAGCGAGAGGTCACGCAGCACCCGCTCCAGATAGGCCGGATCGCGGCCCCGGCCGTAGAGGCCGCGGCTGAACTTCATCGTCGACCAGACGGTCTCATAGCCCTCGGCCGTGATCTCCTGCGGCACCAGGCCGATCAGCGAGCGGGCGGCGCGATAGTCGCGCACGATGTCGTGGCCATCGGCCAGCACCGTCCCCGAGCCCGGCCGCACCAGCCCGCAGATGATGTTGATCAGAGTGCTTTTGCCGGCCCCGTTGGGCCCCAGCAGGGCGAAGATCTCCCCCCGCCGGATGTCGAGGTCCACCGACTTCAGCGCCTCGAACCCCGAGGCGTAGGTCTTGCTCAGACCCTTGACGGAAATGATCGAGGCCAAGCGGACTTCCTGCGGATCGGGCGGCGGCCGGAGACGACTGGCCGGCGCGCCACGACGTTGGTTCAAAGCGGCGGGTCCCGCAAGGCGGCCCGGAACCGCGACGCCCTCACCCCGGCCGGACCAGCCGGTGGATCCCGTTCTTCAGCAAGGGCGCGTTGAAATTGATCAGCAGCCCCAGTCGCCGACCGGACAGCTTCAGACAGGTCAGCAGCCGCGACTGATGAGCCGGCAGCAGCTTCTCCACCGCCTTGACCTCGACGATCACCCGATCTTCGACCAGCAGATCCATGATCAGCCCGGCGTCCAGGCGGATGTCCTTGTAGACCACGGCAACGTTCACCTGCCGCTCAACCCCCAGGCCACGAAGCCCCAGCTCATGGATCAGACAGGGCTCATAGACCGACACCAGCAGCCCCGGGCCGAGGACAGCGTGCACATCGTAGGCGGCCTGCACCACCTGGCGCGCTATGGCCTCGGGATCGCTGGCGGGTTCAGCCACCGGCTGGCGCGGCGGCGAGAAGGGCGTCGTCGATCGCCCGGGCGCGGACGGCGGCCGGCCGCTCGCTGATGCGCGCCCAGTAGCGTTCGAACGCCGGGCGCTTTTCAATCGAGCCGAACTGCATGCCCCAGCCGATCTGCGAGCCCACATAGACGTCCGCGGCGCTGAACCGGTCGCCGGCGATGTAGGGCGCGTCCGACACCGCCGTCTCCAGCACGTCAACCACGTGGGGCAGGCTGCCGTAGCCGGCCATGATCTCCCGCCCGGCGGGGACCTCGAAGCCCAGCGAGCGGTTGGTCACCGCCGACTCCACCGGCCCCGCGGCGAAGAACAGCCAGCGATAGTACGCGCCCCGATGCGCCGGCGGCGGCGCCAGGCCCGCTTCTGGGAAGGCGTCGGCCAGATAGGCGCAGATCGCCGCCCCCTCGGTGACCACCGTGGCGCCGTGGCGGATGGCCGGGACCTTGCCCATGGGGTTGATCGCCAGATAGGCTGCCGCCTTCATGGTCGTCCCGTAGTCCAGAATCTCGGTGGCGTAGTCGACGCCCGCCTCCTCCAGCATCCAGCGGACAATGCGTCCGCGCGACATCGGGTTGGTATAGAAAACCAGTTCGTCGGTCATGTGCGGCCCCTCCTCAATCGACTGTCCAGGGCGCCTATCCTAGCCGAAAACAAAAGGTGAACAAGCGCGATTCCGCCGGGGCCCGGCGCGCGCCCGACCCCGGCGGGTCTCCGTGAAGAGCGCCGGCCCGGCCTAGCCAAGCCCCGCCCGCGCCTTCAAACTGACACTCAATCACAAACGGATTCGCAGGATGGCCGAGTCTCACGGCGCCCCCGCTCGCGCCACGGCCGAGCCCGACAGCCAGACGGTCGACGTCTCGGCCATGCCCCGCGTCCTGCGCCGCATCGCCGCCGAGGCCGTACGGCTCGAACCGGCCCGGGTCGCCCTGGCCGTGGCTGCCTCCCTCGCCGCTGCCGTCGCCAGCCTCAGCCTCCCCCGCCTCTTCGGCCGCGCCGTCAACGAGGCCCAGAGGCTGCTGGGCATCGCCAGCCGCACCACGGCCGCGGCGCACGCCACCGCCCTGCACGCCTCCGGCGCCGGGGCCGACACCCTGCGCGCCGCCGCCCTCGCCCACCAGGCCCGCCACGTCCTGCTGCTCAGCGCCGCTCTGGTGATCGCCGCCACCGCCACGCGCGGCGTGATGACCATGACGGCCAACTACCAGGCCGAGTACGTCAGCCAGAAGGTCGCCTATCAGTACCGCCTCGACTTCTTCCGCCAGTTGCAGCGGCTGTCCTTCTCGTTCCATGACAGAGTCCATTCCGGCGACCTGATCACCCGCGGCATGCTCGATCTGGAAGGAGCCCGGTCGTTCATCCAGAACGGTCTGCTCACCGCCCTGACCATGATCCTGCTGGTGAGCATCGCCGCCTGGATGATGATCGCCACCGACCCGGTGATGGCCGCCCTGGGTCTGGCCTTCACCCCCCTGGCCAGCGTCGTCCTGGCCCGGATGGGCTTCCTGCTGCGGGTGACCTGGATGCAGGTGCAGCGCTTGATGAGCGTCCTGACCCTGACCATGGAGGAAAACCTGCAGGGGATCCGGGTGGTGCGGGCCTTCGCCGCGCGGCGCTTCGAACTGGCCAAGTTCGACGAGGCCGCCAACGCGGCCCTGGTCTATTCCTACCGGCGTATCGTGCTGCGCCTGCGCGCCGTCTCGGCGATGACCCTGAGCTTCTACGGCGCCATGGGCCTGCTGCTCTGGTACGGCGGCGCCCGCGTGGCCGCCGGGACGATGACCGCCGGTCGGCTCACCGAATTTCTCACCTACATGACCCTCCTGCAGTCGCCGATCCGCCAGATCGCCATGATCGTCGCCGCCGCCGCCCGGGCCACCACCTCCGGCTCGCGCCTGTTCGAAATTCTTGATCTCGAGCCCGCCATCGCCGACCGGCCCGGCGCGAAGGATCTGGCGATCGGCGCCGACGTGCTGCGCTTCGAGCACGTGGATTTCGCCTATGATCCGGGCGCGCCGGTGCTGCGCGACATCAGCTTCCAGGTCGCCGCCGGCCAGACGCTGGGGATCGTCGGCCCGCCGGGATCGGGCAAGTCGACCATCGCCAATCTGGTTCCCCGGTTCTACGACGTCACCGGCGGGCGCGTGACGATCGACGGCCAGGACGTGCGCGAGGTGACCCTGGCCTCGCTGCGCAGCCACGTGGGCCTCGTCCAGCAGGAAGCCTTCCTGTTCGACGCCACAGTGACCAACAACGTCGCCTACGCCGACCCGTGGGCCGAGGACGCGCGCATCGTCCAGGCCGCCCGCACCGCCCAGATCCACGACTATGTGGCCGGCCTGCCCGGCGCCTATGAGACCCGCGTCGGCGAACGTGGCGTGGCCCTTTCCGGCGGTCAGCGCCAGCGGCTGTCCATCGCCCGGGGCGTTGTGCCCGGTCCCGGGGTGATGATCTTCGACGATTCCACCGCCGCCATCGACGCGGTGACCGAGAAGAAGGTGCGCGACGCCCTGGGCGAGGCGACGGCGACCAAGGCGACGATCATCATCGCCCACCGTCTGTCCAGCCTGATGCACGCCGACGAGATCATCGTCCTGGAGGCGGGCCGCATCGTCGAACGCGGAACCCATGACGACCTGCTGTCGCTGGGCGGCGAGTACGCCGACCTTTACGCCCTGCAGACCCGCGCCGATCAGGGCCTGTCGATCGCCGACGCCCGCCTGAGGCGGAAACTGGCGGAGACCGGCGCATGACCGACATCGCCGCGGCCGCGCCGCCACGGCGGCGCAACGCCAATCTGGGCACGCCGGACGACGAGGATATCTTCGCCGCCTTCGACACCCGGATAATCGGGCGCTTCTACGCCTTCCTCAAACCTCATCAGGCCATGCTGCTGGGGGCCCAGGCGGCGGTGCTGGTTTCGTCCCTGACCAGCGTCGCCACGCCCTGGCTGATCGGGACCATCGTGAACGCCGCGGTGGCGCGTGACGCGGCCGGCGTGCAGCGCCTGCTGCTCGTCTTCGCCGGGCTGGTGTCGCTCAACGCCGCCTCGAACTTCTGCGACCAGTGGCTGACCTCGCGGCTGGCCCAGCGGGTGATCTTCGACGTGCGGCGGGCCATGTTCGCCCACTTTCAGGATGTCGCCCTGACCTTCATGGACAAGACCCATGTGGGGCGGATCATGTCGCGCCTGCAAGGCGACGTGAATGCCCTGCAGGAGTTCCTGGAAAGTTCGACCGGGGCGCTCGGCGACGTCACCACCCTGTTCGGCTACGCCGTGGTGCTGCTGTGGATGGACTGGCGCCTGGGCCTGCTGACCCTCGCCACGATCCCGGCCCTGATCGTCGTGCGGGCGTTCTGGCTGCCCTATTCTAAGGCGACGTTCCGGCGGGCCCGCGACGCCTCCTCCGTCGCCAGCGGCGCCCTGGCCGAGAACATCAACGGCGTGCGCACGGTGCAGGAAACCCGCCGCGAGGCGATGAACTTCGAGCTCTATGAGGAGAAGGCGCGGGAGAACCTCCACGCCCAGGCCGCCTCGGCCTGGCTGGCCCAGATCATGACGCCCACGGTGGATGTTCTGACCGGCGCCGCCATAGCCTTCATCATCGTGGTGGGCGGCGACGAGGTGCTGGGAGGCTCGCTCGCCGTCGGGGTGCTGGTGACGTTCATCCTGTCGGTGCAGCGGTTCTTCGAGCCGGTGCGGCTGCTGTCGATGCAGTATACGGTCATGCAGCGGGCCATGGCCGCCGGCCACCGTATCTTCGAGGTGCTCGACGTGCCGGTGACCATCGCCGACAAGCCGGGCGCCGTGGACCTGGAGGGCGTCGAGCCGACCGTGGTCCTGGACCACGTCACCTTCGGCTACGCCCCCGGACGGCCGGTGCTTCACGACATCAGCCTGACGGTGAAGCCCCGCCAGGTCGTGGCTCTGGTCGGTCCGACGGGCTCGGGCAAGACCAGCATCACCGCCCTGGTCCACCGCTTCTATGAGACCGGCGAGGGCCGGGTGCTGGTGGGTGGCCACGACGTGCGCGACGTGACCCTGGAATCGCTGGGCAGGATGGTGGGCATGGTGCTGCAGGACCCGTTCCTGTTCTCCGGCACCGTCGAGGAGAACATACGCTACAACACCGCCGGGGCCGACCGCGAGACCGTGGTCGCCGCTGCGAGGGCGGTGTCGGCCCACGACTTCATCATGCGCCTGCCGCAGGGCTATGACACGCCGCTGGGACAGCGGGGGCGCAACCTGTCGCTGGGCCAGCGCCAGCTGCTGTCGTTCGCGCGCGCCCTGACGGCCGATCCGAAGATCCTCATCCTCGACGAGGCGACGGCCAATATAGACAGCTTCACCGAGCAGGCGATCCAGCGGGCCCTGCGGGTGCTGTTCGCCGGCCGAACCTGCCTGGTCATCGCGCACCGACTGGCGACAGTGCGCGATGCCGACCAGATCATCGTGCTGCGTGACGGCCGCATCGTCGAGCAGGGGCCGCATGACGCCCTGGTCGCCCTTGGCGGCCTCTATGCGCGGCTGTACGCCTCCAGCCACGGCTCGTTCGACGACCTGGCCGACGGCGCGGCCCAGACGACCTGACCCGGCCCGGGCGCCCGCGCGGTTAAATCTTCTTAATGCCAGGGGCGTCCGGACCGCCCGCTCTGGCGGAAGCTCCACCGGCGCACTAGATTCCGCCGAGCCGCCGATGCGTGCGGCGCGAGGGATGACTGCTTTGCAAAACCCGTTCCGCAAGCTGGCCCAGATGGCGGCCATCTTCGTCCTGCCCGTGGCCCTGGCCGGCTGCGGCGTCAACGCCATCCCCACCAAGCAGGAAGCCGCCAAGGCCGCCTGGGCCGATGTCCAGAACGACTATCAGCGCCGCGCCGACCTGATCCCCAATCTGGTGGCCACGGTGAAGGGCTACGCGGCCCAGGAAAAGAGCGTGCTGGTGGAGGTCACCGAGGCCCGGGCCAGCGCCACCCAGGTCAAGGTCGACGCCTCGACCCTGACCAACCCGGCCCAGTTCCAGCAATATCAGCAGGCCCAGGACAAGCTGTCCGGCGTGCTCGGACGGTTGATGATGATCCAGGAGAAATATCCGGACCTGAAGTCGAACGAGAACTTCATGGCCCTGCAGTCGCAGCTCGAGGGCACCGAGAACCGCATCGCGGTGGCCCGGCGCGACTACAACTCCGCGGTCCAGGACTACAACACCACCCTGAGGGTGTTCCCGACGGTGCTCTGGGCCTCGACCCTGTACAGCAGCGAAAAACCCATGGCCCTGTTCTCGGCCACGGCGGCCGCGCAGTCGGCCCCGACGGTGAGCTTTGACGCCGCCCCTGCGGCCGCCCCCGGCGCGTCGCCCGGTTCAGCGCCCCCCGCCCCGGCCGCCAAGTGACCCGTCTGGCGGGCCTGCTGGGCCTGCTTCTGGCCCTGCTCTGGGCCCCGGCCTTCGCCGCGCCCGGCCCGCAGTTCCCTGAACTGACCGGCCGGGTGGTCGATCAGGCCCATGTGCTCAGCCCGCAGGTCCAGTCGGACCTGACCCTGAAGCTGGCGACGCTGGAGCAGAAGACCAGCCGCCAGCTGGTGGTGGTCACCCTGCCCTCGCTCGGCGGTTACGAGATCGAGGACTACGGGGTTCAGCTTCTGCGCAAGTGGGGGATCGGTCAGAAGACCCTCAACAACGGGGCGGTGTTCATCATCGTCCCCAGCGAACACAAGGTGCGTATCGAGGTCGGCTACGGCCTCGAGGCCACCCTCACGGACGCGCTCTCCAGCGTCATCCTGCAGCGGGCGGTGATCCCGAAATTCCGCGCCGGGGATGTCGAGGGCGGCGTGGTCGCCGGCACGGACGCCATCATCGAACAGCTTGGTCTCGACCCGTCCACGGCCGAGGCCCGCGTGGCGGACGCCGCCCAGGCGCCGCGACACAGCCGTCACAGCCCGCTGGCCGGCCTGCTGCCGCTGATCATCATCTTCATCGTCTTCTCGTCGATCTTCCGCAACCGGCGGGGCGGCGGCGGCATGGGCTGGATCCTCCCCCTGCTCTTCCTCGGTGGCGGCCGTGGAGGCGGCTGGGGCGGCGGCGGCGGCGGCGGAGGCTGGGGCGGAGGCGGAGGCGGTGGCGACTGGGGCGGCGGCGGAGGCGGCTCGGGCGGCGGCGGCGGCGCGTCGGGGAGCTGGTGACATGCTGAATTCCATGGATCAGTCGCGCATCGAGGCGGCCGTGTCGAAGGCCGAGGAAGGGACGTCGGGCGAGATCGTCTGCGTCCTCTCGGCGGAGGTTTCCCACTATCCCGAAGTCGCCCTGGGCCTGGCGGCGATGGTCTCGCTGGTGGTGCCGGCGCTGGCCCTGGCGTTGGGGGTTCACCCCCTCACCCTGGCGGCTGACGCCGCGGGCGTGTGGATGGCCGCCCAGTCCGGCGCCCTGGAAGGCGAGATCGCCCTGGCGCTAGGCGTCTACGCCATGGCTCAGACCGCGCTCTTCGTCGTCACCTTCCTGATCCTGGAGATCCCGGCCGTGCGCCGACGCGTCACCCCGTCGATTCTGAAGCGGCGCCGGGTCGAACGGGCGGCGCGCCAGCAGTTCGCGGCCATCGCGGCCCGGGCGGCGGGCAGCGAGACGGGCGTGCTGATCTTCGTCGCCCTCATCGACCGCCAGGTGCAGATCCTGGCCGACAAGGCCCTGCACCAGAAGGCCGACGAGGCGGCGTGGACGGCGGCGGCGGCGGCGATAGGCCAGGCGATGAAGCGCGGCGACGATCCCACCGGCGGCATCGTCCAGGCGGTGGAGATCTGCGGTTCGGTGCTGAGGGCTCATTTCCCCTCGGCCGACCCCCGCCCGCAGGTGTTCTCCAACCACCCTGTGGAAATCTGACGCCCGGCCGCGGGCGATATTGCTTTCCGCGACGGCCGGGTCCTAGACCTTCTGAAAAGCAGGAGGATCCCCATGGCCACGGCCAACGGACGCAAGTCTATCTTCATCACCGGCGCGGCGTCGGGCATGGGCCGGGAGACCGCCCGGCTGTTCGCCGCCAAGGGCTGGTTCATCGGCGCCTACGACGTGCAGGCCGCCCCCCTGGCCGCGCTGCAGGCCGAACTGGGCGCCGACAACGGCCTCTTCCAGACCCTCGATGTGACCGACCGAGACGCCTACCGCGCCGCGCTTGAGGCCTTCTCGGCGGCGACCAGCGGGCGGCTGGATCTGCTGTTCAACAACGCCGGCATCGGCCGGGGCGGGCTCTACGCCGACATGGCCTGGGAGGATGTGCTGGCCGTGGTCAGCGTCAATCTTGTGGCGGTGCTCAGCGGCATCCATCTGGCCATCCCCCTGCTGAAGGCGACGCCAGGATCGCTGTGCTTCTCGACCTCCTCTTCGTCGGCCACCTTCGGCATGGCGAACATCGCCGTCTATTCGGCCACCAAGCACGCCGTGAAGGGGTTCACCGAAGCCCTGTCGGTGGAGCTCAAGGCCGCCGGCGTCCGCGTCGCCGACACCCTGCCCGGGCTGATCGACACCGCCATCCTGCCCGACGAGGCCAAGAACAATGCCCCCAAAGACGGCATGTGGCGGCTGCTCCCGGCCACCTCGGTCGCCGAGGCGGTCTGGTCGGCCTACCACAGCGACAAGATCCACTGGTACGTGCCGCCGGAACTGCACGACTTCGACACCCAGGCCACCGCCGCGCCCGAGGCGCTGCGCGACGCCATGGCCTCCGGCGGCGGGGTGCTAGGCCTTTCCGATTGACGGCGGCGAAGAAGGCCAAACAATAGGGGCGCGGCCACCCGGCCATCAGACGCCGGGGGCGGCGAGGATCGCCAGGGAGCGCCCATGCCGGACTTGACCGAACGCCTTCACCGCGCCGCGGCCGTGGGAATGACAGCCAGCGTCTGGGCGACGGAAAAGCCCGGGGCGACGGCCATCCATGATCCGCACGGGACGCGGAGCTTCTTCGACGTCAACGCCAACGCCAACCGGATCGTCCGCCTGCTGCGGGCCTACGGCTTGAAGGCCGGCGATTCGGTGGCCCTGATGTGCAGCAACCGCGCAGAATTTGTCGAGGTGCTCAACGCCACCCTGCGCGGCGGCTATCGCTTCACCCCGGTGAACTGGCACCTCACGGCCGAGGAGGTCGAATACATCATCAACGACTGCGAGGCCCAGGCGCTGTTCGCCGAGCCCCGCTACCCGGCCGCCCTGACCGCCAGCGCGCCGGCGGTGCGGCTGAAGGTGGCCATCGGCGCCGCCGCGACCGGGTTCCTGCCCTACGCCGGGACGCTAGGGCAGTTCGACGGGGCCGACATCGACGAACCGGCGCTGGGCGGATCGATGCTCTACACCTCGGGCACCACGGGCCGGCCAAAGGGGGTCTACCGCCGCACCAATGCGGTGCTGGTGCTGCCCACGCCCGGCGAGCCGGACGACGTGCAGCTCTGCGCCGGGCCGGCCTACCACGCCGCGCCCCTGGCCTTCGACGTCCGCTCGGCGATGAACCAGGGCAATCCGCTGGTGTTCCTCGACCGCTGGAACTCCGAAGGCGTGCTTGCGGCCATCGACCGCCACAGCGTCACCCGCGCCCACATGGTGCCGATCATGTTCCAGCGGCTGCTGGCCCTGCCCGAGGCGGTGAAGGCGAAGTACGACATCTCCAGCCTGCGCTACCTGATCCACGGCGCCGCGCCCTGCCCGCCCGAGGTGAAGAAGGCGATGATCGACTGGGTCGGGCCGATCCTGCACGAATACTACGCCGGCTCGGAAGGCGGGGTCGGCTTCCTGATCGACTCCCACGAATGGCTGGCCAAGCCCGGCACGGTGGGCCGCCTGCCCGCCCCGGACGCCGTCAAGCTGCTGGACGAGAACGGCGAGGAGATCCACGAGCGCGACCGCCCGGGCACGATCTATTTCAAGGTCTCGGCCATTTCGCCGTTCGAATATTTCAAGGACCCGGCGAAGACCGCCTCGGCGCATCGGGACGGCTATTTCACTCTCGGCGACGTGGGTTACCTCGACCGGGATGACTATCTCTTCCTCACCGGCCGGACAGCCGAGTGCATCATCTCCGGCGGCGTGAACATCTATCCGCAGGAGATCGACAACGAGATCATCAAGCACCCTGCGGTGGAGGACAGCTGCGCCATCGGCGTTCCGAGCGAGGAATGGGGTGAGGAGGTGAAGGTGGTGGTCACCCTGCACCCCTGGCAGGCGCCGAGCGACGCCCTGGCCGCGGAGATCCTCGCCTTCGCCCGCGAACGCCTGGCCGGCTACAAGACGCCCAGGACCCTGGAGTTCGTCGACGAACTGCCTCGCAACCCTGCCGGCAAGATCCAGCGCGGCAAGGTTCGGGCGCCCTACTGGGCGGGGCGCAGCCGGCAGATCTGAAGGTCTTTCCTAGACGTTGATCCGCAGCAGGTCATCGCCGGAGACGGTGGCGCGCTGGGTGCGGCCGTTGAGCAGGCCGTCGAAGCGGACACGCTCGACGCCACCGGGATCCTTCTCGGCGCTCCACCAGCCGCCGCGGTCGATCAGGCGCCCCAGGCCGTCGGCCACAAGATCGGAGCCGCGCACCAGCAGGGTGGCGCCGCCGACCCAGGGATCGCGGTTCAGATAGACGCCGGCGACCGTGCGCAGGGGCTCGGCCGGCGCGGGAGCTGCCCGGGGGGCGTCGCGGCCGAACAGGGTCTCGCCCCACCAGTAGGCGACCACCTGGCCGCCCTCCGTCACCGCGTCGAGGCCATACCGTGCGAAGGCCGGGTGGTCGGTGACGAGCCGGGCCGGCCCCTGCGGCACAGCGCGATGTTCGGCGCCGAAGGCTGTGAGGGTGACGCCCCGCAAGCCGGCCGTCAGGGTGAAGTGCTTGCCGCCGGTGGCCGCGAACAGGCCGGTGAACGGGGCCGGGTCCTTGAAACGGTAGGGCAGCAGAGGGTCTGGCGGCGGCGGCAGGGGCTTTCCCGCCCGGACCGCCCGCATAAGCCGCACCGCGTAGGCGGTGGTCAGGCGGGGGCGGTAACCGTCCATGCGGGCGTTGACGCTGGCGAAGCCCGCCACCCCCGCCACCGGGTCGGCGTGGAACGACGAGGAGAAGGCCATCATCCCGCCGGTGTGATGCAGGCAGGGCGCGCCGTCGACCGGCTGGATGGCCACGCCCAGGGCGTACTGGGCGCCGGGACCGAACTCGTCGGCGGCGATGGCCGGGGCGACGAAGCGGCGGGCCGCCGAATCGGAGAGCACCGGCGCCCCCTGGCCACGGCCGATGCGCAGCAGGGCCCGCAGATAGGCCGCCATCTGGGCCGACGTGCCGCCCAGGGATCCGGCAGCGGTGTCCTCCTCGTTCCAGGCTGCCATTTCCAGCGGCGAGCCCGGCAGCGCGGCGGCCGAGGCGCGGTCGGCGGGCCACCAGCCCTCGGCGAAGGCGGCGCGGCCGGTCTGGGCGATCGTGCCGGCCATGTCGCCCAGGCCGAGCTTGTCGCGCACCAGGCGCTTCACCGCCGCCTGGTGCGGCTGGCCGGTCACCCGCTCGATCAGCTTGCCCAGCAGGACATAGCCGGTGTTGCTGTAGGAGAAGTGCGATCCCGGCTTGAAGCCCGTCCACAGCCGCCCGTCCGGGGTGCGGGGAAACAGCGGCGCGGCGTCCGGCAGGCCGGCGGTGTGGCTGAGCACCTGGGCCACGGTGATCGGCTCTTCCGGCAGGGCGGCGTCGGGCAGGTAGCGGGCCAGGGGCGCGTCGAGGTCGATCAGCGCCTGGTCGGACAGGGACAGCACGGTCAGGGCGACGAAGGATTTGCTGATCGAGCCGATCTGGAAGTACTGCCCGGCCGACACCGGACCCAGCCAGCCCTGGGCGAGGACGGCCTCGAAGCCGTCGGCGTCGGTGACCGACAGCGTCATGGCCGGCAGGCCGTAGGCGGCCAGTTCGGCCCGCGCATAGTCGGCCAGGGCGGCCAGGGCGGGCGCGTAGTCGTGACCCCGGCCGGGCGTGCGGATCTCGAAGGCGGCCGGCGGACAGGGCGCCTGACCGGCCGCCGCCCGGCCGGCGCCCGTCTGGGCCGGG
>CAIXWN010000213.1 GCA_903923135.1 uncultured Caulobacteraceae bacterium | reverse complement strand
GACCCGGGCGCGCAGGCCGTCGAAGGCCAGGATCGAGCCGCCGCCGGCGGCCACGGTCTCCACGTCGAGCATCGGCGCCCGAAGGGTCACCCCGGCCACCGTCGCGGCGTCGCGGCGTTCCAGGTCGCCGGCGAAGCGGCAGACGTCCGTGGAGGTGCCGCCCATGTCGAAGCCCAGAACCGGCCGGCCGCCGGCCGCCCGGGCGATCGCCGCCACCCCGACCACCCCGCCGGCCGGCCCGGAGAGCACGGCGTCGCGGCCGTGGAAGGCGCTCATCCGCGCCAGACCGCCGCCGGAGGTCATGAAATAGAGGTTGGCGCCGTTCACCGCCGTCGACAGCCCTTGGGCGTAGTCGCGCAGCACCGGCGTCAGATAGGCGTCGGCCACCGCCGTCGCCGCCCGGGGCAGGAAGCGGGGAAGGGGGGAGACATCGTGGCTGATCACCACGCAGCCCAGCCCCGCCGCCCGCGCCAGGGCGGCGGCGCGCCGCTCGTGAGCCGGGTTCAGGTCGCTGTGCAGGAAGGCGATGGCGGCGCTTTCGAACCCTTCCGCCGCGGCGCGGGTCAGGGCCGCGGCCAGGGCCGCCTCGTCCAGGGGCCGGACCACCGCGCCGTCCGCCGCCAGGCGTTCATCGGCCTCAATCACCGCGTCATAGAGCGGCGCGGTCTTGCGGATATCCAGGGCGAAGAGGTCGGGCCGCGCCTGATCGCCGATGAGCAGGGCGTCGGCCATGCCGCGGGTGGTGACGAACAGCGTGCGCGCGCCGCGCCGCTCCAGCAGGGCGTTGGTGGCCACGGTGGTGCCCACGCGGATCGCCTGCACCCGCCCCGCCGGGAACGGCGCATCGTCGGGTGTCGCCAGCAGACGGCGCATGGCCTCCACCGCCGCGTCCGCATAGGCCGGCGACTGCGAGGGCAGTTTCAGGGTGACCAGGGCGCCCTGCGGATCGAGTCCGATGACGTCGGTGAAGGTGCCTCCCCGATCGATCCAGAAGTTCCAGCCCGCGGGCGCGGCGTCGGGGGAGGGTGTCGGGGACGTTGTCACGTTTCTCCTGGCGCGAAACCACGGAAAATTTACAAGCTCGGCGGTTGACCCGGGGGCGCGAACGACCAAGTATCAAAAAAGTCCGCATCGAGCGGGCGCAAGGAAGGTCCATGCAACGCTGGTCAGGACGCTTCAAGCCCAGGGCCTCGATTTGGCGGGTTCTGAGCTGGTTTGTCGGCGCATTGGCCGGCGTGGCCGCCGCGGCGATCGCCGCCGTGCTGGCGGTGTTCTTCGCCGCAACCATGATGGTGGTGGCCTTCATGGCCTCGATACTGCTCGCCCTTGCGGCCACGGCCGTCCGCGCGCGTCGCACCGTCCGCGCTCCGATCGATCCCAACATCATCGAGGCCCGCAACGTCGGCGGGCACTCCTGGGTCGCCTACGGCTGGGACGACCGCCGCTAGGGACTTTCGCCAGGCCCGCTGGCCCTGCGACACTTTCGCCCCTGCCGCCGCAGTTCCCGGGAAGTCGTGTCCCGACCCCTCCGCCTCGCCGAAAACCGGTTCCCACGTCCAGGAACGCGCTCTAAACAGCGCGCTCACAAACGACGCAGGGAGAGAGACATGATCGGTATCGTCGCCACGCTGAAGGTTCAGGACGGCAAGGGCCCGGACTTCGAGGCCGTTTTCCTCGAACTGGCCGCCAAGGTGCGCGCCAATGAACCGGGCAACATCTTCTATCAGCTGACCCGCAGCCGGGCCGAAGTCGGGACCTACAAGGTGCTTGAACTCTACAAGCACCAGGACGCCCTGGCCGCCCACGGCGCGTCCGATCACTTCAAGGATCTCGGCCGCAAGATGGGCGCCTTCCTGGCGGGCCGTCCGGACGTGGAATACCTCGACGCTGTCGGCTGATCGGCCGCCGCGTCATCTGACCGGCGAAACCTGACCGCCCCGGCCGGGGCGGTCAGGCGCCTTGGGCTGAGGCCGCGGGCCTACTGGCAGGCGACCCTGGCGTGGACATACTGTCCGGCGCGCGCGTCCCAGCGCCAGCCGTCGCAGTCATAGCCGGGAGGGGCCGGCGGCGGAGGCGGGGGGGCGTATTCCGGGGGTGGCGGCGCGTCATAGACCGGCGCGTCATAATAGCCGTAGTCGTCATAATAGTAAGGCGACGCCAGCGCGGCGCCGAGGCCGAAACCCAGGCCGCCCCACAGCCACGGATCGTAGTAGCCGCCGTAGTAGCCGCCATAGTATCCGCCGTAGCCCCCGCGATAGCCGCCACCGTGATGGTCCCCGCCATCGTGACCGCCACCATGACCGCCAGCGTAGCCGCCACCATAACCGCCATTGTGATTGCCGCCGTAGACGCCTCCGGGAATGCCGCGGACCGGCGCGCCGCCACGAAAGCCGCCCGCCGAGGCGCCCGCGGTGTAGCCGCCGGCCGCCGAGCCGCCACGAAAGCCGCCGCCGCCCGCGCCGCCGGAGGCCACGCCCG
>CAIXWN010000212.1 GCA_903923135.1 uncultured Caulobacteraceae bacterium | reverse complement strand
GGCACCGGCAAGACCACCATCGCCCGGCTGCTGGCGGCGGCCGCCGGCTACGAGTTCCAGCAGATCTCAGCGGTGTTCTCCGGCGTCGCCGACCTGAAGAAGGCCTTCGAGACCGCCCGGGTGCGTCGCCTGGCCGGCAAGGCCACCCTGCTCTTCGTCGACGAGATCCACCGCTTCAACCGCGCCCAGCAGGACGGCTTCCTGCCCTTTGTCGAGGCCGGCACGGTCACCCTGGTGGGCGCCACCACGGAAAATCCCTCCTTCGAGCTCAACGGCGCCCTCCTGTCGCGCTGCCAGGTCTATGTGCTGCGCCGGCTCGACAGCGACGCCCTGACGGGCCTGCTGACCAAGGCCGAGGCCTTCGAGGGCCGCGACCTGCCGCTTGATCCCGCCGCGCGCGAGGCCATGGTGGCCATGGCCGACGGCGACGGCCGTTATCTGCTCACCCTGGCCGAGACCCTGTTCAACATCGGCTCTGGCCAGCCCCTCGACACCGCCGCCATGAGCCAGGTGCTCCAGCGCCGCAGCCCTGCCTACGACAAGGACCGGGAGGAGCACTACAATCTCATCTCGGCCCTGCATAAGTCGGTGCGCGGCTCCGATCCCGACGCCGCCCTCTACTGGCTGGCCCGTATGCTGGAGGGGGGTGAGGATCCGCTGTTCATCGCCCGGCGCCTGGTGCGCATGGCCTCGGAGGATATCGGCGCCGCCGACCCGCTGTCCCTGCTGGTCACCACGGCCGCCAAGGACGCCTATGACTTCCTGGGCAGCCCCGAGGGCGAACTGGCCCTGGCCCAGGCCTGTGTGCACATGGCCTGCGCGCCCAAATCCAACGCCGTCTATCGCGCCTTCGGCGCCGCCCGCCGCCTGGCCAGGGAGACCGGCTCGCTGATGCCGCCGGCCCACATCCGCAACGCGCCCACACGGCTGATGAAGGACCTGGGCTACGGCAAGGGCTATCAGTACGACCCCGACACCGCCGAAGGCTTCTCCGGCCAGAACTACTTCCCCGACGGCGTCGAGCGGCCCGTGTTCTACCAGCCCCGGGGCGAGGGGGCTGAGGCCCGCGTCCGCGAGCGCCTCGACCGCTGGTCGGCGCTGCGCGCAAAAGCCCCGAAGTCATGAAGACGGTCACCCTCACCCCCGAGGAAGTCGCCTTCGTGCGCGCCCTGGTGATCCATGAGGACGCCGAGGTGCTGGCCCTGAACAAGCCGCCGGGGCTCTCCAGCCAGGGGGGGCGCATCGCCGTCCACACCCTGGACGAACTGCTCTTCGCTTTCGCCAAATCCAGCGGCGTGCGCCCGCGGCTGGTCCACCGGCTCGATCGCGACACCTCAGGCGTCATCCTCACCGCCCGCAGCCAGCCGGCGGCGGCCTTCCTGGGCAAGGCGATGATGAGCCGGCGGGTGAAGAAGACCTATCTGGCGATCGTCGCCCCCGGCGCGCCGGACCCGCGCGAAGGCGGCGTCGAGGCGCCCCTGCGCAGGGAAAGCCAGGGCCGCGAGGCCTATGTGAAGGTCTGTGAGGCCGACCACCCTGACGCCCAGGCCGCCTCCACCCGCTATCGCACCCTGGCCGCCAACGACACAGCCGCCCTGGTGGAGCTGGCCCCACGCACCGGCCGTATGCACCAGCTGCGTGTCCACATGGCCTCGCTGGGCCGGCCCATCGCCGGCGACCCGCGCTACGGCGGGGCCCTGGTGCTCGGCGGCGCGCCGGTTCCGCGGCTGATGCTGCACGCCGCGGCCCTGACCTTCCCGCATCCGGCCGGCGGCGAGCGGCGCATCGAGGCGCCGGTTCCCCCGGACATGGCCGCCCTGCTGGATACGCTGGGCCTGGCCGCCCCGTCCCGCTGGATGGCGCCCGCCTGATGGCCGAGGTGAAGATGATCACCGTCGGCGCCGCCGAGGACGGCATCCGCCTCGACCGCTGGCTGCGCCGCCGCTGGCCGCACCTGGGGCAGACCCAGATCCACAAGCTGGCCCGCAGCGGCCAGCTTCGCGTCGATGGGGGCCGGGTGAAGGCCGACAGCCGACTCGCCGCCGGATCGGTGGTGCGCGTGCCGCCCCTGCCGGAGGGCCCGCCGCCACAGGCCCGGGAGGGGATCTCCGACCGCGACGCCAGGTTCGCCCGCGGCCTGGTGCTGTGGGAGGACGACGAGGTGCTGGTGCTGAACAAGCCGGCCGGCCTCGCTGTCCAGGGCGGCACCAAGACCAGTCACCACATCGACCGCCTGCTCAGCGCCTGGGGGGAGGGGGCCGACCGGCCGCGCCTGACCCACCGGCTCGACCGCGACACCTCCGGCGTGCTGATCCTGGGCAAGAGCCCCGACGCGGCGGCGCGGCTGTCCGGAGGCTTTGCCCGCCGGCGGGCGCACAAGACCTACTGGGCCCTGGTGGAGGGCGCGCCGAAACCGGGCGAGGGGATCATCGACCTGCCCCTGGCCAAGGTCGGCGTCGACGATCGCGAACGCATGGTTCCGGTCGATCCGAAGGACGCCAACGGCAAGCCGGCGGTGACGCAGTTCGTTACCCTGTCCCGCGCCGGTCCCCGGGTCGCCTGGCTGGCCCTGCGCCCCCAGACCGGCCGCACCCACCAGTTGCGCGCCCATCTGCTGGCCATCGGTCATCCGATCCTCGGGGATCCGAAATACAACACCCCCTCGTCGGTGGAGCTGTCCGGCTCGCTGAAACTTCAGCTGCACGCCCGCCGTCTGACCATCCCGCACCCGTCCGGCGGGGTCATCGACGTCGAGGCCCCGCTCAGCCCGGAAATGAAGGCTGGGTTCGCCCGTTTCGGCTTCCAGACCGACGAGGCGCCCGGAGATCCGTTCGCCGGGGGGCCGCGGCGCTGACGTGGCGGCCGCCCGCGCGCCTACCGGCCCGCCACCGCCGCGATGACGGCCGCGTCGATGTCCGCGTCGCTCAGTCCGCCGCGCATGAAGGCCTTGAAGCGTCCGGCGCCCCGCAAGGTCAGAAAGCCGATGGTGGTGGAGATGGCGGTGATGGTCCGGGCCAGGACGGCGTCTTCGGACTCGTCCGGGAAGGCCTGCCGGACGATGTCCACCAGCAGGCGATAGGACCGGTCGGCCGGCGGGATCAGCACCGCCGGCGGGGGATTTCGGGCGAGCAGATCGCTCTCGAACATCAGGCGGTGGAGGCCCGGCTTCCGGGCGCCATAGTCGAGATAGAAGCGGGTGGTCAGGGCCATGCGCTCCCGAGGGTCCATCACGGTGTCCAGAAACCCCTGATAGGCGGCGGCGTGTTCCTCGAATCCGGCGGCCGCGACCTCTGCGAGCAGGGTGTCGCGATCGGGGAAGTGCCTGTAGGGCGCCCCGCGCGAGACCCCGAGGTCCTCGGCCAGGCTTCGCAGGGATACGGCCTCGGCGCCGTCGCGCTCCACGATCCGGCGGGCGGCGTCGAGCAGGGCGTTGCGCAGATCACCGTGGTGGTAGGGGGCCTTTTCCATGGGCTCATGTTGACACAGCTTACTTGCCGAGGCAATGTAAGCGCAGACAACATTGAGGCGGCCCATGAAAATCCTGCTCTCCCTGCTCGCGGTCCTGCTGCTGGCGACGGCCCCGCACCTGTGCTGGGCGCGCAATGTCGGCTTTCAGCAAGTGGCGGTTTCAAACGGGGCGGACCGGCCGCTGGTGGTGGGAGTCTGGTACCCCACTGACGCCCCCGCCGCCGACACGCCGCTGGGAACCTTCACCCAGGCCGTCGCCCCGGGGGCGCCGGTCCAGGCCGGCCCGCGCCTGCCGCTGGTCGTCATGTCGCACGGCAACGGCGGCTGGTACGGCGAGCACTACGACACGGCCCTGGAACTCGCCCGGGCGGGATTCGTGGTGGCGGCAGTCAGCCACACCGGTGACACCTACGACGACCAGAGCCGGGCGACCAGGATGGTCGACCGCCCCGCGCACATGAAGCGCCTGATCGACTACATGCTCACCGAGTGGTCGGGGGCCGGGCGGCTGGACCCGGCCCGCATCGGCGCCTTCGGTTTCTCATCGGGCGGTTTCACGGTCCTGGTGGCCGCGGGCGGGACGCCGGATCTGACCCTCCTGGCCGAACATTGCCGCCTTCATCCCGGCTACTACGACTGCGGGGTGCTGAAGCGCGCCGGGGCCGCCGGCCTGCCCGCCGCCTTCGCCGCTGGCGGCCCGTGGACCCATGACGGGCGAATCCGGGCGGCGGTGATCGTCGCACCGGCCCTCGGTTTCACCTTCGGCAAGGCCGGCCTCGCGGGCGTCGGCCTGCCGATCCAGCTCTGGCGCGACCTCGACGATCACGTCCTGCCCAATCCCGACTATGCGGAGGCCGTGCGCGTCAGCCTTCCGGCGCCGCCCGAGACGCACCTGGTGGAGCATGCCGATCACTTCGACTTCCTCGCCCCGTGCACGGCCCGTCTGGCGGCCAGCGCCCCGCTGATCTGCCGGTCCGAGCCGGGTTTCGACCGGGCCGCGTTCCACACCGATTTCGACCGCGAGGTGGTCAGGTTCCTTCTGGAGCGGCTGCCCTGAGGGCGGGCGGGCGCATGAAGGCGGCGGCGATCAGCACCAGCGCCGTCAGGACCGCATAGAGCTGGAACGCCGGTCCGAAGGCGCCCGTGGCGTCGCGCAGGCGACCGCCCAGGGTCGAGCCCAGCGCCGCCGGCGCGCCCACCAGACAGATCCGGGCGAAGATCTCGAGGTTATGGGCGCGGCCGAAATATTTCAGCAGCAGCAGCGTCACCGCCAGGCCGGCGAGACCGAATCCGATGCCGCTGGCGATGGCGTAGAGCAGCATGCTCGGGTAGTCCCTCGCGAAGCTCAGGGTTCCGACGCCCACGGCCGCGGCGGCAAGGGCGGCCAGCAGCATCAGTTTCGGATCGAACCGCTCGCCCAGGGTCGCGGCGGCGGTTCGCGCCAGGGTCTGGGCGAGAGCCTCGACACTCAGCATGCCCAGCGCCGCGGTCGAGGCTACCCCTCTCTGGGTGAGATGGGCGACCGAAAGGGCCGCGACGCTGGTGCCCACCAGCAGCTGGGCGAAGTAGGCCGCCAGCAGGATCAGGAACTGCGGGGTGCGGATCGCCCGCGCCACCGTCCAGCCGGCGACGGGGCCGTCAGCCGGGACCGGCTCCTCGGCCTTCAGGGCCTCGTCGGTCCGCGCGCCGACCTGGGCGAGCCAGGCCTGGCCGCCGCACAGCGCGGCGCACGCCAGGCCCAGGGCGACGATGACGAAACCCTGGGCTTCCCAGAATCCACGCCACCCGCCGGCGGTGAACTGCTTGACCGCCCAGACCGTCCATGGCCCGGCCACCCCGCCCAGGGCGCCGAAGGTGAAATAGAGGCCAAGGGGAAAGCCCCTCCGGTGAAACAGGGCCGCGATCACGTGCACGCCGGTAATCAGGGAGATCATCTGGTAGCCGAGACCGCAGAGCGCCGCGCCGGCGAAGAAGGTCCAGATGCCGGTCGTGCGGTTCAGGCAGATGAAGCCGGCGGTCATGACCGCCACGCCGGTCAGGACGCTGATGCGAACCCCGAACCGACGGATCACATAGGCCGGCGCCAGGGACGAAAGACCGACCGTCGCGCCCAGAACGGTGAAACCGAACCCGGCCTCGGTCCAGTTCCATTTCAGGTCCTTGACCATGTCGGGCAGCACGACGCCCAGGGCGTTGAAGGTGGAGGCGTTGATCTGGAAATTCAGCAGGCTGAACAGAACCAGCAGCCCGAGAGCGCGCCAGCGTGGCGCGCTCCCGGCCTCGGCCGGGGAGGGCGGGGCGGCGTTCACCCGCCCTAGAACCGACGCTTGAAGGTCAGCCGCCACTGGCGTCCGACGCCCGGCAGCGCGCCCAGGTTGACATAGGAGTCGGCGTCGGGTGTGAAGTAGAGCTGGTCGGTGAGGTTGTCGACATTGAGGTCGATCTCGTTCTTGCCGAACTGATAGAACAGCGACAGGTTTTCCAGAAAATAGGCTGGATAGACCACCGCGGCCGGCACATTGCCCGAGGTCTTGGAGGTGTAGGTCGACCCCACCGTCAGGCCCACCCGGCCCCAGGGGTGTTCGTCGCTGATGTAGTTGACATAGAGGCTGTCGACGCTGTGGGGGATGGGGCCATAGGCGTAGTTGCCGCCGCGCCCGGCCAGGCTGTTGAAGTTGTAGGTGACATAGGCCCCGCCGAACGAGGATGTGTAACAGGCCGTATTGGAACCGCAAACCACGAAGGCCGGCAGGTACTGGAAGGACTGGTCGGGACCGATGACCTCGGTGCGCTGCAGGTTGCCGGCGAAGGTCAGGCTGAGGTTGCGGGTGGCCACATAGCGCACTTCCAGCTCCTCACCCTTGCCGACGGTGTTGACCACACGCGGCGGGCTGCCGCTGAGCACCGGACGCGACTGCCGGTACCAGGCCAGCGAGCCGACCAGGGAGCCGTGCAGGAACTGGAACTTCAAGCCCGCCTCGCTCAGCTGCGAGTTGCGGATCCAGCCGCCGTTCTGGATCAGGCTGGTGGAGAGATCGCCAGCCTGGCCGTATTCCAGGGCCGAGGACTTCGCATAGGTGGCGTAGGGCATCAGGCCCCAGCCCAGTTTGTAGCTGAGGCTGGCGCTGTAGGCTCCGTCCCACTTCGACGCCGACACCGGGCCGGCCGCCTCATAGGGCAGGATGCCGGAGTCGCTGCTCCTGACGCTGTAGTGGTCGTAGCGGCCGCCCAGGATCAGATCGAGCCGCCGGGCGATGGCCAGGTCGGCGGTGTCGAACACCCCCACGTCGTTGATCCGGCTGTGGATATCGTTCTCCCAGCCCAGGCAGGCGGCGGGGAAGGAATCGCCGGCGACGCCGCCGACGAAAGGCGAGCACACCGTGTCGGCGGGCGTCGCGCCGTGAGAGATGTCGCGACGGTCCAGCGCGATGACGCCGCTGTTGAAGCTCTGCATGTCACGCGACTGCGAAAAGCGGTCAGACAGGCCGACGATGTTGTCCACTTTCACCAGGCCCGACAGTGCGGTGAACTTGGCGTGGTACGAGGCGCGCTCCTCGAGCACATTCGCTCTCAGCCAGGCCGGGAACCCGTAGGAGACGAAGCGCTTGTTCTGAAGTCCGGTGTAGAACACCTCCAGCTTGGCCACGCCCTCGCCCGGCAGACCCGTCTTCTGCAAGCCGACATACACCGTCGGCGTCGAGGTCTGGGAGAAGTCATAGGGGCTCAGATAGACATCCCGCCGGCTCAGCGTGGTCGTTCCCACCCCGGTGTCGAGGCTGAAGCGCGGATCGGGCCCCAGCGAATACCCGAAATAGGCCTGCGTGAGGCCGGCGTTGCCGCTGGGCGAATACAGATAGGGGTAATAGCCGGGGGGTATCGTCACCTGGCCCGGGGCCAGATAGGGCGCGCCGGGAGAGGCGGTCAGGGCGCTGTTGCGACCGGTGATATAGGTCTGGCTGTCGATCAGTTGCTGGGTCAGGCGGTTCCAGCCAGGCGTCTGCACATCGCCAGTGGAATGGTAATAGAGGGCGTCCAGCGACAGGGTCCACTGTCCTGGCAGGTCGAACCGGGCCGAGATCTCGCCCATCTGATGTTTCGGGTATATCCCCCGGTAATAGCTGTGGGAATCGTCCCATTCGCCATAGGCGTAGACCCCGCCGTGGACGTCGCCGAAATCGAGCGGCGCGCCACCCTGGACGGTGATGTTCTTCTTCTGATAGGCGCCGACGGTGGCGTCGATCTCGCCCACAGGGCGCGTGAGATAGGCTCCGTCGACCATGGCCGACTTGGGAATGAAGTTGAGGAATCCGCCCACCCGTCCGGCGCCGTAGATCGGGGAGGGCGGCCCGCGGACGACCTCGATCTGCGCCGCGTCCCCTACCGGCGTTGTGAAGGTGCCCAGGTTCTCGATCAGCTTGAAGCCCTGGAAGTAGTTTTCGGCATAGGTGCCGCGGACGTTGAGTGAACCGGCGACGCCGTAGAAGCTGGCGGTGAACGTGCCCGGGGCGATGGCCACAAGGTTGTTGATGGTCTGGATGCCGTAGCGAGCAATGGTCACGTCGCTGATCAGGCTCGCCGAACGGGGGGTTTCGATGAGCGGCTTGTCGAGGCCGAAGACGGTGTTGTTGGGCCGCCTTTCGAGCAGGCCGGCCTTGTCGGAGGTGACGACGATCTCCGCCACGCTGGTCGTCGTCGGAGTGGCCGCGTTTGGTGCGTCACCGGCGCGCGCGCTCGTCGCGGCAGCCATGAGGGCCGTCGCGGCGACCCCCAGCAGGGTGAGCTTGTTGTTCGCCCCTTTCACTGACATTTTACTCCACAGTTTTTAACGCACGGTATTAGCGCAGGAATTAGGGGTGTGGCGCATATCGCGGCGTCACCGCAAGGCATCGGACACATTCTTTTGCGAAACAGTCTCATTATTCGACGATCCATGACGGCGCCTGCCGCCGGGGCGCCGATTGCACCCCCCGGGGGGCGCTTCTATAGGTCGAGCCCAGGCAACGGCCGGGACACAGGCCGCGACAGGGAACGCTCATGAATTTCGAATTCTCCGACGAACAGAAGCAGATGGGCGCCGAAGCGCGGCGCTTTCTCGCCGCCAAGTGCCCGACCGCCGCCGTGCGCGCGGTGCTGGAGGGCGACCAGGCCTATGACGCGACCCTCTGGAAGGGCCTTGCGGACATGGGGTTCCTGGGCGTGGCGATCCCCGAGGCGTACGGCGGCCTGGGTCTCGGCTATCTGGAACTCTGCGTCATCGCTGAAGAGATGGGCCGGGCCCTGGCGCCTGCGCCATTCTCGTCCTCGGTGTTCCTGGCCACCGAGTTCCTGATCGTCGCCGGCAGCGAGTCCCAGAAGGCCGCCTGGCTGCCGAAACTGGCCGCCGGGGAGGTGATCGGGACGTTCGCCCACGCCGAGCGGGCCGGGGCCGTGACCCCGAAGACCGTGCAACTGGTCGCCTCCGCCGACGGGCGGCTCACCGGCGCCAAGACCGCCGTGCCCGACGGTTCTATCGCCGATTTCGCCATCGTCGCGGCGCGCACAGCGCCGGGTTCGGACGCCCGCGGCGTCTCGCTGTTTCTGGTCGATCTCAACCAGGCGGGCGTGAGCCGTATCCCTCTGCAGACGATCGATCCGTCGCGTGGCCACGCCCGGCTGGACTTCAACGGCGCGGTGGCCGAGCCCCTAGGCGGTGCGGGCGAGGGGTGGTCAATCCTCGAGCAGGTGTTCGACCGCGCCGCCATCCTTACCGCCTTCGAACAGATCGGCGGCGCCGACCGCGCGCTGGAGATGGCCCGCGACTACGCCCTGGAGCGCATGGCCTTCGGCCGCCCGATCGGGTCCTTCCAGGCGATCAAGCACATGCTGGCCGACATGTACGTCTTGGCCACCCTGGCCCGGTCCAACGGCTACTATGGCGCCTGGGCGCTCTCCACCGGTGCGGCGGAACTGCCCGAGGCCGCGGCGACCGCCAGGGTGAGCGCCACCCAGGCCTTCCAGCACTGCGCCAAGAACAACATCCAGGTGCACGGCGGCATGGGCTTCACCTGGGCCTTCGACTGCCATCTGTTCTACCGCCGCTCCAATCTGCTGGCCCTCAACCTGGGGCCCCAGTCGCAGTGGGAAGACAAGCTCATCGCCCGCATGCGCGCCCGCAACGCGGCCTGATGCGCCCCAACCCGAGGATTTCCGATGAATTTCGATGACACACCCGCCGAAGCCGCCTTCCGCGCCGAGGTCCGCGCCTGGATCGACGCCAACGGCCCGCACGAACTGAAGGCCGACCTGGAGTCCGCCGGCTTCGGCAGCATGGAACTGAAGGGCGTCGACTCCATGGCCGCCGCGAAGGCCTGGCAGAAGAAGAAGTCCCAAGCCGGCTGGGCCTGCCTGCACTGGCCCAAGGAATACGGCGGACGCGGCTCGACCCCCATCGAGCGGGTGATTTGGGGCCAGGAAGAGGGCGCCTACGGCGCTCTTGGCGGGGTGTTCATCATTGGTCATGGCATGTGCGGCCCGACCATGATGGCCTTCGCCTCCGAGGCGCAGAAGCGCCGCTATCTGCCGCCGCTGGCGGCGGGCGAGGAGATCTGGTGCCAATTGTTCTCCGAACCGGCCGGCGGCTCGGATCTGGCGGGCCTGCGCACCCGCGCTGAACCGGCAACGGACGGCTCGGGCGACTGGATCATCAATGGCCAGAAGATCTGGACCAGCGGCGCCCACTATTCGGACATGGCCATCCTGATCACCAGGACCGACCCCACCGTGCCCAAGCACAAGGGCCTGACGATGTTCTTCCTGAGCATGAAGACCCCGGGGATCGAGATCCGGCCCATCAAACAGGCGAACGGTCAGTCGGGTTTCAATGAGGTCTATTTCACCGACGTACGTATCCCCGACGCCCAGCGTCTGGGCAAGGTCGGCGACGGCTGGAAGGTCTCCCTTACCACCCTGATGAACGAGCGGCTGTCGATCGGCTCGGGAATGTCCACCGGATTTCCCGAACTTTTCGAGCTATGCTGCCGGATCGAAACGGAAAACGGCCTCGCCGTCGATGACCCGGCCGTGCGCTCCAAGCTTGCCAACTGGGCGGTGAAGACGACCGGCCTGAAATACACCGGCTTTCGCGCCCTGTCGGCCCTGTCCCGCGGCGAGACGCCCGGGCCGGAAAACTCGATCGGCAAGCTGGTGGCGGGGCCGGCCATGCAGGAGATCGCCATGTTCGCCGAGGATCTGCAGGCCCAGGCGGGGATCATCTCCGATCCGGCGATCGCCGCCGCCAACGGCCGTTTCCAGGCCATGCTGATGCGCTCGCCGGCCACCCGCGTCGAGGGCGGCACCGACGAGATCCTGCGCAACATCATCGCCGAACGGGTGCTGGGCCTGCCTGCGGACATCCGGGTCGACAAGGACGTGCCCTTTAACCAGATTCCCGCCAGCGCCCGGGCCTGACCGACATGGACTACGAACACCTGATCCTCGACCAGCGCGGCGACGCCCTCTGGGTGACAATGAACCGTCCGGCCAGCCTCAACGCGCTTAACCGGCGCATCGTCGAGGAGCTGCGCGACCTCTTTGTCGGCCTGTACTGGCGCCATGAAGTGCGGGTGGTGGTGCTCCGCGGCGCCGGCGCCAACTTCTGCGCAGGTCTCGATCTGAAGGAGCGCGATAACAGTGGCGGCGGCGGCCCTTCCAACGGTCTGATCCGGCAGCGGCAGATCAGCGAGATCGTGATGGCCATGCGGCGGTGCCCGCAACCGATTGTCGCCCTGATTGACGGTGCGGCCGCCGGGGGCGGCTTCGCCCTGGCCCTGGCCTCGGACGTGCGCATCGCCACCCCGACCCTGAAGATGAACGCGGCCTTCATTCGTATCGGCCTTTCGGCCTGCGATATCGGCGTAAGCTACTTCCTGCCTCGCACGGTCGGCTCGTCTGTCGCCGCCGAACTGATGTTGACGGGCCGATTCCTGCGCGCCGAGCGGGCCCTGGCTCTGGGCCTGGTCAGCGCCGTGGTTGCGCCTGAACAGCTCGAGAAGGAGGGCGAGGACCTGGTGGCCGAGATGCTGCTGACCACGCCGCTTGGGCTGAGGCTGACCAAGGAATGCCTGAACCACTCCGTCGACGCCGGCGGCCTGGAAGCGGCCATCGCCATGGAGGACCGAAACCAGATCCTCTGCGCCCAGAGCGACGATTTCCAGGAAGGGGTCCGCGCCTTCCTTGAGAAGCGCCCGCCCAACTACGCCAGGGCCAAGGTGTGAGGCGGTGATCGAGACAGGCACGCCTCGCCTGCTGGGCCAGAAGGACGGCGCCATCGGCTGGATGATCTTCAACCAGCCCGAACGTCGCAACGCCATCTCGCTGGACATGTGGGGGGCGATCCCCACTGTGCTGGCGGCCTTCGAGGCCGACCAGGAGATCAGGGTGATCGTGTTCAAGGGAGCCGGCGACAAGGCGTTCATCTCGGGCGCCGACATCTCGCAGTTCGGCGAGCACCGCGACGACCGCGCCGCCAACGCCGTCTACAGCGCCCAGAGCGCCGCGGCGACCCGGGCCATGGCCGGCCTGACCAAGCCGTCGATCGCCATGATCCGCGGCTTCTGCATCGGCGGCGGCATGGCCGTGGCCCTGACCTGCGACCTGCGCATCTGTTCGGAGGACAGTCGCTTCGGCATCCCGGCGGCCCGTCTGGGCCTGGGCTACGCCTTCGAGGGGGTGAAGACCCTGACCGACCTCGTCGGACCATCGGCGGCCAAGGACATCCTGTTCACCGCCCGGCATCTCGACGCGGCGGAGGCGGCGGGAATGGGGCTGGTCAGCCGCGTCACCGCGCCAGACGATCTGGAGGCCACCGTGCGCACCTACGCCCACTGGATGGGTCAGAACGCGCCCCTGACCCTTCGCGCGGCCAAGATCGCCGTGCGTGAGGCTATGAAGGATCCGGATCGCCGCGATCTGGCCTCGGTCACCGCCGCCGTTGACGCCTGTTTCCAGAGCGCCGACTATGCCGAGGGTCGCAAGGCCTTCATGGAGAAGCGGCGTCCGGCGTTTCGCGGCCGGTAGCGGCCTTCGGGGAGGGACGCCATGTCGGACACCATCAGCGATCTCGACGCGGTAAGGGCGGTGATCCAGCTCTACATCGACGGGTCCAACGGCGACGTGGACAAGCTCAGGGCGGCATTCCACCCCGACGCCCGAATGATGGGCCACGTCGGGCCGGTCGACACCTATGTGCCGATCGGGGTCTTTTTCGACATGGTCGCGGCCCGGCCGGGCCTGGCTGGCCCGCTCTACAAGGCGGTCGTGCGAATGATCGACATCGCCGGCGACGCCGGCGTCGCGGTGCTGGTGGAGACGGACTACATGGGGTGCGACTTCGTTGACTATTTCTCGGTGGCGCGAATAGACGGGCGCTGGCTGATCACCAACAAGACCTACGCCCATACAGGCGGCTCGCCGCCGGGGCCGTAGGCGCGGGTGCGCGGCCGAGACTCATGACCACTAGGGGAGCGACGACGATGAAGGCCTGGCGCGCGGAGAGTTTCGGCGAGGCGGTGGATGTCCTGAAGCTCGTCGACGCCCCGGTTCCCCAACCGAGGGCCGGGCAGGTGCAGGTGAGGGTCTCCGCAACCGGCGTGGGGCTGCCGGACGTGCTGATGCTGCGCGGGGTCTATCCGGCGGTCTCGGCCCCGCCCGTGACGCCGGGCCAGGAATCGGTGGGCGTGGTCAGCGCGGTGGGCCCTGAGGTCGACGGCGACCTGATCGGCCGGCGGGTGATGACCAGCACGCTATTCGCCCAGGGCGCCGGCGGCTTCGCCGAGTACACCCTGGCCAACGCCTCCGCGCTGCTGCCCGTGCCCGCCAACTTCAGCGACGAGGAGGGGGCCGGCTTCTGGGTCGCCTATCACACCGGCTACGTTGGCCTGGTTCAGCGCGCCCAGTTGCAGGCGGGTGAGACCCTGCTGGTGCTTGGCGGGGCGGGATCGAGCGGTTCGGCGGCGATCATGCTGGGCAAGGCGCTCGGCGCCACTGTCATCGCCACGGCCAGCAGCGCCGAGAAGGCGGCCTTCTGCACGCGGCTCGGCGCCGACCATGTGATCAACTACCGTGAGCAGCCTATCCACCGTTCGGTGCGCGAGATAACCGGCAACCTCGGCGCCAACGTCATCTACGACCCGGTCGGCGGCTCGGCCTATGAGTCGGCCACCAAGTGTGTCGCCCAGCACGGCCGCATCGTTCTGATCGGCTACGGCAGCGGAGACTGGCCCAGGGTCGACGCCCTGCATCTGGTGCTGAAGTCCTACACCGTGGTCGGCGCCTTCGCCGGCGCCCGCACGGCGCAAGAGACCCGAACCCACCATGACGCCCTGGTCGCTCTGGCCGAGGCGGGCAGGATCAGGGTTCCGCTGGATCAGGTGTTCGATTTTGGCCGAACGCCCCAGGCCATCGACCGCCTCGCCAGGGGCGAGATGCTGGGCAAGGTGGTCGTCACCCTCTAGAGAAACATGCGCTCGCACGAAACGGATGCGGCTGGTGAAATTGGCTCTAAATGTTTGACTCCAGAGCAGTTCATCTCCGACCAGAGGCCTCCATCTGCTCGGAGTCTGCCCTGGCCGGCCGCGTCAGCCGTCGCGCCGTTCGCTGTCCAGATGCGCCATCAGTGCGGCCGGATAACGTTCGCCAACGGAGGCATTGCGGGGCGCGACCCTTTCGATGGCCGCCAGATCCTCCGGCGTCAGGGTCACCTTTTCCGCCGCCAGGGCCTCGTTCAGCCGGTCGCGACGCCGTGCGCCAACCAGGGGAATGATATCCGGCCCCTGCGCCGACACCCAGGCGATCGCGAGCTGGGCCACGGTGATCTGCCTTGCCCTTGCCAAGTCCCGCAGGGCCTCGGTCAAGGCCAGGTTGTGCTCCACCGCCCCGGCGGCGAACCGGGGCCCAAAGGCGCGGGAATCTCCCGGCGCCACCACTTCGGGCCGCCAGTAGCCGCCGATGAGGCCGCGCGCCAGAACGCCGTAGGCGGTGACCGCGATCCCCAGTTCGCGGCAGGCGGGCAGGATCGTATCCTCGATCCCTCGGGTGATTACGGCGTATTCGATCTGTAGGTCGGCGATCGGATGGATGGCTGCGGCGCGGCGAAGCGTATGCGCGCCCACTTCTGAGAGGCCGATGTGGCGCACATAGCCGGCTTTGATCAGGTCGGCGATTGCCCCGACCGTCTCCTCGATCGGCACGGTCGAATCCAGCCGGGCTGGACGGTAGATGTCGATGTGATTCACGCCGAGGCGGCGCAAGGAGTAGGCCACGAAGCTCTTGATGGCTTCCGGCCGGGCGTCGAAGCCGTGGAATCCCCCCGACGGATCGCGCAGGGCTCCAAACTTCACGCTGATCACCGCCCGGTCGCGATCCCGGCCGCGCAGGGCCTCGGCGATCAGCATCTCATTGTGGCCCATGCCATAAAAGTCGCCGGTGTCGAGCAGAGTCACCCCGGCGTCCAACGCCGCGTGGATCGTCGCCAGGCTCTCCGCCCGGTCCGCCGGCCCATAGAAATCCGACATTCCCATACAGCCGAGCCCCATCGCCGACACCAGGGGGCCGGTCGTCCCCAGTCGTTTCTGGTGCATCTTCCACTCCTCCGGGCTCGCCAAGCCCTCCATCTTACGCTGAAGTCCCGTCCGGGGCGACGCGCGCCCCATGAGGGTCTATTCCATGACAACGCTCCAGAACCGCCCGAACACGGCCCTGATCATCATCGACGTCCAGACGGCGGTCGTCGCCGGAGCCCACATGCGTGACGTCGTCGTGGCCAATATCGCTAAGCTGGTCTGCAAGGCGAGGCGCGACGGGGCCTCGGTCATCTGGGTCCAGCACTTCGACGATAACCTGGAGCGGGGTAGCGACCGCTGGCGGATCGTCCCGGAGCTCGCGCCCGCTCCCGGCGATCCGCTGATTGAAAAGAGCTATGGCGACGCCTTCGAGGCCACCACCCTGGAGGCCGTCCTCGCCGACCTCGGTGTCGGGCGACTCGTCGTCGCCGGGGCCCAGACCGACGCCTGCATCCGTTCGACGCTGCACGGCGCCTTCGTACGCGGCTATGACGTCACCCTCGTCAGTGACGCCCACACTACGGAAGACCTGTCGAAATGGGGGGCGCCGCCACCGGATCAGGTGATCGCGCACACCAACCTCTACTGGTCCTGGCAGGCCGCGCCGGGCCGCACGGCCGCGGTGGTCAAGACCACTGACTTAGGATTCGCCGCCGCCGCTTGAGGCAGGCTGCAGGCGCGGCGGCGCCTGAGGGACATGGCCCTTCAGATCACCCCCGCCGACCGCATCGCCGCGACCTCGTCCGGACTGTAGCCCACCCCCGCCAGCACCTCGTCCGTGTCGTCGGGCCGGATCGGCGCGGCGCCCTTGAGCGTCTTGTCCGCGCCGCTGATGTTGAGCGGCGAGGCCACCATGCGGGTCGGGCCTAGGCGGGGGTGGTCCACGGGGGCGGCGACGCCCAGGTGCTTGACCTGGGGATCATCGAAGGCCTCGTCGATTCCGTAGATCGGGCCACAGGGGACGCCGGCGTTCTCCAACAAAGTGATCCAGTGGGCGGCGGGGCGGGTGCGGGTCTCTGCTGCGATGGCGGCGTTGAGGGCGCCCCGGTTGGCCACGCGGCCGCGGCCGGAGCGGAAACGCGGATCCTCCAGCCAGTCGGACCGCCCCATCACCTCGCACATCGTCGTCCACTGCGCCGGCCACGAGGCGGCGATGTTGATGTGGCCGTCAGCCGTCGGATAGACGCTCGACGGTGCGATCGTGGGATGATCATTGCCGGTCTGGCCCGCCAACTCGCCGGTCATCAGCCAGCGCGAGGCCTGGAAATCCAGCATGAACAGCTGGCTTTCCAGGAGGGAGGTGTGGACCCAGGCTCCCACCCCCGTCCGCTCCCGCCGGAAGAGCGCCATCATGATCGACAGGGCCAGAAGATTGCCCGCCGTCATGTCCGACACCGCGATTCCAGCCCGCATCGGCCCGCCGCCCGGCGTTCCGGTAATCGACATCAACCCGCCCATGCCCTGGGCGATCTGGTCGACGCCCGCTCGATCGCCATAGGGGCCGTCCTGGCCGAAGCCGCTGATGCTGCCATAGACAATGCGCGGGTTGACGGCTTTCAGGTCCTCATAGGCGATGCCCAGACGCCGCTTCACCCCCGGCCGCATGTTCTCGACCACCACATCGGCGCCGGCGGCTAGCCGCAAGAACGCCTCGTGGCCGCGGGGTGATTTCAGGTCGAGGCTGATCAACCGCTTGCCCCGGTGCAGGTTCTGATAGTCGGAGTTGTCACGCGCCGCGGACGCCTCGTCGCTGACGCCGGGCGCTTGGATGGTGATGGCGTCCGCTCCCCAGTCCGAAAGATGGCGAACGCAGGTCGGTCCGGCCCTGGCCAGGGTCAGGTCCAGAACCGTCACACCGCTCAGGGGTTGCTCCACGCCGATAATCCCGCCTTCCGCCCTTGCGCAATGGTTCGGAGTTTGATGGAAGCCGGCGCCAATGCCTAGTACAGCCCGCCCATGACCGACGCCAAGGATCCGTTGAAGCGCGTGCGCCGCTTCTACGCGGCCGTCTCCGTCGAGCCGGAGGCGCAGGGATTCGCCGTCCGCCTTGATGGCCGCACCCCGCGGACCCCCGGCGGCGCGGCGATGGTCCTGCCCACGCGCGCGCTGGCAGAACTGATCGCGGGTGAATGGCGTGCGCAAGGCGACGCCATCCTCTACGCCGCCATGCCGGCCACCCGGCTATGCCACACCGCCCTGGACGTGGTGAGCCAGACCCGCGCGCTGAGTGTGGAGGGCGCGGCGCGCTTCGCCTCGTCCGACGGGCTGTGCTATTTCGCCGACCATCCTGCCAGCCTTGTCCATCGTCAGGAGAAGATGTGGGGGCCGCTGCTCGACTGGGCGCGGGACGCCTGCGGACTGAGCTTCGAACGCGCCGTGGGCGTCATCCACCGCGAGCAGCCGCCGCAGACGCTGACGCGCCTTTACGCCATCCTGGAGTCCCTGGACCCGTTCACCCTGGCAGCGGTCTCCGTGGCGGCCTCGCTGTTCGGATCGGTGATTCTCGCGCTGGCGCTGAAGGACGGCCGTATCAACGCCGACGAGGCGATGGCCGCCGCCCGCCTGGACGAGATGTTCCAGGAGGAGCGCTGGGGCGTCGACGCGGAGGCGGCGTCGAAGGCGGACGCCAAGGCCGTCGAAGCGGTGATGCTGGAACGTTGGTTCGCCGCCCTGTCGCGATGAACTTGTCACATGGTCCGGTGAAGGCTACGCCGTCGCCGACCATTCATGGGGAGACGCATGCAGCACATTCTCGAGGAGCTTGATCGGCGCCGCGCCATGGCCAGAGCCGGCGGTGGCCCCAAGCGCATCGCGTCCCAGCACGCCAAAGGTAAGCTGACCGCGCGGGAACGCATCGACGTCCTGCTCGACGAGGGCTCCTTCGAGGAGTTCGACATGTTCGTCGAACACCGCAGCCACGATTTCGGCATGGAGGCGCAGCGCATCCCCGGTGACGGCGTGGTCACCGGCTGGGGCACGATCAACGGCCGCGCCGTCTATGTGTTCTCCAAGGACTTCACGGTCTTCGGAGGCTCGCTGTCGAAGGCCCAGGCCGAAAAGATCGTCAAGGTCCAGGAGATGGCGCTGCGCAACGGCGCGCCGATCATCGGCCTGTTCGATGCTGGTGGTGCCCGCATTCAGGAGGGCGTCGATTCTCTGGCCGGCTACGCCGACATCTTCCTGCAGAATGTCCTCTCCTCCGGGGTGATTCCACAGATCAGCGTCATCATGGGCCCCTGCGCCGGCGGCGACGTCTATTCGCCGGCCATGACCGACTTCATCTTCATGGTGAAGGACACGGCCTATATGTACGTGACCGGCCCGGACGTGGTGAAGACGGTCATCAATGAGGACGTGAGCCACGAGGACCTCGGCGGCTATCGCGTTCACGCCCTCAAGTCGGGGGTGTCGGACGGCGCGTTCGACAACGACCTGGAGGCTCTGGCCCAGGTCCGCAGACTGATCGACTTCCTGCCCCTGTCGAACCGCGAAAAGGCTCCCACGCGGGAGAGCTTCGACGATCCCGATCGCGTCGAACCCTCTTTGGACAGTCTGGTGCCGGCGAACCCCAACAAGCCCTACGACATGAAGGAGCTGTTGCTAAAGGTGGTCGACGAGGGCGACTTCTTCGAGATCTCGCCCGAGTGGGCCAAGAACATCATCGTCGGCTTCGGTCGCATGGATGGCGACACTGTGGGATTCGTCGCCAACCAGCCGCAGGTTCTGGCCGGGGTTCTCGACATCGATTCGTCGCGCAAGGCGGCGCGATTCGTGCGCTTCTGCGACGCCTTCAACATTCCGGTGGTGACCCTGGTCGACGTGCCGGGGTTTATGCCGGGCACCAAGCAGGAGCAGGGCGGCCTGATCAAGCACGGAGCCAAGCTGCTCTTCGCCTTCGCCGAGGCCACCGTGCCCAAGGTGACGGTGATCACCCGCAAGGCCTATGGCGGCGCCTTTGACGTGATGAGTTCAAAGAACATCCGCGGCGACTTCAACTACGCTTGGCCCACCGCCGAGATCGCGGTGATGGGGCCCAAGCAGGCGGTGGAGATCATCTTCCGCGCCGACATCGGCGATCCTGAGAAGCTCGGCCAGCGCGAGTCCGAGTACAAGGCCCACTTCGCCAACCCGTTCGTGGCCGCCTCGCGCGGCTATATCGACGACGTAATCATGCCGCACGGAACGCGCCGCCGCATCGTACGGGCGCTGAAGAGCCTCAAGTCCAAGTCCGTGACCAACCCCTGGAAGAAGCACGACAACATTCCGTTGTAGCCCGAGGCCGGCGCGACCGGCCTAGCCGATGCGGTCTCCGCGCCCCAGCGGGTCGGGCAGGGGATCGCCGTTCATCACGAACTGCAGAGACACCGAGTTGATGCAGTAACGAAGGCGGGTCGGCGGCGGCCCGTCGGGAAAGACGTGGCCCTGGTGGGAATCACATCGCGCGCATCGGGTTTCGATCCGCACCATGCCGTAGCTGTTGTCGCGAACGGCGCGGACGTGGCTTTCATCGAAGGGGGCGAAGAAACTCGGCCAGCCGGTGCCGCTCTCGAACTTCGTCCGGGCCTGGAAGAGGGGCAGGCCGCAGAGGCGGCAGCAGTAGTGACCGTCCGCCTTGTTATCCAGAAGGCCGCCGCAGAACGGCGCCTCCGTGCCGTGGTGAAGCAGGACCTCCTTCTCCTCTCGGGTCAGGCCGGCCTCAAGCCGGGTCAGTTCGGCCGGGGTCGGCGCGGCAAGGTCGAAGCCGGCCGGCGACAGGTGTGGTGTCTGGGCGGTGTCGGTCATGAAATCCTCCTGAGGCCTGACGTCCGGTCACAGTTGTCATTGGCGCCTGACGCGTCTAACCCCCGATATAACGTTTAAGAAGGCGACCCCAACCGGATGTTCTCAAAAATCCTGATCGCCAACCGCGGTGAAATCGCGGTTCGGATCATCAAGACCTGCCGCCGCATGGGCATCGCGACGGTGGTGGTCTATTCGGAAGCCGACGCTGACTCCCTGGCCGTCTCCATGGCCGACCAGACGGTGTTCATTGGCCCCTCACCGGCCAATCAGTCCTATCTGGTGGCCGAGAAGATCATCGCCGCCTGTCACCAGACCGGAGCCCAGGCGGTTCACCCCGGCTTCGGTTTTCTGTCGGAAAAGGCCGAGTTCGCGCGCCAGTGCGCCGAGGCGGGGATCGTCTTCATCGGACCCAACCCGGACGCCATCGACGCGATGGGCGACAAGATCCAGTCGAAGCTGTTCGCCGCCAAGGCCAACATCTCCATCGTTCCGGGCCACATCGGCGAGATCGACGATACGGCCCACGCCGTCCGGATCTCCGAGGAAATCGGCTATCCGGTGATGATCAAGGCGTCGGCCGGCGGCGGCGGCAAGGGCATCCGCGTGGCGTGGAACCGCCGCGACGTCGAGGAAGGATTCCCGGCGGTCAAGGCGGAGGCGAAGGGCGCCTTTGGCGACGACCGCATCTTCATCGAGAAGTTCATCGTCAATCCGCGCCACATCGAGATCCAGGTGCTCGGCGACAAGCACGGTCACGTGGTCTACCTCTTCGAGCGCGAGTGCTCGATTCAAAGGCGCAATCAGAAGGTGATCGAGGAGGCGCCGTCGCCGCTGCTCGACGCCGAGACGCGGGCGGCCATGGGCGCCCAGGCCGTCGCCCTGGCCCAGGCTGTGAACTATGATTCCGCCGGCACCGTCGAGTTCGTCGCCGGACAGGACAAGTCGTTCTATTTCCTGGAGATGAATACGCGTCTTCAGGTCGAGCATCCGGTCACCGAACTGATCACCGGGGTCGATCTCGTCGAGCAGATGATCCGCGTCGCCGCCGGCGAGCCCCTCACCTTCGGCCAGGGTGACCTGGCCATCAAGGGCTGGGCGATCGAGAGCCGAATCTACGCTGAGGATCCCTACCGCAAGTTTCTGCCGTCAATCGGTCGGCTGTCGCGGTACGTGACGCCGGCCGAGGGCGATCACGGCGACTACATCGTGCGCAATGACACCGGGGTGCGCGAGGGTGACGAGATCTCCACCTTCTACGACCCGATGATCGCCAAGCTCTGCGCATGGGCGCCGGACCGCGGCGGGGCGATCGCCGGCATGGCCCGGGCGCTCGAGGACCTGCATATCGAGGGTCCCGGCCACAACACGGCCTTCCTCTCGGCGGTGATGGATCAGCCGCGCTTCGCCTCCGGCGTGTTGTCCACGAACTATATCAAGGACGAGTTTCCCGACGGTTTCGCCGGCCTGGAGCCCGAAGGGTGGCAGGCCGACATCATGCTGGCCGCCGCTGTTGCCATGCACCGCACCATGGCCGCCCGGGCCCGGCGGATTGGCGGCGACCTGTCGTCAAAGATCAACCGCAACACCTGGGTGGTGGTGGCCGGCGGCGTACGACGCGACGTGGAGGTGGCCGACCGCGAGGACGGCCTGACCCTCACCCTTCCGGCGGAATCGCGCAGCCTGACTCTCGACAAGGTCACGTGGAAGCCGGGGTTCCCGCTGTTCTCCGGCCGACTCGAGGGCCGGGACTTCACCGCCACGGTGGCCAGCGCGCCGGAAGGTTTCGTCATCCGCTTCCGCGCGGCGCGACGCCGCATTCTCGTGCTCACGCCGCCATCGGCCGATCTGCATGAGCGCCTGCCGGTCAAGGCGCCGCCGGACACCTCGCGTCTGGTCGTCTCGCCGATGCCCGGGCTCGTGGTCTCCATGGACGTCAAGGAAGGCGAAGAGGTCAAGGAGGGGCAAGTGATCTGCGTCATCGAGGCGATGAAGATGCAGAACATCATCCGCGCCGAACGGGACGGCCGGATCAAGAGTCTGGGCGCCGGCGCCGGCGACAGCGTTGCGGCCGACGACATCCTGGCGCAGTTTGTCTGAGGCGGGGCTGTCGGCCTGATCGACGGGCCGCCGGGTGGGCGAAACGCGCGTGGCGGCGGCGACCCTGTCGCGGCCCGAGCGCGTGACCGTCACCGCTCGTGAAGATGTGATGTGGAGTTGACCATGAAGATTGAATTCGTCGGCCACGCGGCCGAAGCGGGACCCAAGGCCGCCGTCGGCGTGTTCGTCCATGAACCGGCCACGCTCACGGGGCCGGCGGCGGCGCTGGACGCCGTCAGCGGCGGCGTGCTGAAGCGGGCCATCGACGGCGGACGCTTCACCGGCGGCAAGGGGCAGACGCTCGACATCGTCGCGCCGCATAATATCGACGCGGCGCGATTGCTGCTGATCGGCGCCGGGCCCGCCGGGTCGCCCACCGCTGAGGCGGTCGAACTGGCCGCCGCCCAGGCCTATCAGGCGGCCAAGACGAGCGGCGCCGAGGTCCTGCTTCTCAAGCTGGCCGGCGCCTCCGCCGACCTGGCCGCTTCCGCCGCCTTTGGCGTGCGTCTGGCCGCCTATCGGTTCGATCGCTATCGCACCACGGAGAAGGCTGAGAAGAAGCCGTCGGTGAAGAAGCTGCGCCTGGAGGTCGATGATCCCAAGGCCGCGACCAAGGCGTTCAAGCGCCTCGCCGGTCTCGCTGACGCGGTGATCCTGGCCCGCGACCTGGTCTCGGAACCCGCCAACATCCTGTATCCGGAGGAGTTCGCCCGCCGGGTGAAGGCGCTCACCAGCCTTGGCCTCGAGGTCGAAATTCTCGGCGAAAAGGAAATGAAGAAACTGGGCATGGGCGCCCTTCTGGGGGTCGGGCAGGGCAGCGTCCGGGACAGCCAGCTGGCGATCATTCAATGGAAGGGGGCCAAGGACCCCGCCGCCCCACCGGTCGCCTTCGTCGGCAAGGGCGTGTGCTTCGACACCGGCGGCATCAGCCTCAAGCCGGCCGATGGCATGGAGGAGATGATCACCGATATGGGCGGCGCGGCCGCGGTGACCGGGGCGATGTACGCCCTGGCCTCACGCAAGGCGCGGGTGAACGCTGTGGGCATCCTCGGGCTGGTGGAAAACATGCCCGACGCCAACGCCCAGCGTCCCGGTGACGTGGTCACCACCATGTCGGGCCAGACCATCGAGGTGATCAACACCGACGCGGAGGGCCGTCTCGTGCTGGCCGACGCCATCTGGTACTGCCAGGATCGGTTCAAGCCGAAATTCATCATTGATCTGGCCACTCTGACCGGGGCGATCGTGGTGGCCCTCGGCAAGGATCTGGGGGGGCTGTTCAGCAACAACGACGAGCTGTCGGACCGGTTGCTGGCGGCGTCCAAAGCCAGCGGCGACGCGCTCTGGCGGCTGCCTCTGCCCCCGCAGTACGAATCCCAGATCGACAGCGCCGTGGCCGACATGAAGAATGTCGGCGGACGGCCGGGGGGCTCGATCACCGCGGCCCTGTTCATCCAGCGGTTCATCAAGGACACCCCATGGGCGCACCTTGATATCGCCGCGACCGCCTGGAAGCCCAACTCAAAGGTGGCGACGATTCCCAGCGGCGCCACCGGTTTCGGCGTTCGCCTGCTCGACCGCCTGGTGGCCGACCACTACGAGGACTGAGGTCCTGTCCATGGCCGCGGCCCCCTGCGAGGTCTGGTTCTATCATCTTGAACGCACCGGCCTCGAGCAGGTGTTGCCGGAGTTGCTGGAGAAGACCCTCGGGCGGGGCTGGCGGGCGCGGGTGCGCTGCGACGATCCCGGGCGGCTCGAAGCGGTCGACGGCTGGTTGTGGACCTATCGGGACGACAGCTTCCTGCCGCATGGCCTCACCACCGAACCCCTGGCCGAACGCCAGCCGATTCTGCTGGGGCCGGGCGAGGAGAACGCGAACCGCGCCCAGGCCCTTTTCGTCCTCGATGGTGAACCGGGTGAACTGGCTGACTACGCCCGCTGCGTGGTGATTTTCGACGGACGGGACGAGGCCGCCCTGCAGGCCGCCCGGGGGCTGTGGAAGCGCTGCAAGGCGGCCGGGCACGGCGTCACCTACTGGCAGCAGGGCGAGAGCCGGGGCTGGGAACGACGGGGCTGAGCGCTCAGACCGCGACCCGCGCCGCCTCGTAGATCTCAGCGGCGGCGATCCACTTGGCCTCGGCCTCCTCGAGCCGTTCGACCAGCCGCGCATGCCGCTTCTTCACTTCCACCAGCCGGACCGGGTCGTTGTAGACGGCGGGGTCGGCCAGGCTGGCGTCGATTTCGGCGAACAGCTTGGTCTCCCGCGCCAGGGCTTCCTCGGCGGCCTCCAGCTTGCGCTTGAGCGGGGCGATCGCCCCGCGGGGGGGCGGTGGCGGCGGCGGCGGAAGCGGCGGCGTCTTGGACGGGTTGCGGTTTGCGGCTCGCGCGCGGTCGAGCACGAACTTGGCGTAGTCGTCCATGTCTCCGTCGAAAGCCTTCACCGTGCCGTCGGTGACCAGCCAAAGTCTGTCCGCCACCATTTCCATAAGGGAACGGTCGTGGGTGATCAGGATCACGGCGCCCGAGTAGTCGTTAAGCGCCTCGGTGAGGGCCCTGCGGCTGTCGATGTCCAGGTGGTTGGTCGGCTCGTCGAGGATCAGCAGATGCGGCCGCTCCATCGCCACCATGTTGAGCAACAGGCGGGCGCGCTCGCCCCCCGAGAGGCTGGCGACGGTGGTCTCCGCCTTCTGCACGGTCATGCCGAACTGGGCGAGCCGCGCGCGACGCTGGGCCTCGCTCGATTCCGGCATGGCCCGGCGGATGATCGACAGGGGCGTGTCCTCCGGGTCCATCGCCTCGATCTGGTGTTGGTGGAACCAGGCCACCTTCATCCGGCGGTCGCGATGGACCTGCCCGCCGATGGTCGGCAGGGCGCCGGCGATCAATTTGGCGAAGGTGCTCTTGCCCGAGCCGTTCACCCCGAGCAGACCGATCCGGTCGTCGATGTCCAGACGCAGGTTCAGGCGGTGAAGGATCGGCGGGCCGCCGTAGCCGACGGCCACGCCCTCCAGCCGCACCAGGGGCGGCGCAAGGGCGCGTTCCGGCGACGGCAGCAGGAAGGGGGCGACGTTCTCCTCCACCGAAGGGGCGACGCTCTCGAGCTTGGCGATCATCTTCAGGCGGGATTGGGCCTGGCGCGCCTTGGTCGCCGAGGCGCGGAAGCGGTCGACAAAGGCCTGCATGTGCGCGCGCTTGGCCTCGATCTTGCCGCGCATGGCCGATTGCAGGCGGATCTTCTCCGCCCGCTGCCGCTCGAAGCTGGAGAAGCCGCCGGTGTAGTAGTCGAGCTTGCCCTCGCTGAGGTGCAGGATGGCGTCGACCGAATTGTCCAACAGTTCCCGGTCGTGACTGATGATCAGGGCGCTGTGCGGATATTTCTTCAGTCGGGCCTCGAGCCACATGGCGCCTTCCAGGTCGAGGTAGTTGGTCGGCTCATCCAGCAGCAGCAGGTCCGGTTCGGCGAACAGCGCAGCGGCCATCGCCACCCGCATCCGCCAGCCGCCGGAAAACTCCGACATGGGCCGGTAGAGGTCGGCCGTCGAGAAGCCCAGGCCACTGAGAATTTCCGCGGCGCGGGACGGGGCCCGGTCGGCGTCGATCTCGCCCAGGCGGGCGTAGATATCGCCCATGCGCTCAGGGACCGCGGTCTCCAGTTCCGTCAGGAGGGCCGCCCGCTCGATGTCGGCCGCCAGCACCGTCTCCAGCAGGGGTATCGGGGTCGCCTCGTGCTCCTGGTCGACAGAGGCGATCCGGGCCGCTCGCGGATAGTCGATCTCGCCACCCCCCGCCGACAGCTGCCCCAGAATCAGCTTGAACAGGGTCGACTTGCCGGCGCCGTTGCGGCCGACCAGCCCGACCTTCGCCCCCACCGGCAGGGTGACAGTGGCGTGGTCGAAGAACCGGCGGCCCCAAGCGTCAAAAACCAGATCGTGAATACGCAGCATGGCGGGATTTTAACCGTAGGGAGATCTGGAGGACTTTTGCGGAAGCGGCGCCCGCCGCCTTGGCGGGAGCCTCACGCGTCGCTATAAGCCGCCACCCCGACCTTTCCAACCGCTCCCGAGTATCCTCAGCATGACCGAACGCACCTTCTCGATAATCAAGCCGGATGCGACGAAGCGCAATCTCACCGGCAAGATCAACGCCGTCATCGAGGAGGCGGGGCTGCGGATCGTCGCCCAGCGCCGGATCCGGATGACCAAGGAAGAAGCCGAGGACTTCTACGACGTCCACCGCGAACGTCCGTTCTATGGCGAACTGGTCGACTTCATGATCTCCGAACCGGTCGTCGTTCAGGTCCTCGAAGGCGACAACGCCGTGGCCCGCTATCGCGAGGTGATGGGCGCCACCAACCCGGCCCAGGCCGCGGACGGCACCATCCGCAAACTCTTCGCCCTGTCCGTAGGCGAGAACTCGGTTCACGGCTCGGACAGCGTCGATAACGCCAAGATCGAGATCGCCCAGTTCTTCGACGCCGCCGACATCGTCGGTTGATCCGTGAGGCGCGGCCCTTCGGGGCCGCGCCGGCACGATCGGGCCTGGCGATCGCCCCTGGGCCTCAGGGGCGGGCCATGGGCGCGTCAGGCGGCGACGAGCTGTCCGCAGACAAACGCGTCCTCGCCGGCCTCTAGCAGCGCCGCCAGGGTCTGCGAGGCGTCTTCGGGCGACGTGATCAGCATGAAGCCCAGGCCGCAGTTGAACGCGCGCCGCATCTCGGTCTCGGAGACTCCGCCCGTCTGTTGCAGCCAGTCGAAGACCGGCGCTGCCGTCCAGGCGGACCAGTCGAACCGTGGCGCCAGGGTGTTGGCGATCGCGCGCGGCGGGTTCTCGGTCAGACCTCCTCCGGTGATGTGTGCGCCGCCCTTCAGGAGTCCGGCCTTCGCCAGAGGCAGCACCGACCGGACATAGATCCGCGTGGGAGTCATCAGGGCTTCGGCCAGGGAGGCCTGGGGCTGGAACGGGCAGGGGGCGTCCCAGGCAAGGCCGGATCGCTCGACGATGCGCCGGATGAGCGAATAGCCGTTGGAATGAGGCCCCGAGGAGCCCAGGCCGATGAGCACGTCGCCGACCCGCTGAGCCTTGAGCCTCGGCAGCACCCCGTCACGGCGGACGGCGCCCAGACAGAAGCCGGCCAGGTCGTAGTCACCTCCAGCGTACATGCCGGGCATCTCGGCGGTTTCGCCGCCGGCCAGGGCGGCGCCGGCCTGTCGGCAGCCCTCCGCAATGCCGGCGACCACGCGCGCGGCCGCGTCGACATCCAGCCTGCCCGTGGCGAAATAGTCCAGGAACACCAGCGGCTCGGCCCCCTGAGCCAGCAGATCGTTGACGCACATGGCCACCAGATCGATTCCGACGGTATCGTGCAGGCCGGTCTCGATGGCGATCTTCAGCTTGGTGCCGACGCCATCGGTCGTCGAGACAATGAGGGGATCGTCGTAGCCGGCGGCCTTCAGATCGAACAGTGCGCCAAAACCACCCAGCTGGGCGTCGGCTCCGGAACGGCGCGTCGAGCGCGCCAGCGGCTTGATTCGCTCGACCAGCTCGGCGCCGGCGTCGATGTCCACGCCGGCGGCGGCATAGGTTAGACCGTTGGGTCTTTCGGTCATGGTGTGTTCGGGAACTCGCGAAAAAGGGTCATTTTTGAACGTCTGCGGGATGATGGTCTTGCGGACTCGCCCCACCGGAGGGCTATAGCTAGCCGATGACGCCCATTACCACCACCGCCGAGCTCGCGGCGTTTTGTCAACGCCTCGCCGGAGCTCCGTTTGTCGCCGTCGACACCGAGTTCATGCGGGAGACCACCTACTGGCCGAAACTCTGCCTGATCCAGGCCGCCACCGCCGAGGCAGAGGCTGTTATCGACCCCCTGTCGCCTGACATCGACCTGTCGCCCTTCCTGGCCGTCATGGCCGACAGACGCATCGAGAAGGTGTTTCACGCCTCACGCCAGGACGTCGAGATCTTCAGCAACCTGGGGGCGATCCCCATGCCGCTGTTCGACACCCAGATCGCCGGAATGGCCGCGGGCTTCGGAGAGCAGATCGCCTATGACGCGCTTGTTCGCCAGATGCTCAAGATCGATCTCGACAAGTCCAGTCGCTTCACCGACTGGGCGCGCCGCCCGTTGAGCGAGGCGCAGTTGACCTACGCGCTGGCGGACGTGACCCATCTGGCCCGACTGTTTCCGATGCTGCGCGGCCGTCTCGAAGAGGCGGGGCGGCTGGCCTGGGTGACCGAAGAGATGCGGGCGATGACCGATCCGGCGCTCTATGACGTCGAACCGGAAAACGCCTGGAAGCGTCTCAAGCCGCGTCGGCACACGGCCAAGTACCTGGCGGTGTTCCGGGCCGTGGCCGCCTGGCGGGAACGCACGGCCCAGACCCGCGACCAGCCGCGTGGCCGCATCCTCAAGGACGAGGCGATCGACGAGCTGGCGACCCAGGCGCCGCTGGACGTCGACGGACTCAACCGGCTGCGGTCTGTCCCGAAGGGGTTCGCCGGTTCGAAGTTCGGGCCGGAGCTTGTGGAGGCGATCAAGGACGCGATCAGCAACGCGGACACCTACGCCCCCGTGGTCTCCCGCGGAGGCCCGTCGCCGCCACCTGCGGC
>CAIXWN010000211.1 GCA_903923135.1 uncultured Caulobacteraceae bacterium | reverse complement strand
GTGGCGACACTGCAGCTGGAGGGATCCTACCAGGCAAGCCAGTTCAGGCTGACCGGCGACAAGGCGGGCGGTTCACTGATCACGGTGCATGCCGCGGCGATGACCCAGGCCATGGCGTCGTTGATTTCTGGCGAGAGCCCGGGCCAATCGTCGATGGCCGATCCGGCGTCCCGAACTACTCCGGTGCTGTTTCACGGCGGGTGAAGGCGTGGGCGGGACGCCCGCGGTCCGATGAGTCGTGGCGTCAGGCGGCGAGGTAGCTGCCGCCGGTGACGAAAACGACCTGTCCCTGGATCATCGCCGCGGATGGGCCGGCGAGGTATTCGATCAGGCTGCAGTAGTCGTCATCGACCACGTTGCGACCGCTGGGGTTGGCGGCGGCGGAGGCCTGCATGATCTCCGGCGTGCGCTCGCCATAGACCTGACGCAGGGCCTCGGTGTCGACAGCGCCTGGCGCGACGCAGTTGGCCCTCACCCCCAGGGGGGCAAGCTCGACCGCCAGATAGCGCACCAGGCTTTCGGCCAGCGACTTGGCCACGCCGACGGCGGCGTAATTGGGCAGTGGCGTGCGGGAGCCCCGGCTGGACAGAAAGAACACCGTGCTGCCGCGCCGCAACAGGGGCCGGGCCGCCTGCACCAGATAGAGCAGCGCCGCGCCGTTGAGGGTCAACGCCTGGGTGAACGCTTCCGGATCGACGGTCAGCAGTGGCTCGGCGATCACCTTGACCGCGCAGTGCACCAGCTGGTCGAGATGCTCGGTGCGAGCGGCGACCTGCTCGAGGACCTCGCGGGCGCCCTGCGGCGTTCCCACGTCGGCGCGGATCAGGTGACAGCGCGCGCCGGCCGCGGTGATGGCCTCGGCGGCAAGCGCGGCGGAGGCCTCGTCGGCGCGGAAATTGAGGAACACGTCCGTATCCGGTTTTGCGAAGCGGCGGGCGATGGCGAGGCCGATGCCCTTGGTTCCGCCGGTAACGAGAATGGCCATGGTCGCGCCCTGCCCTAGCCTTCCTCGCCCATCGAGGCGGTCAGGGTGACGCCGAAGCGCGCGACCATGCCGCCGCCATCCTCGCGAAGAGTCCGCCACTCGGGCGTCGTCGTATCGCGCTCGAATGCGGCGCGGTCGGGCCAGATCATCACGGTGACGCGATGCCAGGCAGGGGGCGAGCCCTCCAGCCCTTCATTGATACGGATGGTTTCAAGAGCCGTGAGGTTGGGCAGGGCGCGGGCCTTTGGCGCGTGCGAGGCATGATAGGCGGCCTCGAAGGCGTCGACATCTTCCGGCCTGGGCGCAGACCACAGGGCGACGAGCTTGAACATCGGGTTTCCTCGGATTGTTGTATTTTTTTACGAGGATAACGGGACGAATGGCGCGTGTCGCCCCCTGTGGCGCGGCCATCTTCGTTGCGGTATTCAGGCGCGGGCGAACAGGCGGGAGCGCAGCAGAGGGGCGAGGTCGCGACGGTCGATGCCGCGCTGGGCCTGGTGAGGCGAGAAGGCATAGGCGAGGCCGGTGACCGGGCCGCGGACGGAGACCGCCTCGCCGCCGAGATAGCGGATGGCGGCGCGGGTGGAGGCTGGCGGCGCGGGCCGTGTAGCGGGCGCGCGGGCGGCCGGATCGGAAGCCAGGGCTTCGCGGCGGCGGTTACAGCAGGCCATTGTCTATCTCCTGTGGCTGGATGTGGATCGGCGTGGGCAGGAAGAGTTCGAGCAGGTAGGCGGCGCCGGCGATCGCCAGCCAGATGACGATCAGTTCGGACAATCCCGGGATGCGCCCGCCGACGAACCAGGCGAGCGGCGCGGCGACCCAGAGACCGGCGCAACCGAAGCAGTCCATCATCTGGCCGATGATGGAC
>CAIXWN010000210.1 GCA_903923135.1 uncultured Caulobacteraceae bacterium | reverse complement strand
CGGCGACGGCCGCCTGAGCCCCGAGCAGCGCCAGGATATCCTGGCCCGCCTCGACGCTCTGCAGGGCCGGCTCTTCGCCGAACGCGGCGACGACGAGAGGTCGCGGCCCTACTGAGCCCCGTCCTGATTGACGGTCGGGCCCGGCGGCGACGCCGGGCCCGTGGCCGTGCGGGCGTCGCGGCTTGGCGGATCGCCCGGATCACCACATTCTTCCGGCTTCTCTGGCCGCAACCCGGGATCCCGGCGCCATGATGCTTCGCTTTTCGCCTGTCCAGCAGACCCTGCACTGGCTGACCGTCGGGTTGATGTTCGCCATCCTGCCGGTGGCCTGGGTGGTCATGTCGCTCAAGGAGGACACGCCGAAGTTCCTGTTCATGCTCGACATCCATAAGGCCCTGGGTCTGACCATCGTCGCCCTGACCGTCGTGCGCATCGCCTGGCGGCTGATCGAACGGCCGCCCGGCCATCCGGGCTCCATGCCGCCGTGGAACCGCACCCTGTCGGCCGTGGTCACCGTCGGCCTGCTGATCGCCATGGTCGTCATGCCGGTGTCGGGCTATCTGTGGACCACCGGCCACGGCTATGACGTCGACCCCTTCGGACTGCGCTTCCCGCGCATCGCCTGGAAGGACAAGGCCGTGGGCGACGCGGCCGCGGCGGTGCACAACTACGCCCAGTGGGCCGTCTACAGCCTGATCGGCCTGCACCTGGCCGGGGTGAGCTATCACCTGATCGTCCGCCGGGATGGCCTGCTGGGCCGCATGCTGCCGCCCCAGGCCCTCTGAGGTTCGCCGGGCCCCGTCGCCGCCCCTGGCGCGCCCGACGGGGTTCGTGGTTTACCGTTCGCCAGGCCCGCCAGAGAGCGCCGCCCGGAGGACCCCGCCATGCCCCAGCCCGCCGCCCCGGTGGTCGACGAACTGATCGAGCTTGGCGGCCTGCGCTTCCACTTTCGCGACTGGCCCTCGACGCGCCCCGACGCGCCGGCGCTGGTGCTCCTGCACGGTTACACCGGCCACGCCCGCACTTGGGACGCCTTCGCCGGGGCGATGACCGACCGCTACAGGGTGATCGCCCTGGACCAGCGCGGCCACGGCGAATCGGCCTGGGCTCCGGCCGACCGTTATGGCGTCGAGGACATGGCCGACGATCTGGAGGCCCTGGTGCGGGCCCTGGGGCTGGACGGCTTTTCCGTGCTGGGCCTGTCCATGGGCGGCATGGTGGCCACGGAGTACGCCGGCCGGCGGCCGGCCGGGCTGGCCGCGCTGGTCATCGTCGACATCGGGCCTGAACTGATCAGCGCCGGCGCCGGGCGCATCCGCCAGAACGGCCGGGCCAGCGACATCTTCGCCAGCCGCGACGAGGCCTTCGCCGCCGCCCGGGCGGAGAACTCCCGGCCGCCGGAAACCCACCACCGCCACCGCTCCGACTACAGCCTGATGCGCACCGAGGACGGCCTCTGGACCTGGCGATTTGACCGGGCCCTGCGGACCCTCTCGACCCTGCGGCCGCGCGATGCGGCCACCGCCTGGGCCTCCTGCGCCGCCATCGCCGTCCCGACCCTGGTGATCCGCGGCGCCCTGTCGGACCTGCTCGCCCCCGAGGTCGCCGGGCGGATGGTCCAGGTCATCCCCGACGCCCGCCTCGCGACGGTCGCCGACTCCGGCCACAGCGTGCCCCTCGACGCGCCGGACGGCTTTCTGGCCGCGGCGCGCGACTTCCTCAAAGGCTAGAAGACCGGATCAGCCGTAGCGGACCAGGCGGCCGATCAACAGGCGGCGAACCGCGCGGCGGCGAAGCCAGGCCTCGATCCGGGGCAGGGACGCCACGAGCGAGCCCCGGCCGCGTCGCCCCGCTGGCCGGCCTGCCGGGCTGATCGCCCCCGCCGCCGCCAGCCACATCAGCACCGCGCCACCCACGCTCGCAACCCCTGTTCCGCCCCGACGCCACAGCGGCGTCCGGCGAAGATACCGGTGCCCGGTTCGTCGCCATGCGGGCAGGCGCGCCGGGAGGCTCCGGGATGCATCGGGCGGCGCGGCGATGCACGAAATTTCCTTGCCGCCCGCCTCGCGACGGGTCTCAAATGTTTCCGCAGCGGCAGGGGCGGCCGACCAATCTCCCTTAAGGGTTCTCCCGGTGTAGCCCCCCCGCCGGCGCCTGCGATAGGTTTTCCCTGGTCGCTCTGACGGCCATGACAGCGGAGGACGTCGATATGCCCAACAGACCTTCAGGCGAGGTGCGCGCCCTGGCGCTGGTGGGACCCACCGGTTCCGGCAAGACCACCCTGATGGAGGCTATGCTGCAGGCGGCCGGAGAGACCGATCGCAAGGTGGGCGACTCCAGCCCCGAAGCGAAGGCCCGGGGCCATTCGGTGGAGATGAACCTGGCCGGCTTCAACTTCATGGGCGAGCACTACACGGTGGTCGATTGTCCCGGGTCGCTGGAGCTGGCCGCCGAGTCGGACGCCGCCCTGCCGGCGGTGGACCTGGCGGTGATCGTCACCGAGCCCGACGCCGCCAAGGCGGTTCTGCTGCAGCCCGCCATCCGCCAGCTCGAGGCCCTGGGCGTGCCGCGCGCCCTGTTCGTCAACAAGATGGATCACGCCCGCGGCTCGCTGGAGGATCTGCTGACCGCCCTGGCGCCGGTGAGCAGCGTGCCCCTGGTCGCCCGCCAGCTGCCCATCGTCGAGAACGAGCACGTCGTCGGCTCTGTGGACCTGGCGCTGGAGCGGGCCTTCATCTGGCGCCCGGGCCAGCCCTCGCAGACGGTCGCCCTGACCCCCGACCTGGCCACCCTGGAGGCCGATGCGCGCTTCCATATGCTCGAGCAGCTGGCCGACTTCGACGACGACCTCATGGAACAGCTGCTGTCCGACGCCAATCCGGCCCGTGACCTGGTGTTCGCCGACCTGGTCAAGGACATGAACGAGGGGCTGATCGTGCCGGTGTTCTTCGGCTCGGCGCTCAACGGCTTCGGCATCCGCCGTCTGCTCAAGGCCCTGCGCCATGAGACGCCGCCCACCGCCCAGGCCGCCGCGCGGCTGGGGCTGGCCGGCCCGGCCGCCGTGGTCATCAAGACCGCCTGGGCCGGCCAGGCCGGCAAGCTGGCCTACGCCCGGGTGTTCGGCGCCCCGCTGGCCGACGGCGTCGAGCTGACCCTGTCCGAAGGTTCCAGGGGGCGGGCCGGCGGTCTGTCGGCCGTGCAGGGCGCGGGCCTGAAGAAGATCGCCAGCGCGGCGGTGGGCGACATCGTCGCCATCGGCAAGATCGAGGCGGTCCGCGCCGGCGACCGGCTCGGCGTGGGGACGGCCCTGCCGTCGGCCGCCCCCGCGGTGAGGGCGCCGCTCTACGCCCTGGCCATCGCCGCGGCCAACCGCAAGGACGATGTGCGCCTGTCCGGCGCCCTCACGCGCCTGCTCGAGGAAGACCCGGGCCTGACCATCACCCAGGACCCCGAGAGCGGCCAGACCCTGCTGGCCGGCCAGGGCGAGGGCCACGTGCGCCTGGCCCTGGAACGGCTCAAGCGCCGCCACGGCCTGGAGATCACCGCCGAGCGGCCCAGCACCCCCTATCGCGAGACCATCCGCGGCGGCGCCACCCAGCGCGGGCGTCACAAGAAGCAGACCGGCGGCCACGGCCAGTTCGCCGACGTCACCATCGAGATTCGTCCGCGGGAGCGCGGCGACGGCTTCGCTTTCATCTCGAAGATCACCGGCGGGGTGGTGCCCAGGCAGTGGATTCCGGCGGTGGAGCAGGGGGTGCGCGACAGCCTGATGCGCGGACCGCTCGGCTTCCCGGTGGTCGATGTCGAGGTGACCCTCACCGACGGGGCGTTCCACGCCGTCGATTCGTCGGAAATGGCCTTCCGCCTCGCCGGCAAGCTGGCCATGGACGAGGGCCTGAAAGCCTGCGGCGCGCGCCTGCTCGAGCCCATCGAGCGCCTGCGGGTTTTCGCGCCCTCCACCGCCATCGCCCATATCAACGCCGCCCTGTCGGCGCGCCGCGGCCAGATCCTCGGCTTCGGACCGCGTGACGGCTGGGCGGGCTGGGACGCCATCGACGCCTATCTGCCACAGAGCGACCGCCACGAACTGATCGCCGAGCTGCGCTCCCTGACCCAGGGCCTGGGCCTCTATGAGTTCGTCTTCGACCATCTGGCCGAACTCACCGGAAGGGCCGCCGACGAGGTCACCGCCTCGGCCCGGGCCGCCGCCTAGGATCGCCTCCACGTCGCCCGGAACCCATCCCGGGCGGCGCCCGAAAAAACCCTCCCCGCTGCGCGTGAGAACATCTTGCGAACAGAGAACAAATCGGGTACGAATTCCTTCATCCGGCGGGCTTCGATCAAATTCACAACGGCCCGGCCCCGGCGGCGGAATCGTGGGATAGAATGGCGGGATCGAAGATGAGCAACATGGCGTTGAGGCTGGTGGGAAAAGAAGAAGGCGACAAGCAGCGGGCTCTGGAAGCGGCGCTGACGCAGATCGACCGGGCCTTCGGCAAAGGCTCGGTGATGAAGCTGGGCGACAAGGGCAAGGTCGTCGAGATCGAGTCGGTGCACACCGGCTCTCTCGGCCTCGACATCGCCCTGGGGATCGGCGGCCTGCCCAAGGGCCGCGTGGTCGAGATCTACGGCCCGGAAAGCTCCGGCAAGACCACCCTGGCGCTGCATGTGGTGGCCGAGGTGCAGAAGGCCGGCGGCACGGCCGCCTTTGTCGACGCCGAACATGCG
>CAIXWN010000209.1 GCA_903923135.1 uncultured Caulobacteraceae bacterium | reverse complement strand
GCCGCCGCCGCGGCGGCCGGGCTTTCCACAGCCCTGCGCAACCGCCTCGTCACGCCGCTGGCGGTGGTCGACACCGCCGCCAGTGTGGCGGCCAGCCTGCCGGGACTGCAGACCCTGGCCGCGGCCGGCAAGCTGGCCTCGATCACCCTGAGCGATCCCTCGGCGCCCGCCGTGACCCTCACCCCTGCCCAGCTGAAGACCGACGCCCTGGCCCTGGCGACGATCGTCAGCCCGTTCGTGCTCCGCGCCTCGGGCGCCTCTGCGGCCTTCAACGCCGAGAAGATCCCCGATCTGGCGGTGGCCGGCTCGACGCTGGACATCACCGACCTGAACCCCGCCACGGTCACGGGCGTCTTCAGGGAAAACGCCGCCGGCGCGTCCGGCGTGCTGACGCTGAACGACGGGACCCACAAGCTGAGCGTGACGCTGTTCGGACAGTTCACCGCCGCCGGCTGGAGCGGATCGGCCGCCGCGGCCGGCTTTGTCGTCACGCCGGACGCGGGCGCCGGCGCCCTGCTCACCTACAACGCGGCGCTCGCACCGCCGCACTGAGCCGGCCCTGGTGGGCCGCGGCCCCTTGCCGCAGGACGCGGCAAGGGGGATGCTCAGTATACCAACCATGATTCGCCGATCCGTCCCCTGGAAGCCCTCCGACTCCGACCTCGCCCCGGGCTACGCCGCGCTGAGTGCGATCCCGCGGCGCCGGCGGCGCGGCCACGGCACGCTCTGGCTGGCCACCAGCGCCGTTCTGGCCGTCAGCCTGGCCGCCTTCCTGATGCGCTGAGCCTGCGAGCGCCCTTGCCGATCTGATTGCAACAATCAGATCGGATCAGAAGGGCTCTAAATATTCGCCCTAGGGTTCAGCCGCGGCGGACCCACTTGCTGGTCTTCGAGACATCCTCAACGGCGCCGCCGGCCTTCTTCCAGCCATTGAACCCCACCTCCAGATGGGCGACGTCCGGATAGCCCATGTCCAGCAGGGCCAGGGTGGCGTAGACCGACCGTCCGCCGCCGGCGCAGAAGACGATGATCTTCTTGTCCTCGGCGAAGAAGCTGCGGAAATAGGGACTGGCCGGGTCGGCCCAGAACTCAAGCATCCCCCGCGGCACGTGTTTCGCCTGGGGAATGGTCCCCAGCTCCACCACCTCCTGGATCTCACGAAGGTCGATCAGCAGGGTCTGGCCGCTGGCGATGGCGGCCGCCTCGGCCTGGAGTTCATCGACCGAGAGGTTGGTGATGCTCGCCTTGAGGGCGTTGGTGTCCTCGAACACGTTCCTGATGGGCATAGGGTCCTCCGGCCTGATCTGCCTGCCCATTTGGGCCAAAGCGCCGGCGTTGAAAACCCCGTCAGTCGGCCGCCGGCGCGCCTTGCACCGGCAATCAACCCGAGGGTTGGCGGGACGGCCTGCAGGATTTTCAAGCTGCAGAGCCGGCCCATCTTGCATTCAGCCTGCCGTCCAGCCGTCGGCGCGGCGCGGCCCTTGGGCGCACTTTGCCCTCACACACGGAGCCCCTCCGACGCAAACCCGCGACCGCCCCGGAGCGTCAGCGATCGGACGGGGCTCCCGGAAGCCTGGCGCTTCAGGACGCCGCGGACTCTCGGTAACCGATCGCCGGGGGCCCGTCAGAACCGCTTGGTCAGCGACACCCCGAAGGTGCGGGGGTCGTTGAGGAAAATATTGGTGAACAGGCCGGAGGAGTCGTCGGTGATGTACTTGTCGGTGATCACCGTCTTGTCGAACAGGTTCTTCACGTAGAGCTGCACATTCAGGCCCCAGTCCTCCCGGTCGATGGTCAGCGACAGGTTGGTGTTGGTGTAGGAATGCAGCACGTCGTTGGGGGCGTTGAAGATGCGGGCGAAGGACGCGGCCTGATAGTAGAAGTCGGCGCGGGGCGTCACCGTCCACGGTCCGGAGGTCCAGCGGTACTGGGCGCCGAGCGATACGGTCCAGCTCGGCGAGTTGGGCAGCTGGTTGCCGCCGATCGAGGCCGACTTTCCCGGCACGACGCTGCCGTTCACCATATAGGGATCGACCGCGGCGCCCCAGTAGGCCGCGCCGGCGCTGCCGGTGGCGAAGCCGCCGTTGCAGACCCCCGCCGCGCCGGGGATTCCGGCGCCTTCCAGCCCGCTGCTGCCGGCGAGGACGCCCGCCAGCGCCGCGGGCGCCGCATTGAGCTTGGCCTGGAGGGCGGCCAGCTGGGCCGTCGGAGCGATGCAGTTGGCGTAGGTCAGGCCGTTCTTCACCGTCTGATAGGCGGGATCGTTCTGGGTGAGGTTGGTCAGGTCGATCGAACTGGTCGGATCAAGCCGGGTGTGCAGATAGCCGATGTTGGCGTTGAAGGTCAGACCCTTCACCGGTTGCCACAGGCTCTCCACCTCGGCCCCGTAGATCTTGGCGTTGATGTTGACGTTGACCGAGGTGCGCTGGATGATCTCCGACACCTGATAGCCGCTGTAGTTGTAGTAGAAGCCGGTGGCGTCGAAGACCAGGGCGCCGCCGAGCAGGGTGTTCTTGGCGCCGATCTCGAAGGAGTCGATGAACTCCGGCGCAAAGGTGGGCGGGAACAGGACCTGCCCTGGCGACTGGGGCGGATTGAAGCCGCCGCCCTTGTAGCCGCGCGCGTAGGAGGCGTAGATCATCGTCTTGTCGGTGAAGCCGGTGTGCGGCGTCCACGCCAGATTGACCCGTCCGGTCAGTTCGCCGAAGCCGACGTCCTGGAAGCCGCCCGCCGGGGGCGATCCCACGCCGTAGCCGGGCACGAACAGGGGCGGGGAGAAGGCCACCACACGCTTCTGGTCATCGGTGTAGCGCACGCCGCCGGTGAACATCAGATCATCGAGCAGCCGGTAGTTGACCTCGGCGAAAGCGGCGTAGGACGACAGCGAATAGTCGGTGCGGCTGTCGAAATAGTTGTGGCCGATGCCGGTCGGTATGGCGTTGGGATCGACGTACTCGCAGTAGCCAAGGGTCAGGGAGCCCGTCGCCGGGCACAGGGCCTTGGCCGTGCCGATGGTCGCCAGCGGGTTGAACACGCCCTCCGTCGCCGCCGTCAGGGTATTGCTGGTGACATAGTAGTTGGTCACCGTGTGGAAGCGCAGGTAGCTGGCGCCGGCGCTGAAGTTCAGCGGGCCGGAGAAGCTCGACTGCAGGCGGATTTCCTGGGTCAGTTGCTGGCTGTCGCCGTCGGTGAAGTCGATGGTGGTGAACTGGTTGCGCGTGCCGACCTGGGGATCGACGAAATAGCCGCCGGCGTTGGTCAGGGTGTAGGTGTTGTTGCACCCCTGGGCCGCGCCGGCCCCGATCGCCGCGCAGATGGTCGGCGCATTGGCGTTGAACGTCTGGGTCGGCGTCGCCCGGTTGTAGTCGGCTTCGGAGAAGCTGGTGTCGATCGAATAGGAACCCGTATAGGTGATTTCCAGGTTATCGGTCGGTTTGAACTCGATACGACCCATGTACAGGTTGCTGTTGTGCTTGTATTTCGGGTCAAATACGGACTCGATATTATGCAGGTTGGGGTCCTGCATCTTTCCGGCGTAGGCGTTTCCGGTGATCAGGCCCGTGGCCACGCCCAGGCCGCCGCCGAGGGTGGCGGCGCTGTTGACTTCGCCAAGGGCGTTGGCCCCGTCCAGGCTCTGGCCGCCCTGGCAGCCCTGGCTGTAGTTGTTGCGGTTCAGGCCGGTCGAGACGCCGCCGACGGTCGCCGGGCCCGGATCGCTGATGCACAGCTGCTTGCCGACGCGGTCGCGGTTGTCGTTCTCGGTGAAGTGTTCCCACATCAACGACGCCTTGAACTTGTCCGTGGGCCGCCAGCTCAGCGTGGCGCGGGTGGAATAGACGTTGCGCCCGTCGATGCGGTGACCGGTGATGTCGTTGAAGCCGTAGCCGTCGCGGTCGATGAAAGCCCCGGCGATGCGCAGATCGACGTCGTGGCCGAGCGGCAGATTGACGAAACCGTTGATCTTCTTGGTGTTGTAGTTGCCGTATTCGCCGGTCAGCGCGCCCTCGAACCGGTTGCTGGGCTGGTTGGTGATGATGTTGACCAGGCCGCCGGTGGTGTTGCGGCCGAACTGCGTGCCCTGCGGCCCGCGCAGCACCTCGACCCGCGTCACGTCGAAGAAGTCGGCGTCGGCCAGGGTGCTGGCGGTAAGCGGGACGCTGTTCTCGTGCACGCCGATGGCGGCGTCGGCGCTGGTCGCCACCAGCTTGGTGCCGATACCGCGGATCTGGAAGTTGAAGCCCCCGAAGTTGCCGCGCGCGAAGGTGACGTTCGGCACCGACAGCAGCAGGTCGCCGCCGCTGTCCAGCCGCTGCGACTTCAGCGCGCCGCCGGAGATGGCCGACACCGCGATCGGCACGTTCTGGATCGATTCCGACCGCCGCTGGGCGGTGACGATCACCTCGCCAAGCCGGACCTCGGCCTGCGGCTTGGCCGGCTGGGCTGGCGCGGCCTGCTGGGCGAGGCCCGGCGAGGCGACGGTCAGTGCGACCAGCGACGCGCCCGCGAAGACTGCCGAGCGGAATCCGTACTTGATAATCATGACCATTTCTCTCCCTGGGCGACGTCAGTCTTCTTCAAGCTGGACTGAGCAGAACGCCCACCCTCTGTATCCGCTCGGGAGCGACACCAACCTGTCGCTTCAGGTCGCGCGACCTTGACCTTTGCGTTTCGTCGCTTGTCCTTCGTTAAGTCGGCCGTAGCATTGTGACAGGACGCGAACCCGGGGGGCGCGGCCGGCCCTGTGTCGTGCACGGCGAGCCGGGGCCCGGGGAGACGCCCGGCGGCGGCTCGGCGTCCGGGACCAGGCGGTAGCCGCGCGCGGGCGGCGAGGCTCGGCGCCGGCTCGCTTGACGACGGGGCCGGCCTGCTGACGGGATGGCTCAAGAGGAGGACGGCATGACCGGCAGGCTGATCGACAGACTGGACGAGGCCATCCGCTCGCGGATGGAGCCTCTGGGCGTTCCGGGCTGCGCCCTCGCCCTGATCGGCGACCGCGCCCTCGCCGAAGTCCGCACCTACGGCGTCGCGGATCTCCAGACCGGGGCGCCGGTCGCCCCCGACACCGTGTTCAGCCTGCAGTCCATCTCCAAGGCCTTCGCCGCCTGGGCGGTCATGACCCTGGCGGACGCCGGCCGGGTCGATCTCGACGCGCCGGTCTCCCGCTATCTGCGCCGCTGGTCCCTGCCGCCCTCGGACCTCTACGACCTGGACCTCGTCACCCCCCGGCGGCTGCTTAGCCATCACGCCGGGGTGACCGATCGGGGCTTTCGCGGCGTCGAGCCGCGGGCGCCGCGTCACACGGTGCTCGACGCCCTGCGGGACAGGCTGCCGCCGCCGAACGCCGAACAGGTCCGCTACTACGAGGACTGGAGCCTCGAACCGGACGAGCCGGTCCGGGTCACCCACCCGCCGGGAGAGGCCTGGCGCTATTCGAACGCCGGCTTCGCGATCCTGGAGCTGATGATCGAGGACGTGACCGGCGAGGACTACGGCGACTTTGTCACTGCAAACGTCCTGGAGCCGCTGGGCCTGGCCGGCGCGGGCTTCGAGCGCCGGGAGGGCCAGAGCCTGGCCCGCCCCCATCTCAAGACGGGCCGGCGCTGCGTGGACTATCGCTGGCCGTGCCGGGCGGCGGCCGGCGTCTATGCCAGCATCCTCGACCTGGCGACCTTCGCCTGCGCCGAGATGGCCGGCCCGGGCGGCGAGCCGGCCGGTCGCGGGGTGGTGTCCCCCGCCGCCATCCAGACCATGTTCACCCCGCACGGCCTCGCCGACAACGCCGGCGGCGTGCAGTTCGAGGCCGGCCTGGGACATCTGCTGTTGACCTCGGCCGGACCGATGAACGTTCACCATTCCGGCGGCACGATCGGCTGGCGCAGCATCTATTCGATCTTTCCGGACACCGGGGACGGCCTGTGCATGCTGATGAACAGCGACGGCGCCAACGATCTGTGGATTCCGCTGGTGCGCGAATGGCGGGCCGGCCTGGCGGCGTGACGGCCCGGCGTCGCCGGCGCGTCATGACCCCGCCTGCGATTACGCCAGAACCAGCGCGAAATCGTCTCGCCTCATCGGTCGCGACAGTCGGATCGCCATCGCCTCCGCGCCGCCCGTCCGCGTCAGCAGCGCCTGCAGGGCCTCACGCGCCGGACCTGACAGGGATCGGGCCTGGTCGGCCGCGCGACTATGCAGCCACAGCGCATGCGGGGCGCTGTCGCGGCGCATGGTCACGCCGCGCCACGGATAGGCGATCGCGCCCAAGTTCGGGTGAACCCTGTGCGCGCCGTCCGCCGAGACCAGATGTCCGGCGGCCAGGTTCGGCTGGTCCGCCACCCAGAGATTGAAGCGCTCGGCGTCGGCGACCAGGCCGGGAGTCCAGTCCGAGAACATGACCCTGAGCACAGTTTCGAGCGTGGCCGGGATTGCGTCGTCGTCGAGGTAGCGCTCGGGGCAATCCCGGAACTCGCCGTCGGCGACTCCGGCCAGGTTCATCCGCTCGACCCACCGGTAGACGTTCGGCGCGCGGGTCTTCATCACCGTCGCCGGCGCCGGATCGCGTCCCAGGTGCGCATAGAGCGGCGCCATCATGCCAAAATCGGCGATCGAGGGTCGCCCGCCGAGCAGATAGGGATAGGCCTGCAGGTGGACATCCAGCGCCTCGAGCAGGTCGAAGTACGACGCCTCCAGCGCGGGAATGGTTTCCGGGGAAACGCCCAACCCAGGCAGGAAACCGCTGAAATACTTCATGAAACTTTCGCCGGATTGCAGTCGGGCTTCACGGTCGGCGCCCGCGTGCACCGCGCGCCCGAACTCGGCCTGCAGGAAACGCTCCTGATCGGCGCGGTAGCTCCAGCGGTAGTGCATCGCCAGGGGCAGCATCTGTTCCGAGCCGAAGGCGTCGATCACCATGGCCACGGTGCGCAGCACGGGCCCGGCGGGTGTCATCGCCGGCGCGGGATGGCGGGCTTCAAGGTAGTCGATGATGTCGGTGCTGTCCTGAATGATCTCGCCCTCGGGCGTCTCCAGGACCGGAATGACCAGGGATTTCACCGCCGGCACGATGCGCGAGTGGAACTCGGGGCTGGAGGGATAGAACTCGCGATAGGGAAGCCCCTTCTTGATCAGGTAGGACCTCACCTTGCCCGAATAGAGGGAATGGGCGGCGCCCCAGAGGGTGAATCCGTCCTTCAGACCCGCTTCCGTCGCCATGACGATCTCCCGTTGAGTGCTGACGTCGCCGGATCGCGACACCCTTCCCACCCGTTGCGCTGTGTCAGCCATACGCACCGGTCGTCGCGATCACGACTCGGTGGTCAGCCTATCGGCCAGCCGCCGGATGGGGGATGCGGCAATTATGACGATCGGCAGCATCAGCAACCAGGACAGGCCCCATGAGCCGAGCCAATGGCCGAGAAACACGCCCTGCGCGATGAAGGCGCGACTGGCGATGGCCGAGGCGATCGCCGTCGTGAGGCCGGACTGGATGACGCCGAAGACGAAGTGCGCGTATCGACGGGGTATGCCGGGCATGACGTCCTCCTGAAGGCGTGCAGACCTGACGGAACGCGACCCGGGCGGCGCCGTCGGCGACCGGTCCGGGTGCGCCTTTCAGCGGACGCTGACGACCCGACCGTCACAGAGGGGGGTTCGGGCCTCTCCCCTAGAGCAAACTCCGACCAGATTGAAACATCCGGTCGGAGATAATTTGCTCTAGAATCAAAAGTTTAGAGCCTTTCTGATCCGATCTGATTGTTTCAATCAGATCGGGAAGGGCTCTAGTCCCCGAAACCGACGAAGACGGTCGCCTCGGCCACCGACTTGCGTTCGGACACGACGGCGTTCGCCGGGAAGGTCTCATCGGGCCAGCCCAGCGCGATGCTTTTCATGATCACCTGATCGTCGGCGATCCCGGCGTGCTCGCGCACCACCGGCGACTGCATGATCCCCTGGCTGTTGATCACGGCGCCCAGCCCGCGAGACCAGGCGGCGTTGACCAGGGCGGTCGCCACCGCGCCGCAATCGAAGGGCGCGTCGTCCATGCCATGCAGGGCGCGGTCATAGGTGACGATCACGCAGACCGGCGCGTCGAACTGCCTGAAACCGCGCAGCACCCAGTCCTGACGGGCTTCCTTATCGTCGCGCGCAATGCCCATCGCTGAGAACAGCTGCTTGGCGACGCCGATCTGCCGCTCGCGATGCTGCCCAGCGAACGGGGCGTCGCCGATGCGGAACTCGCGTGATTGCGGAACGCCCGCCATGTTCCGCTCGGTGTTGCCCTTGCGGATCCGGTCGAGCGGCTCGCCCGTGATGATGTAGAAGTTCCAGGGCTGGGTGTTCATCGACGACGGCGCCCGCATCGCCAGACCGATGATTTCCTCGATCAGCGCCCGGGGCACCGGATCGGGCTTGTAACCGCGGATGCTTCGGCGACCGAGGATAACGTCGTCGAACTGCATGAATGGCTCCCAGGATCGTCAGTATCGTTTCAACCGGTCGAGATCGGCCAGGCTGGACCTCACCGTCAGGAAGCCTGTTAGCCGCATCGCATGGCCGCGGCTAGGCGCCCGTCCGCGAACGATGCAGCAGGCGGGCCGGGCCAGGGCCGTCGGCGGCGCCGTCAACGGGGTGGAGGAGTCCACAGCCGATTGAAACGCTGGCGCACTCGACAGGATTGTTTGTGGGACAATTTCGATTGCCGCAAGTGATTGAAAAATAAGAGCCGAACCAGGCTTGTGGTGCAATGATGTTGGGCAGTGTGGGACATACGCTAGCACTGGCCGGGCTAGTGTCCGTTGAGGATGCGAGGGCAACCCCGAAGGCCCATAGCCACCATGAGCGACGACACCACCAACCCGTTTGCCGACCTGACTGATTTAACCGCCGCCATCGTCGCGGCCTACGCTGCGGCCAACACGATCTCCGCCGCCGATCTGCCGACGCTGATTGAGACCGTCCATAACGCCCTATCCCAAACGGGACGACCCAAGGCCGAGGTGGTCGAGGAAACGGTCAAACCCACGGCGGCCCAGATCAGGAAATCAATCACGCCCGACGCGCTGATCAGCTTCATCGACGGGAAAAGCTATAAAACGCTCAAGAGGCATCTGACGCGGCACGGCATGACTGTCGCCGATTACAAAGCGAAGTTCGGTCTCCCGAAAGATTACCCAACCACGGCGCCAAACTACAGCGCGGCCAGATCGGCTCTCGCCAAATCCGTTGGGCTTGGCGTGGGCGGTCGCAAGCCTCCGGGGCCAATGACGAAGGCGAAGGTCGAGTCGAAGGCAGTGGTCTCGGTGGCGGTGGCGGCACCGATGAAGCGTGGAAGGTAATTGCTCACGGGGTTGGCTGGGGGCAGCCTGATCAGGCGACGACGAAGTTGCCGCCGACGAGATCACGGATGGCCTCGAGAGCGGGCTGACCGGTGAGACGGGCCGTTCCGGTGACGGAACGGTACCCGGCGTGGATCTGGGCGCCCCAGTCGGACCGGAAGCCGTTGGTGACCTTCCTGAACACCACAGAGGGGCGGATTTCGCGCTCGGAGACGTTGTTGGTGGCCGGAACCTCACGGTCGGTCAGGAAGACGAAGAACTTGGTTCGCCAGGCCTTGATCTGCTTCTTGAGGTCCTTGCCGGCGGGATGGGCGACGGGCGCGGCGAGCAGGTTGTCGAGCCTGTCGTCGGCTCTGGCGGCGTAGACGGCCAAGGTGCTGTCCTTGAGCCGGTCTCGTCGCTTGCCCACGCCGATCGCCCATCGCAGGTGGTCGCGGATCTTCGGGGCGAAGATCGTATCGCCGCTATCGATGGCGTACTGCACGTCGCGCAGAACGTGGGCCAGACAGACCTGGTGATTGCGGCCCAGTTCCTGTTGGCCGGCGTAACGGTCGGATATCCACACATCGGGCCTGTGGCCGCCAAGGACCTCGTCGGCCACGGCGCGGGCCCGGCTGGGGGCGATCCTGTGCGGCACGGCCTTGTCGGAGAGGAAAACCCACTGCCAGTGGGTCGCGCCGTCCACCCGCGTGGTGGTCTCGTCCGAGGCGATGACCCGGGCGGTCAGCAGCTTGTCCTGGATCGCCTTGCACGCGGCGTTCAGGTCGTCGCCGGTACGGCGGAAGGCGTTGGCGACGGCGCCCTCGGAGATCGTCAGGCCGAACAACTCACGCAGCATGCGCGACAGGCGCTCGAAGCCGACGTGGTGGCTGTGGTGGAGATACATCAGCAGCGACCGGATGCCTGGGCCGAACGGCGTACCCGGCGCCATGCCGGCCGGCGCCTGGGCGCGGTAGCGGCGGCCGCCGCCGGCGCAGCGGCCGCTGACGTGACCCCCTTCTTTCATCCAGCCATTGCGAGAGTCTGGCGGTGATCTGAACCATCCTGGTTCAGGGTTGCAAT
>CAIXWN010000208.1 GCA_903923135.1 uncultured Caulobacteraceae bacterium | reverse complement strand
CGGCGACGGCGGCGGCCAGGCCCACCCGGCCGAGGGCCCCGCGGGCGCGGGCGCGGGCGTCGTCCCTGGGAACCCCGGCCAGTTCCAGGGGCAGGCTGACATTGGCCGTGGCGCTGAGCCAGGGGGCCAGGGTGGGGGACTGGAAGACCACCGAGGTCTCGCCGCGGCCGGCCGCCCGGCGGACCGCGCCGCGGGTCGGCCCCTCGAGCCCGGCCAGCAGGCGCAGGGCCGTCGACTTGCCACAGCCGGAGGGGCCCACCAGAGCGACGATCTCTCCGGCGGCCAGGCTCAGGTCGAAGGGGCCCAGGGCCCGGCCGCGGCCGGGATAGTCGACCTCGACCGCGGCGAGGGCGGCGACGACGTCGGTCATGCTGGGCGGCCTACTTCGCCGCCGGCGCGGTGAAGCCCAGGGCGTAGGCGGTCTTGTAGTCGAGCGACTTGGCGAACACCGCCTTGTCGGAGGCCATCTTGAAGAAGCTGGCCCAGCGCGCGTCGGTCATCACCCCCAGCCCGCCGGTCGCGCTGTCGCCGGAATCGACGATGCCATAGGCGCGCATCTTCTCGCGCGCCTGGGCCAGCACGTCCTCGGTCATCTCGGGGTTGTCCTTGAGGATCAGGGCGTCTCCGGGCCTGGGGTCGCCATGCAGATAGGCCTGCCAGCCGGCGGCGCTGCCCTCGACGAAAGCCTTGACCGCCGCCGGGTTGGCGGTGAGCAGCCGGTCGGGCGCCAGCACCATGCCGGCGTAGCCGGGGTAGCCCTCGTCGGCGAGCAGGAACACCGCCGGCTTCATGTGGGCTTCCTTTTCCAGGGTATAGGGCTCGCTGGTCAGATAGCCCTGCTGGACGATGCGCTTGTCGGCCAGGAACGGGGCGTTGTTGAAGGTGTATTTGCGCACCTGGTCGTCGGTGAAACCGTACTTGGCCTTGAGCCACACCCAGAAGGCGGTGACCGAGGCGTCGGACAGCAGGACCGGATGGCCCTTCATGTCGGCCAGCGACCGGATGCCCGCGTCGGGGTGGGCGATCAGCACCTGCGGGTCCTTCTGCATGAAGGCGGCGACGGCCTTCACCGGCACATGCTCGGCGGCCAGGTTCATGACGATGAAGCTGTTGGAGCCGACGCCCATCTCCACCGCGCCCGAGGCGACCAGCTGGGGCACGTTCACCCCCGGACCGCCGGGCACGATGGTCACCTTCAGACCGCGCTTCTCATATTCGCCGTTGGCCAGGGCCTCGTAGAAGCCACCCTGTTCGGCCTCGGCCCGCCAGTCGGTGGCGAAGCGGATGGGCGTGGCGCCGGATGCGGCCGGTCCGGCCGCCGGTTTGGAACAGGCGCCCGCCAGCAGGGCCAGGGCGAGAGCGGCGAGGATGGAAACTTTCACGTGCGGATTCCCCGGGTCAGACCCCATCCTTATAGACGCGCCGCCGAACCCGCCAAGCGCCCGGTCCGGATTCAGGGCTTGCGGAAGAGATAGACGAACTGGTCAGTCCTGCCGCGGATGGTCTTGTCGAAGACCAGCTTGTCGCGGGTGTCGGCCGGATTGCGCAGGACGTCGCTCTCGCCGGCGAAGACGAAGCCGGCGGCGGCCATATCCTTCTTCACCACCGCCGCGTCGATGCGGTGGGTGGTGTTGGCGCCGGCCAGGCCCGACCCGTCAGGGGCCGAGTGGTCGATGATCACGTACAGGCCGCCGTGGTTGAGCGTGTTGAACACGGTCTTGTTGAACGCGGGGACATCGGCCGGGCCCATGAAGGGGTCATAGAGGTCGTGATAGTTCTGACGGATCCAGATCACGTCCGCCGGAACGTCGATGGGGAACTTGTTCACTGGCGCCACGATGGCGGTGATGTTTGGATTCGCAGGATCCGGATGCGAGCCACTGGGCGGGGCCGGGACGTTTTCCGCCTTGACCATCTCGGCGGGCCAGAAGGCGAACACCTTGCCGGTCGGGCCCACGGCCTTGGCGAACAGGCGGTCCCAGTAGGCGCCCGGGAAGACATCGACCACGGTCATGCCGGGCTTGATCCCGGCGGCGGTCATCAGCTCCGCGGGCTTGCGGCCGGCGTCGAGAGCGGTGTCGGCGGCGGGACGGCCGGCATCGGCCACCGCGGCGGCGATATTGGCGGGTGTCGTCCCCGCCGTCGCGGCGCTCGCGACGGCGATCAGAACGCCGGCGCCGATCGCGCCCGTCAGTGTCTTGAAGCTCATGCGCGCGACTCCTGGAATGATACCGGTTCGCAAACCATAGCGCGCCCGGGCGGCGATGTCAGGCCGCCCTATCCCGCCCGCCCGGCCAGCTCTTCCTTCAGCGTCTCCAGCGCCAGCCACGCCTCTTCGGCCGCGGCCATCTCGGCGCGGGCGGCCTCCAGGGCGTGCGAGGTCTTGGCGAAGGCGGCGGGATCGCGGGCGTACAGGGCCGGGTCGTGCAGTCTGGCCTCGAGGGCGGCGATCTCGCCCGGCAGGGCGGCCAGGCGGGCCTCGAGCTGCTCCAGGCGCCGCTGATCCTTGAAGCTCAGCTTGGCCGGCGCGGCGGCGGGCCGGGGGGCGGCCGCGGGGCGGGCCTTGCGCACGGGCGCCGCCTCGGGAACATCAAGGAATCCGGGGTTCTGGGCCAGGAAATCCTGCCAGCCGCCGGGCGTCTCCACCACGTGGCCGCGACCGTCCAGGGCGATGGTGGAGGTGGCCAGGCGGTCGATGAAGTCGCGGTCGTGGCTGACGAGGATCAGGGTGCCGGCGTAGTCGGCCAGCATCTCCTCGAGCAGGTCGAGGGTGTCCATGTCCAGGTCGTTGGTCGGTTCGTCCAGCACCAGCACGTTCGAGGGGCGGGCCAAGGCGCGGGCCAGCAGCAGGCGGTTGCGCTCGCCGCCCGAAAGGCTGCCCACCGGCTGTCGCAGCTGGTCGTCGCGGAACAGGAAGTCCTTGGCGTAGGCGGCCACGTGGCGCGGCTGACCCTGGACCATCACCTGGTCGCCGCCCAGCGGAGCCAGGGCGCTCCACAGGGTCATGTCGGCGTTGAGGTCGGCCCGGGCCTGGTCGACATAGACGATATCGAGGTTCGCCCCCAGCTGCACCGACCCGGCGTCCGGAGCGATCTCGCCCAGCAGGATCTTCACGAGAGTGGTCTTGCCCGCGCCGTTGGGCCCGACGATGGCCACGCGGTCGCCGCGCAGGATCCGGGTGGTGAATCCCTGCATCAGCACCCGGCCGCCATAGGCCTTGCTGACGCCCTTGGCCTCCAGGACCCGCTTGCCCGACGGCTGGGCGGCGGCGCTGGCCAGGGTCAGTTCGCCGCGCGCCAGGCGCAGGCTCTCGGCCTTCTCACCGCGCATGGCCACCAGGCGGCGACGCCGGCCCTCGTTACGCGCCCGCCGGGCGGTGACCCCGAAGCTGAGCCAGTCCTGTTCCCGCTCTATGGCCTTGTCCAGACGCCGCGCCGCCTCGGCCTCGGCGGCCATATGCTTCTCGGCCCAGGGCTCGAAGGCGGCGAAGCCCTCGTCCAGGCGACGCACCCGGCGCGATTCCAGCCAGTAGCAGCGCTGTGTGACCCGCTCGAGGAAGGCGCGGTCGTGGCTGACTATCAGGATCGAGGCGCGGCTGCGGCCGATCAGGCTTTCCAGCCGCTCGATGGCGATGATGTCGAGATGGTTGGTGGGCTCATCCAGCAGCAGCACGTCCGGCTGCTCGGCGAAGGCCCGGGCCAGGGCGGCGCGGCGCGCCTCGCCGCCCGACAGCCCCACCGGAGCCCGGGCTGGATCGAGGTCGAAGGACTCCAGCAGCGACTCCGCCTCGTGTCGCGCCGCGCCGCCGGCGGCGGCGAAGTCCAGCAGTGTGGCGCCCTCCAGAACCGGCTCCTGGGCCACAAGCGTCACGCGCAGCCCGGGAGTGACGATGCGGTCGCCATCGTCCGGGGCGGTCTGGCCGGCCAGGATGCGCAGCAGGGTCGACTTGCCGGCCCCGTTGCGTCCCACGAGGCAGGCGCGACCGCGCGCCTCGAGACCCAGGTCGACTCCGTCGAACAGCCAGCGCGGGCCGTCGGCGAGGCGCACGTCGCGCAGGGCCAGGACAGGCGCCGCCATGGTTGTTGATTCCCCTCCCGCGGACCGACGCCGCGCTGACTTGCCGTGCAAAGGGGCGGACGTTTAACCGACCGGGCGGCGGCGAGCCAGGGGTTGCGGAGCGGATGGATGCGCGGCGGTTGGGTGCTAGACAAGCTACCGGAAAAAATCGGCAGCGAGCCTCCACGAGGAGGCTCTGAGTTGCGAGACTCGCAAAGCAAGGCATTGAATTCGGGCTTCCGCAAGTCTAATATTTGTCCGTTGGGCGGGCAACGTCGGTCTTTATCAGTTACTATTTTATCAATATTTGCGCGAGAGGTTCAAATGTTGGGATCTTTGAGCAAAATTGCGGGCAAAAGCGCGATTTCAATCGCGTCGGCGCTCTTGTTTTCAACGGCCCCGGCAATTGCCGACGTTAACCTCGGCTTCGAAGCGGGGAACACGACGGGATGGACGGCCGGTGGAAGCGGACCATACGGAGCAACTGACACCTACGGACCATATGTCCCTGTCGAGGGCGCATACTTCGCCTTCGTCCAGGCCGCGGATCAAGACGTCTACACGACCCTTTCGCAGGATTTCGTCCTCAGCGCAGGAGAAAAGCTCACCGGTTCCGTCGGATTCAAGGCGTTCGACTCATTCGTCTCAGGCGCGGGCCTAAACGACAGCGGCTATCTCTCGATCAACGGGACAGAACTCTTTCAAAAAGACGTCGCCACGGTCGGTGACTTTGGCAGCACCGGCTGGCAGACTTTCAGCTTCACGGCACCAATCGATGGAACCTATACGCTCCAGATCGGGGTCGCCAACCACGGCGACAACCAAGCATCCAGCGGCATTGTGCTTGACAACGTGGCAGTGCAAGCGAATCTACCCCCACCGCCACCTCCCTCCGTTCCTGAGCCGTCGGGTTGGTCGCTTATGCTGCTCGGAATTGGCGGCATAGGTGCAGTTCTCCGACAACACGCGCGTCGACCAAGCCCCAAACCTGAGCCGGCCTGATCCACCTGGGACAGGGGCCGGAAACCTCGTCGTACGCCTCCCCGGCTTGGCCAAGGATATGAACCGGCCCAAGGCACAGGCGTCTGCATCGATTGCTGATGGGTCCATTCGAATAGTGGGGCGAACCGAAGCAGCGAGCGCTGATGAAGTCGGCGCCGGCAGTCACCAGAAAGCGCGGGCGGCGGCAGGCGAGGAGCCAGTCGCGAAATTCAAGCAATAATTTGACCCACATCGCTCGAACCTGTAGCACCGCGCCGTTGGGCGTCACCAAGACTAAAATATGAGAATGACATGCAGATACAGAAATCATTCCTCGCGACCGCGGCCGCGGCGGTTATGGCTCTTACCTTCACCTCCGCTGCCCACGCGAACTATAATTTCAGCGGTTCCGGCCCATCCGGGACCCTTGTCAGCGCTTCGGAGACCTGGTCGTTCAACTTTGACGGCGGCGTCCTGCTGAACGACTGGGGCAGCCCGGGCGTCGGCGCCGGCGTCGTCCCCTACGGCGAGTCCCTGCCCGCCTATGGAATGACCCTGACCTTTACCGGCGGCGGCACGATCAATCCCAACAGCGTCAACATCGGCAACGCCGCCGCCTGCGTGGGCTCCACCTATGGCGGCACCACCTTCTGCACCCTGGGACCGACGGACATCTGGTCGGCCGCCATCACCGGCCCCTCGTCGATCAGTTTCATCGCCCAGAACTCCACCTTCTTCCTGAGCCAGGGGCAGGATTATTTCGTCAACGTGTTCTTCGACGGCGCGACGCCGACGGGCTTCACCGGCACGTGGCTGACGTCCTACGCCGGCCCGCCGGAAGGCGGCGGCGTGCCGGAGCCGGCGGTGTGGACGATGATGGCGCTGGGCCTGGGCGCCATGGGCGCGAGTCTGCGGCGCTCCCGTCGGACGGCTGCGGCCGCGGCCTGACGCCCGGCAGGCTGCGCCGAGGCGCGAGGGGGCTCGACCCCCTTCGCGTCGGCCGCGGTGTACCCGCGGCTTGCGGGGTTTCGACCTACACACCGTCTGCGGCCTTACCGCCCTATCCCTCGCCCGCCCGCCGGGCTAGACGTCCGCCCATGGCCACCAAGCCCTTCTGGCGAACCAAGACCCTCGAGGAAATGAACGCCGCGGAGTGGGAAAGCCTCTGCGACGGCTGCGGCCTGTGCTGCCTGGTGCGCTTCGAGGACGAGGACACCGGCGTGGTCACCCCCACCTGGGTGGCCTGCAAGCTGTTCGACAGCGAGACCTGCAGCTGCGCCGACTATCGCCAGCGGCAGCGCCAGGTGCCCGACTGCATCAAGCTGACGCCGCACAACATCGAGACTCTGCCCTGGATGCCGCGGTCGTGCGCCTACCGCCGGCTGCACGAGGGCAAGGACCTGCCGCTCTGGCACCCCCTGGTCACCGGCGACCCGGAGAGCGTGCACGCCGCCGGGATCTCCATGCGCCGCCGCACGATCAGCGAGGCGACCCTCGACGATCCGGACGACGCCCTGGACTACGCCGCCCCGGAGCTGATGCGCGATTTCAGCGACGATTGAAGGGGCGGGGCGGCTCCACCGCTCAGTGTGACAAATTCGCAACAATAACCCTTGCGCTGCGCGGCTTTAGGGCCAATTTAGCGAGACGGCCGGGCGATGCCTCCGTCATAGTCAGCCCTGGCGGTTTTCGGGCCGGTCGCGGCTGACGCCGGATGGCCGAAGGGCCGCAACGAGCAGTTTCGAGGACGTTGGTTTGGCGCAGGATCCCTACCTGGAGTTGGGCGTCTCGCGGGGCGCGAGCGCCGACGAGATACGCAAGGCCTTCCACAAGCTGGCCAAGAAGCACCACCCGGACGTCAACCCTGGCAACAAGGCCTCGGAGGACAAGTTCAAGCGCGCCAGCAGCGCCTTCGATCTGCTGGGCGACCCGGACAAGCGCAAGAAGTTCGACGCCGGCGAAATCGACGCCGACGGCCGTGAGACCGCGCGCGCCTATGGCGGCTCACCGTTCGGGGCCGGGGGTGCATCTCCCTTCGGTGACGGCGGCGGCGCCGGTTTCCGTTCGGCCAGTTTCGAAGGCGTCGACCTGAACGACATCCTGGGCGACATGTTCGGTCAGCGTGGAGGCGGCCGCGGCGGCGGTTTCGCCTCCCGCGGGGGAGACCTTCGCGCCCGGCTGGAAATCGACCTGGAGGAGTCCATTGCCGGCGGCAAGAAGCGCGTGCCCTTCGGTGACGGGCGCATGCTCGACATCACCATTCCGCGGGGCGTCGTCGAGGGCCAGGTGCTGCGCCTGAAGGGCCAGGGGTCTCCAGGCCGGGCGGGCGCCGGCGACGCCCTGATCGAGATATCCATTAGACCCCACCCGATCTATCGGCCCGAAAGCGGCCATCTGGTCATGGACCTGCCTGTGTCGGTGCCCGACGCGGTCCTGGGCGGCAAGATCCAGGCGGAGACCCCCGACGGTCCGGTGACGATCACCCTGGCGAAGGGGACCAACAGCGGCGCAGTGCTGCGCCTGAAGGGTCGCGGGCTGAGCGACAGCCACGGCCGACGCGGCGATCTGATGGCCCGGGTGGTGGTGACCCTGCCCGACGCGCCCGACGCCGACCTGACGGCTTTCGCCGAGGCCTGGCGCCGCGACCGCCCCTATACGCCGCGCCGCAAGCGCTGAGCCGCAGGGTCGGGGGAACGGCATGGCCCATTCACGGCAGGTTCAGGCAATGCCGGTCATGTCTGTTCCGTGAATGTCAAAGTCGCCTTCTGCGCCATCGTGGGCGCCCTGGCCTGCCTGACCGGCGGCGCGGCCGACGCCCAGGACGGCGGTCGCCGCCTGCACGGCCACGAGGACGGCCGCGGCGGCCCCCAGGGCTATGAGGCCTATCGTGCCGGGCCGCCGCCGGGCCGCCGAGAACCCGGCGGCGCGGCCTGGGGCTATCCGCCGCCCCTCTACTCGCCGCCGCGGTATCCGTCTCCGCCGCCCCGGCGTCCGGCCCAGGCGGCACCCGGCTGGCGGGGCGCGCCGCAGGACACCGTCGGCATGGGCCTGCGCGGCGGGCGCGTGGCGTCGCTGGGCTGGGTTATCGAGACCATCGAGCGGCGCAGCCCGGGCCGCGAGCTCGACGCGGTGGTCGAGTATATGGACGGCCGCCCGGTGTACCGGGTGCTGTGGATCACCACCCGCGGACGGCGGATGGACTATCTCGTCGACGCCGAGACCGGCGCGATCATTTTCGGACGTTAGGAACAGTCACCATGCGCATTCTTCTGGTGGAGGACGACCCCGACATCTCCCGGCAGCTGAAGCGGGCCCTGGCCGACGCCGGCTACGCCGTCGATCATGCCCCCGATGGCGAGGAGGCGGCCTTCCTGGGCGAGACCGAACCCTATGACGCCATCATCCTCGACCTGGGCCTGCCCAAGATCGACGGCGCGGCCGTGCTTGAAGGGTGGCGGCGGGCCAACCTCGCCACGCCGGTGCTGATCCTCACCGCCCGCGGGGCGTGGAGCGAGAAGGTGGCCAGCTTTGACGCCGGGGCTGACGACTATCTGACCAAGCCCTTCCACACCGAGGAGCTGCTGGCCCGACTGCGCGCCCTGCTGCGCCGCTCGGCCGGACACGCCGCGCCCAACCTGTCGTGCGGCGCGGTGCGGCTGGACCCGCGCGCCGCCCGCGCCTCGGTGAACGGCGAACCCCTGCGTCTGACCTCGCTGGAGTACCGGCTGCTGCACTATCTGATCATGCACCAGGATCGGGTGATCAGCCGCACCGAGCTGGTCGAGCACCTCTACGACCAGGACTTCGACCGCGACTCCAACACCATCGAGGTGTTCATCGGCCGGCTGCGCAAGAAGATCGGCCCCGAGCGCGTGGAGACCATCCGTGGCCTGGGCTATCGCCTCGTGGCCCTCGAGAACGAGGCGCGGGACGCGTGACGGCGACGCCGACCCGACCGGAGCGTCCATCCGGGCGCCTGGTCGCCGCCGGCCGGTCGTTCATGGAACGGTTCTCCCTGGACCGCTCGTCGCTGGTCGGCCGGCTGGTGTTCCTGGCCGCCGCCTGGAGCCTGGCGGTGCTGGTCGTCGCCGGCGTGGCCCTGTCGCTGTTCTTCAGCCGGGCCGAGATCGATCGTTTCGATTCGGGCCTGTCGGTGACGGTGGACGGCCTGTTGGCCGGGGCCTCGGTGGAAGGCGGGCTGATCACCGCGCCGGTTTCTGACGACCCGCGCGCCGGCCGGGCCTACAGCGGGGCCTATTGGGAAATCGTCACCGGCGAGCCGGCCGGGCCCAGCCAGATGGTGCGCTCGCGCTCGCTGTGGGACCACGCCCTGGCCCTGCCGCCCGGCGGCCTGGCGGCGCTGGGGAAGAGCCCCGGCGACGTGATCTATTACGACAGCGTCGGTCCCCTGGGGCAGCCCCTTCGTGTGGCCGCCATGCAGGGGCGGCTCGCCGACATCGCCGCGCCGGTGATCTACATGGCCGCCGAGGACCGCTCGCCGGTCAACCGCGCCGTGCGCACCTTCGACACCACAATCGCCGTGGCGCTGCTGCTGCTGGGCGGCGGTCTGATCGCCGCGGTGGTGGTGCAGGTGCGCGTCGGCCTGCGCCCGCTCTTCGCCCTGCGCCGCGAGGTGGCCGCGGTGCGCACCGGCGGCGCCGATCGTATCGGCGGCGTTTATCCCCGCGAACTGGCCCCCCTGGCCGCGGAGATCAACGATCTGATGACCCACACCCAGGAGGTGGTGGAACGCCAGCGCACCCATGTGGGCAATCTGGCCCACGCCCTGAAGACACCCCTGTCGGTGCTGCTCGCCGAGGCCGCTCGGCCGTCGGCCGGTCTGGCCGACGTCGTCGCCAGACAGGCCCAGATCATGGGTCAGCAGGTCGATCATCACCTGCGGCGGGCGCGGGCGGCGGCGCGCAACCAGGGCCACGGCGAGCGCACGGCCGTGGCGCCGGCGCTGGAGGACCTCAGCCGGACCCTTGGCAAGATCTTCGACGGACGCATTGCCGGGGTCGACTGGGAATGTCCCGAGGACCTCATTTTCCTGGGCGAGCGCCAGGACCTGCTGGAGATCGCCGGCAATGTGCTGGAGAACGCCTGTAAATGGTCCGCCGGCCGAGTGCGCGCCGAGGCCGAGGCGGCCGGCCCGGGGCGCCTGCGGCTGACCGTGGAGGACGACGGCCCCGGCCTGCCCGCCGATCAGCGCCAGGCCGTGCTGGCGCGCGGCGCGCGGCTGGACGAGCAGACCCCCGGCTCGGGCCTCGGCCTGGCCATCGTCAACGAACTGGTGCGGGCCTACGGCGGTTCCCTGACCCTGGACGCCTCTCCTCTCGGCGGACTGAAGGTGATCGCGGTGCTGCCCCGCGCCGAGGGGTGAGTCGCCGGGTTTCTCCCGCCGCCCCTCGCTCCAGAGCGGGAATTTCGCTAAGAAGGCCCATCGATCACAACTTTTGATCCAGATCGAAGCGCCGCGGCGACGATGGATGTATTGGACCGGCCCATGACCCTGCTCCCGCGCTCTCGAACCGCCCGCCGCCGCCTGATGGTGATCGGCGCCGCCGCCCCCATCCTCGCCCTCGCCGCCGGGCTCGTGCTCTACGGGCTGCGCGATTCGATCTCCTACTTCTACACCCCGGCGCAGGCGCGGGACGCACACGTGGAGGCCGGCCGGAACATCCAGTTAGGCGGCCTTGTGGTGCGCGGCAGCGTCGCCCGCCTCAACGGCGGCGAGATCGACTTCGTGGTGGCCGACCGGATCGCCCAGTCCAAGGTCGCCTACCGCGGCGAATTGCCGGATCTGTTCCGGGAGGGGCAGGGCATCGTGGCCACCGGCGCCTATGGCCAGGACGGCGTTTTCGTCGCCAGTCAGGTGCTTGCAAAACATGACGAAAAATACATGCCCCGTGAGGTCGCACAGGCGCTAAAAGCGCAGGGTGAGTGGCGCGGGAACGGGGCGCCGCCGGCCTACGCCGCCGCCGCGACCAGCGGTCGGCCCTGACCGAGAGGCGGGGGCGACTGCTGATCGAGGCTCCCCGGCCCTGAGTGGCCGGCGCCATTGCGCCGGAATCGCAGGATAGGGTGCGGTGAGTTAACGGCGGGGCCTCCCGCTGGCGAGGGACCGTACCTACATCCGTGCGACCCGGCCGCCCCATCGCCGGGAACAAGGGAAACGATCGATGGCAGTCAGTAAGTCTCAAGTCCTGGTGGGCGCTCTGGCCGGCGCCGGAATTGCCGTGGCCGCCCTGGCCGGCGCGGGCGGACATGGAACCGTCCTGGGCGCGGACGGGTTCGGCCGGCTGATCCGGGCGTCCACCGAGCCGGTGGTCGCCTCGACCCCCGGCGCTCCGATGTCGTTCGCCGACATCTTCGAGAAGGTCTCCCCGGCCGTGGTGTCGATCAAGGTGACGTCCAAGGTGGACGTCTCGGCCCTGCACGCCGGCCCCGGCATGCAGCTCTTCCCCTTCGGCCTGATCCCCAAAGGCGCCCCCGACGGCGAAGACGGCGAGCCTGACGCGCGCCGCGCGCCCAAGCAGATGTCGTCGGGATCCGGCTTCTTCATCTCGGCCGACGGTTTCATCGTCACCAACAACCACGTCATCGAGAACGCCGAGGACATCAAGGTCGTACTCAGGGACGGCCGCGAACTGAAAGCCACCCTGGTCGGTCGCGACGAGGGCACCGACCTGGCGGTCATCCGCGTCGAGGGCAAGGATTTCCCGTTCGTCAATTTCGAGGACCGGGCCCGCCCGCGCGTGGGCGACTGGGTCCTGGCGGTGGGCAATCCCTATGATCTGGGCGGCACGGCCACCGCCGGTATCGTCTCGGCCTACAACCGCGACATCGGCGAGAAGTTCGTCGACTACATCCAGATCGACGCCCCCATCAACCGCGGCAACTCCGGCGGTCCGACCTTCGACACCTACGGCCGGGTGATCGGGGTCAACACGGCGATCTTTTCGCCGTCCGGCGGATCGGTGGGCATCGGCTTCGACATTCCCGCCGACATCGCCCAGAACGTCACCCGCCAGCTGATGGAAGGTCACAAGATCGCCCGCGGCTACATCGGCGCCACGGTCCAGGATCTGAGCGAGGAAATGGCCGGATCGTGGGGCCTGACCGGCCGCAAGGGCGCGGTGGTCGCCGGACTGGTGCCCGCCGGTCCGGCCGCCCGCGCCGGGGTCAAGCCCGGCGACGTGGTGGTGGCCGTCAACGGCCATCCGGTGGCCAGCGCCTCGGAGCTGACCCGCGAGGTTTCCAAGGTTCACGCCGGCGACACCCTGCACCTGGACGTGTTCCGGGATGGCAAGCCCAGGACCCTCGACATCCAGGCGGGCCTGCGGCCCTCGGAGGAGCAACTGGCCAAGAACGGCGGGGCCGGCGCGGATGATTCGTCCGATGGCGCCCCGGGTTCGGCGCCTTCCGGACAGGCGCGGGTGCTGGGCATGTCCCTCGCCCCGATCGATCCGGGCTCCCGCCAGCAGTATAACATCGGCGCGGCCGTCAAGGGCGTGCTGGTGCAGTCGGTCAAGAGCGCCTCGGACGCCGGCGAAAAAGGCCTGCGCAAGGGTGACGTGATCGTGGCCGTTGACGGCAAGCCGCTCCGGAAGGCTGACGACCGCAGTGCGGGCCGGCAGCTCGTCGACTACCTGCGCGCAGTGCAGCCGGGCCAGAAAGTGCTCGCCGGTGAGCGCATTGCCGTGATTGAAGCCATGAAAATGCAAACTACTCTGTTGGCCGTGCATGACTGGGTGGTCAATAAGGTGCTGGCG
>CAIXWN010000207.1 GCA_903923135.1 uncultured Caulobacteraceae bacterium | reverse complement strand
AGGCGTGAAATCCTCGTCCATCCAGCTGATCTGTCCGGCCGGCTCCCCCTCGATGCTGCGCGCCGCCGTCGAGGCGGGCGCCGACGGCGTCTATTGCGGCCTCGCCGACGCCACCAACGCCCGCAACTTTCCCGGCCTGAACTTCAGCCCCCGGGAACTGGAGTCCAGCGTCGCCTGGGCTCACGGCCGCGGCGCCAAGGTGCTGGTGGCGGTCAACACCTTCGCCCGGGCCGGGGCGGTGGAGTCGTGGCGGGCCTCGGCGGACGCCGCCGTGGCGGCCGGCGCGGACGCCATCATCGCCGCCGATCTGGCGGTGCTCGCCCACATGGCCAGGGTCCATCCGGACGTCCGGCTGCATCTGTCGGTCCAGGCCGCCGCCAGTTCGCCCGAGGCGATCCGCTTCTACGCCGAAACCTATGGGGTCAAACGCGTGGTCCTGCCGCGCGTGCTGAGCGTCGAGGAGATCGCCGCCCTGTCGGCCGAGATCGATGTCGAGACCGAGGCCTTCGGCTTCGGGGGCTTGTGCATCATGGCCGAGGGGCGCTGCCTGCTGTCGTCCTACGCCACGGGCAAGTCGCCCAACCTCTCCGGGGCCTGTTCCCCGCCGTCGCACGTCGCCTATGTGGAAGAGCCCGACGGCCTGGCCGTGAAGGTCGGCGGCTTCACCATCGACCGCTTCGGCGCCGGAGAGTCGGCCGGCTATCCGACCCTCTGCAAGGGGCGTTTCCAGGTCCATGGGGTGACCAGCTATCTGTTCGAGGACCCGGTCAGTCTCAACGCCCTGAGCCTGCTGGCCGCGCTCCGCGGCGCGGGCGTCACCGCCGTGAAGATCGAGGGGCGGCAGCGGGGCAAGGCCTATGTGGCCCAGGTGACCGCGGCCTTCCGCGCGGCGATAGACGCCCTCGACCGCGGCGAGGACCCGGCGCGCTTCGCGGCTCAACTGACCTCCCTGGCCGAAGGCGGCCGCCAGACCGCCGGCGCCTACCGAAAGACCTGGCGATGACGGCGCCGCCGCTGGAACTCACCCTGGGGCCGCTGTTCTTCCATTGGCCGGAGGATCGCCTCGACGCCTTCTACGGGCGGATCGCCGACGAGGCGCCGGTGGACAGGGTCTATGTCGGCGAGGTGGTCTGCGGCAAGCGGGCGCCGCTGATCGACCGGGCCCTGGCGCGGGCTGCGGCGCGGCTCGAGGCGGCCGGAAAGACCGTCGTCTGGTCCTCCCTGTCGCTGCCGGCCAACCGGCGGGACCGCACGGCGACGGCAGGCCTGGTCGCCGGCGCGCCGGACCTTCTGGAGATCAACGACATCGGCGGCCTGACCGGGCGACGGGACGGACCGTTCGTCGCCGGACCGTTCCTGAACGTCTACAACGAGGCGGCGGCCGGGGCCCTGGCGGCCCTGGGCTGCGTGCGCCTCTGCCCGCCGGTGGAGCTCGCCCTGCCGGATGTACGGACCATCGCCCGCGCCCTGCCGGCGCTTCAGATCGAGCTCTTCGCCTTCGGACGGGCGCCGCTGGCGCTTTCTGGCCGCTGCTACCACGCCCGCGACGCGGGTCTGCAGCGCGACTCCTGCCGGTTCGTGTGCGACCGCGATCCCGACGGCATGGCGGTCTCGACGCTCGACGGCCAGGAGTTTCTGGCGGTCAACGGCGTGCAGACCCTCTCGCATGGGGTCCACCTCGCCGCGCTGCCGCCTGCGGTCCTGCGCGACATCGGGGTGACCGCCCTGAGGCTGTCGCCGCACACGGTGGACATGGTGAAGGTCGCCGGGGCGTTCCGGGACCTGCTCGATGATCGCATCGGCCCGGACGATCTGACGGCCCTCCTGCGCGAGTTCGGCCTGCCCGGCGAACTGGTCTCGGGCTATCTGGCGGGCGCCCCCGGATGCCGGCCCGCGGCCCCCGCCGACCGACCCGTCGCCTTCGCCTCCTGATCAGGGCGACTCCGCGCCCAGCGCCCAGCTGGTGACCGGCTGGCCCTGCTCGCGTTCGACCTTGCTCGTAGGCCGGGTCGGCTCGGCCAGATGGTTGTCGATCAGGCTGGTCGGGCGGGCGAAGCGCTCGAAGGCGGCGGTGCGCGTCACGCTGATCTCCGGGCCTTTCACCTCCACGCCATAGCGCGCCAGGGCGACGAACGCCCGGGAGAGGGTCTCCGGCGTCATGCCCAGCAGCGACGACAGGATACGCTTCTCATACCGCAGGGTGATGCGCTCGGCGCCGCCCTGCCGCATGCAGTGGGCGAGCAGATAGTTGGCCAGACGCTCGACGCCGCCGCGCAGCTTCTGGTTCTTGGTCGCCCGCACGGCGCCGCTGAGCACGGCCGACAGCTCCTCGGCCACGGCGAAGCCGAGGTCGGGGTCGGCCTTCATCGTCCGGCGCAGGGCCTCGCCGGGCAGCATCAGGATTTCGCTGCGCTCGATGGTGCGCGCCGTGGCCAGGGCCTGGGCGTCGAGCACGGCGGCGGCGAGGTTGAAGGTGGAGATGGGCTCCAGGACCGCCAGGGTCGTCTCCCGGTGCTTCCATGCGCCCTGAAGCTCGACGATCCCGTCGAGCAGCACATAGAGGAAATCCACCGGATCGCCTTCCATGAGCAGGGTCGTGCCGGCGGGAAACCGCTGCAGGAAGGCGCCGACGAACAACTCGCGTGTCGTGCGTGGCGACACGCCGGCAAACAGAGGCAAGGCCATCGCCCGGGCCTGATCGCTGCTGCGCATTGTCAAACCACCACGTTCTTGGGTCGGGCCCGTCCCTGGCTGGTCAGGAAGTCAGACTCCGCCCGATTCGGCCTTGATCCTCATCAAGTGCCGGCCCGTCGCGACGTAGCCCCCGGCGATACAGTCGCTATTTCGGCCTGATCCGCGCCGGCGCCACGGCCGCCGCCTCTTCCCAGCCGCCGCCGAGGGCCTGAAAGACGGCGACCTGATCGGCCGAGATCGTCTGATCCGACTGGGCGACGGCCTGATCGGCGGCCACGGCCGTGGACTCCGTGGTGATCAGATCCAGGAAGCTCAACGATCCGGCCTCGAACTGGATCCTCGCCAGCCGCAGGGCGTCGTCGGCGTTCTTCTGGGCCTCGGTCAGGGCCGTGTGGTGGTCCAGTTCGGCGGCGTAGGTCGACAACGCCTTTTCGGCCTCGGAGAGGGCCCGCACCACGACCCCGTCGAAGGTCGCCAGGGCGCCGGAGGCCTGCGCCCCCGCCTGGCTCACCCGGGCGCGCGCCACCAGGATGTTGGGGAAGGACCAGCTGAGCAGGGGCCCGACGCTGTAGGTCGCGTTGGCGGACGACCCCAGGCCCCCCACTGTGGAGGCGGCGTTGTTGATCGCGCCGCCGACGCTGATCGTCGGGTAGAAGTCGGCCGTGGCGACGCCGATCCGCGCCGTGGCGGCGGCCAGCAGGCGTTCGGCAGCCCGCAGATCGGGCCGGCGGCGCAGCAGGGCGGCCCCGTCGCCCACCGGCAGGGGGCGGGTCAGGCGCGGCGGCGTCCGGCACGCGGCGACCCCGGCGGGAACCTGGGCGGGTGGGCGTCCGATCAGCGCCGCCAGGGT
>CAIXWN010000206.1 GCA_903923135.1 uncultured Caulobacteraceae bacterium | reverse complement strand
GTCGTCGCCGACGCGCCGCCGGCGCCGCCCGCCGCGCCGACCGACCCGGCGGCCATCGCCCTGCTCAGCGCCCTGGAAACCGTCTGCATTCCCGCCGCCAACGGCGGTGACCTCGCCAAGATCGCCAAGGCGGCCGGTTACAAGAAGTCCGGTGAGAACTACGTCTACAAGCAGCCGGGCTTCCAGTTCACCGTTCTGGCGCCCGGTTCAAATCCGACCCAATGCCACATCGATCTGGTGCATGCGGTCTATCCCGAGGCGCCAGCGAAGCCCCTGGTGGTTGCGCTCCACAACTGGGCCGCGATCAGCCGCAGCTGGAGCCTCTATCGCAACGACAAGAGTGTCGACGCCGCCGCCGGCCAGGAGTTCACCACCCGGTCGTGGGAGCATAGCGCCGACGGCAAGGACGAGGCCCTGGTGATCACCACCGTGCGCAAGGCCGACGGCTCGCCGTCGCGCAAGGACGCCGACACCTCGATGATGCTCTACAGCGTCAGCAAGACGCCGGCTTGACACTGCCCGACGTCGCCGGACTGGTCGGCGTCGCCCTGATCCACGCCGCCTACGCCGCCGCCCAGTTTCGCTGGCTCGATACCCTGCGCGCGCCATCGCTGCTGCTCAATCTCTGCGGCGCCGGTATGGTGATGTTGTCCCTAGTCGCGAAATTCAACCTGGCGGCCTTCGTCATGGAGGCTTCCTGGGCGACCGTCGCCCTCTTCGGCCTTTTGCGTCTGGCGTTCAGGCGGCGGCGTCCCGGTCCGTAAGGGCGTCGATCCAGTCCAGGCATGCGGCCGCCACGCTCTCCCAGCCCGGCTCGCCCACCAGCCAGTGGCTCATCTCGCCGAATACCCGCGTCTCGCCGCCCAGGCGACGGGCCGTGGTCTGCACGGTGGCGGCCGGATGGATGGCGTCGAGCCCCCCTGCAATCGCCAGAACGGGCGCGCGAACGCCGGCGGCGCTGACGAGGGTTGTCGCCATGGGATCCAGCCACCAGTTCAGCGTTTCCCACAGCGCCCGACCACTTTCGGGAACCAGACGGGCGAACAGCGCCCGTCGCGCCTCGCGTGGCAGGCGGTCGAACAGATACCGCCGCGCCGAGGGGTAGTCGGGATCCACGGCCAGAGCCCAGTAGGGTCCCAGCGCATAGAGGCTGACCGCGGAAATGGCCTCCTCGGCGGTTGACCCGGTCACCCCCCACGGTGACGAGGGCGCGAGCAGGATCAGCCCGGCGACCCGGGAGCGCGTCGCCGCCATCTGGGCGACCAGGCCGCCCAGCGAGTGACCGACAAGCACCGGGGGGGCCGCCTGGGCGTCGATGAGGCCGCGGACGACGCGCGCATAGTCGGCCATCGACTGACCTGTGACCGCGCCCCGCCGCGCGCCGCTCTCGTGGCCTGGCAGGTCCGGGGCGATGACCTCGAAGCCGGCGGCCTCGAACGGCAGCCGGAACTGCTCGAACGCCCAGCCTCCGCAAAAGGCGCCATGGACCATCACGATGGGAGTCTTCAAACGCTCGGCCGCCTTCGGGGGCTGTGTCTAGTCGTCGGCCGACGGGCCCGGCCCGAGGATCAGCGGCGCGAACGCCTCGATCACCTGCCGGTAGGTTTCGATCTTGAATTCGGCCACGCTGTCCAGGGCCTCGTCGAGGCCCGCCCAGCGCCAGCGGTCGAACTCGATCTGGTCGTGCGTGGCGAGGTTGAACTCGGAATCCTCGCCCAGGAACCGGAACACGAACCAGATCTGCTTCTGGCCAAGCCAGCCCCTGGCCGCCTTGGAGCGGCGGTAGTTCGCCGGAAAGGCGTAGGGCAGCCAGTCGTGGGTCCGGCCCAGAAGACTCACCGTCGTGGCTCCGGTTTCCTCCTGCAGTTCGCGCAGGGCCGCATCCACCAGGTCCTCGCCCTCGTCGACACCGCCCTGGGGAAACTGCCAGTTTCTCGGGCCGTTGGTGTCAGCCCGGCGACCCAGCCAGACGCGGCCGTCATGGCGGGCCAGAACGATGCCGACATTGGGGCGGAAACGCGCGAGGTCGAGAGTCGGCGACGGGGTTTCGATGATGTCGCTCACGTCGCCCCCACGTCGTCAGTTCGATTTGACCGGCGCAGCTGGCGTCGTGGCGCCAGGTTTCACGACCGCGCCCCTGGCCGCGCGCAGAATGGCCGCCTGGGCCAGGGTGGCGACGGGCTTGGGCAGCTTCGGGGTCGCTTCCACCGAGCCGTATTTCAGCACGTCCAGGGCGCGGGTGAGCTGGAAGTCACCCTTCTTTTCGTCGAAGGCGGCCGGCGGCGCCTCGGCCGGCGAATGGGGGGCGATACGCGCCTTGCCTTCGTCAGCGGTCAGGGCGTTGTGGAAGCTGGCCTCGCTGAACTGAAAGGCCTGGTTGGCCACCTGGGCCGCCTCCTCACGCGTTTCGGCCACCTCCAGGTCGGGCTCGATGCCGGTGCGCTGAATCGAGCGCCCCGACGGGGTGTAGTAACGCGCCGTGGTCACCTTGACCGCCCCGTCCAGTCCGCCGCGCAGGGGTATCACCGTCTGGACCGATCCCTTGCCGAAACTCGTCAGGCCGACGAGCTGGGCGCGATGGCGATCCTGCAGGGCGCCGGCGACGATCTCCGCGGCCGAGGCCGTACCACTGTTGATCAGCACCACGACCGGCAGGCCGTCGAGCTTGGCGCCGGGCTTGGCGTTGTACCGCTCGATGCTTCGCGGGTCGCGCCCTCGCTGGGAGACCACCTCACCGCCATTGAGGAACAGATCGGCGACGCCAACGGCCTGATCGAGCAGGCCGCCAGGGTTGCTGCGAAGGTCAAACACCAGCCCTTTGAGATGCGGGTTCTTGGCGCGGAGATCCTCGATGGCGGCCTTGGTCTCTTCGGTGGCCTTCTCGTTGAAGCTGGCGAGGCGCACATAGCCGTAGTCGCCCTCGGCGTGGGCGGTGACCGATTTGGGCGTGATGATCTCGCGGACCAGCTTCAGATCGAAGGGGTCGGTCTTCTCGCGGGCAATGGTCAGGGTGACGGGCTCGCCCACCTTGCCGCGCATCTGCTTGACGGCCTCGTTGACCGTCAGGCCCAGAACGGTCTGACCGTTGACCGCCGTGATGTAGTCCCCCGGCTTGACGCCGGCCCTCGCCGCGGGCGTGCCGTCGATGGGCGAGATCACCTTGACGACGCCGTCCTCGCTGGTGATCTCGATGCCCAGTCCGCCGTAGGCGCCGCGGGTCTGGTCCTGCATCTCCGAATAGTCTTCCGGAGTCAGATAGTCGGAGTGGGGGTCCAGCGACGTCAACATGCCCTTGAGTGACGCCTGGATGAGCTTCTTGTCGTCGACCGGCGTGACATACTGATGCTCCACCGTGTCCAGCACATTCCCGAACAGTTCGAGCATATGGTAGGTCTGGGTGTGCGACTGCGGCGTCGCGCTCGCCCTTTGACTGAAATAGGCCATCGTCCCCGCCCCGAGGACGAAGGCGGAAGCGCCAATCAACAGATATCTTCGCATATGGGACGCCATGCACTGTAGCCGCGCCGAAAATGAGGCGCATGAAGGGTGTATCCGACGTTCCCACATATTTCGGGACCTGTGAACAGAGGTTCAATCCCGGTGGTAGGGTGAGCCCGCCATGATTGTCGCCGCCCGGTAGATCTGCTCGGCCAGCATGCAGCGGACAAGGGCGTGCGGCCAGGTCTGTGGCCCGAAGGCCAGCCGGCTCTTCGCCGCCGACAACACGCGCTCATCCAGGCCGTCGGCCCCGCCGATGACAAAGGTCAGCCGGCGGACGCCGTCGTCGCGCAGGCGGCCCAGCAGCGTCGCGAACTCCCGCGAGCTTCTGGCCTGACCGTGTTCGTCGCAAGCGATGACCCACGCGTCGTCAAGGCGGTCGAGGAGCACCTCGGCCTCGGCGGCCTTGCCGGGCTTGCGAGCCTCGACTTCCACGACCTCCACCGGAGCCAGGCCGTGCGCCCGGCCGCTGGCGGCGGCGCGCGCCGTCCAGTCCAGGGCCAGACTCGCCTCCGGCGCCGAACCCAGGCGTCCCACGCAGAGGAGCGTGATCTTCAACGGCGTCCGGTCAGTGCGCCGGGCCCATGTGCGCGGAGTCCACCGACCAGATCTTCTCGATATTGTAGAAGCTGCGGACCTCCGGGCGGAACAGATGCACGATCACGTCGCCGGCGTCGATGAGGACCCAGTCGCACGACGGCAAACCCTCGACCTTGGCCTTGCCGTGGCCGGCTTCCTTCAGCGCGCGGAGCAGATGGTCGGCCATCGCGCCGACGTGACGGTGTGAGCGACCCGAGGCGATGATCAGGCCGTCGGCGAAGGCGCTCTTGTTCTTGAGGTTGATGAAGACGATGTCCTGGGCCTTCTCGTCATCGAGGCGGGTCAGGATCATCTCTTCGAGTGGCGTGCGGCCTTCGCCCTCGTCACGATTGGGGGCGGCGTTCAGGCCATCTTGCGCGCTGGGCGCGGGATCAAAAGTCAGCGGATGCTCCTGGAGCGGGGTTAGACAGCCCCCACCATACCACGCACCGGGCTTGCGGTCAGTCGCGAATCGCGTAGGGCGGTGGACGAGACGTTCCTGAACGGCGCGGTGAGATAGCACCAGGCGGGGGGCGACCGGCGGGCAAGGTCCCGGGCGGACCCGGCCTGCCGGCGAAAGCGGGCGAAGCGCCGGGCCAGAGGCGAGAAACGGCTGCGCACGGCGACACCCGGCCTCGAGATCACCGCGATGGGAATCTCCCGGGCCAGGTCGGCCCAGCCCCGCCACAGGTGGAACGTCGCCAGGCTGTCGGCCCCCATGATCCAGACGAAGCGGACCCCGGGATAGCGCCCCTTCAGCCACCGGACCGTATCGATGGTGAAGCGCGTATCGATGCGCCGTTCGAGGTCGGTGATGACCATATCCGGCCCGCGCGCCCAGCGGGCGGCCGCGGCGAGCCGCGCCTCAAGGACGGCGGTCTGACCTGACGCCTTCAGGGGGTTCTGGGGCGACACCAGCCAGAGCACGCGATCCAGGCCAAGGCGCTTGAGGGCCGTTTCGGCGACATGGGCATGACCGTGATGAGCCGGGTTGAAGGAGCCGCCGTAGAGCCCGACGGTCATGCCGGCGGCCAGTGCGAGGCCGGTCCGGGCGCCGCTGATGCGTCCCGCCAGCGGCCGGCGCCGCGCGGCGGCGCTTCCGACCACGCTCAGGCGCTCCGGGGGGCGCGGTGGACGAGCGCCAGATCATCGGCATGGATCAACGGTCCCGCCTCGTAGCCGAGCACGGCAGCGATCGCTGTCGTGCGCAGGCCGATGATCTTCGCCGCGTCGGTGGCGTCGTATCGTGTCAGCCCGCGGCCCAGTTCGCGCCCGTCGCCGTCGCGCACCAGCACAGCGTCGCCCTTGTCGAAACGGCCCTCGACGGCGCGCACCCCGGCGGCGAGCAGGCTCTTGCCCCGCCGCAGCGCCGCCGCCGCGCCCGGATCGACGACCAGCGCACCCTGGGGTGTCAGGGATCCGGCGATCCAGGCCTTGTAGGCCGCCGACGGGGTCTCGGCGGCGGCGAAGAGCGTGGCTCGCTCGCCATGTTCAACGGCGGCCAGAGGCGAGGGGCGACGGCCCAGGGTGATCAGGGTGGCGCAGCCGGCGCCGGCGGCGATCCGGGCCGCGGCGAGCTTTGTGGCCATGCCGCCGGTGCCCAGGCCGGCCGCGGCGTTGGCGCCCCCGGCCATCGCCTCGATCTGTTCGTTCAGGGCTCCGACCCGGGCGATGTGCTCAGCGGCGGGATCGACGCGCGGATCGGCGGTGTAGAGGCCGTCCACGTCCGAGAGCAGAACGAGCAGATCGGCCCCCACCATCTGCGCCACGCGCGCAGCGAGGCGGTCGTTGTCGCCGTAGCGCAATTCCTCGGTGGCGACGGTGTCGTTCTCGTTCACCACCGCCACGGCGCCGAGCTCCAGCAGGGTTTCCAGCGTGGCGCGGGCGTTGAGGAAGCGTCGGCGCACTTCGGTGTCATCCGGCGTCAGCAGGATCTGGGCCGTCCGCAGGTCGAAGGGTTCGAGAGCCTCCTCCCAAGCGCGCATCAGCAGGGATTGGCCGGCGGCTGCGGCGGCCTGCTTCTCGTGCAGGGCCAGGGCCCGACGGGGCAGCTTCAGCCGGGCGCGGCCGAGAGCGACGGCGCCGGAGGACACCACCACCAGCTTCTGTCCCCGCGCGCGCAGCCGCGCGGCGTCGGCCGCGAAAGCGGCCAGCCAGGCACGATCGACCAGCCCGGTCCGTGGACTCACCAGCAGGGCGGACCCGACCTTGACGACGATCAGGCGGGCGTCGCTGAGGGCGTTCACGGTCGCCAGCTCTCCGCCGCCTCGTCCTCCAGGGCCGGCGTGTCGCGCAGCCGCACCTGGGCGTGGGCGGCGCGCAGCAGGTCCTTCACGCCCTCGCCGGACACCGCCGAGATCAGGAACGGCCTGACGCCCGAAGCGCGCTTGATCGCCTGGGCGACCTTGGTCCGCGCCGGTCCGTCCAGGGCGTCGACCTTGTTGAGGGCGATCAGTTCGGCCTTCCCGTCCAGCCCTTCGCCATAGGCGGCCAGTTCCTTGCGGATGGTCCGCCAGGCGGCCACCGGCTTTTCCTGGGTGGCGTCAATCAGATGGATCAGCACCGCCGTGCGCTCCAGGTGACCCAGAAAGCGTGTCCCCAGGCCCGCGCCTTCGGACGCCCCGGCGATCAGCCCCGGAACGTCGGCGATCACGAAGCGCTCGTTGGACGACAGGTCGACGACGCCCAGATTGGGGACGAGCGTGGTGAACGGATAGTCGGCGATCTTCGGCGTCGCCGCCGAGACCGCCGCAAGGAACGTCGACTTGCCGGCGTTGGGCAGACCCACCAGGCCCACGTCGGCGATCAGCTTCAGGCGCAGCCAGATCCACGCCTCCTGGCCGGCAAGACCGGGGTTGGCGCGGCGCGGGGCCTGGTTGATCGGGCCCTTGAAATGGGTGTTGCCGAATCCGCCATTGCCGCCTGCGGCCAGACGCACCCGCGCGCCGGGCTCGGCGAGATCGGCAATGAGGGTCTCCTGATCCTCATCGAACACCTGCGTGCCCACCGGCACCTTCAGGATGGCGTCCGCTCCACCTGCGCCCGTGCGGTTGCGACCCATGCCGTGTCCGCCGGTGCCTGCCTTGAAATGCTGGTGGTAGCGGTAGTCGATGAGGGTGTTCAGCCCGTCGACGGCCTCGATCCACACATCCCCGCCCCGTCCGCCGTCGCCGCCGTCAGGTCCGCCGTACTCAATGAACTTCTCGCGTCGGAACGAAACCGCTCCGGCGCCCCCGTCGCCGGAGCGGATATAGATCTTGCACTGGTCGAGGAATTTCATTTGGCGGTGTTGTGGCCGAGATGGCGGCGAAAATCGAGCTAAAGCGGCGAACCGGCGGATCCGGGCTGCATTTTACGCCGCACGCGCGCAGTCCAACCTGGACGGAACGCCGTGGCGTCTGGCGGGTTGATTGATCACCCAGAAGCCCGGAAAGCCAAGATGACCCTGAACAGTGAAGTCAAAGAGGTCGAGAAAACCAACCGCACGATGATCGTGGTCATTGGCGTGATGATGACCGTTGTCGTCGCCTCCGCCATCTATTTCGTCAGTCAGAACAACGATCACAAGGCCGAAGCCGCCGCCGCGCAGGCTGCGGCGGCCCAGACGGCCGCCACGCAGGGGGCCGCCGCCCAGAGCGCGGCCGATCAGACTGCTCTCAGCGCCGCGGCGCAGTCGAGCGCCGCCCAGGCCGCGTCAGCTCAGGCCGCTTCGGCCAGCAGCCGGTCCGCCGACGCCCAGGACGCCCATGACTCGGCCCGGTCCGCCGGCGCCGCGGCCGATCGCGCAAGCGCTTCCGCCGACGCGGCCAAGGCTCAGTCGCCTGAAAATCCGCCCTCTCGCTAAGCCGCCCGCTCCCCCCAAAGGTCCCGACGAGGTGTCAGGCTGCCCGCCGGAAGTCCAGCCAGATCGGCGCGCAGTCGCCCAGGCGCTTGTCCTCGTAGCGCGTGGTGATGTGGTCTGCAGGGGGCGTGCGCCAGTCGTTGGCGCGCTCGGCCAGCCAGACGAAGTCGGTCGACCGACCGAACAGGGCCAGGGCCTGGTCGGCATAGTCCGCCCAGTCCGTGGCGAACCGCAGGGTTGCTCCCGGCTTCATCACCCGGGCGGCGGCGGCGATGAACTCCGGCTGGATCAGCCGACGCTTGTTGTGCCGGGCCTTGGGCCAGGGGTCGGGAAACAGGATGAACATCCGGTCCAGGCAGGCGTCCGGCAGGGCCGCCATCAGGTCGCGGGCGTCGCCTGCGTGCAGTCGCACATTGGTGAGGCCGGCCTCCTCGATGTGGCGCAGGGCGCTGGCGACGCCGTTCAGGAACGGCTCGGCCCCCAGGATGAGAAGGTCAGGCCGCCTGGCCGCCTGCGCGGCCAGGTGTTCGCCGCCGCCGAAGCCGATTTCCAGCCACACCGCCTCGGCCGTTGGCTCCAGGTCCGCCGGGTCGAAGGGGCCGTCCGGCGTCGCCACGGTGGGCAGCAGGGTGGTCATCAGGGCCGCCTGGCGGGGCTTGATCGTCCGGGACCGAAGGCGCCCGAAGGTGCGAAGGGGAGGGTGGACGTCGGTCATGCAGGCGTCCCGGGTCGTCCGCCGCGCCGTGGAAAGCCCACCCCCGCGAGGGAGAGGATGAGCATCAGACCCAACGGCCCGTCGCCCAGGCGGTTATAGGGGGTCGGCGGCAGAGCCGGCGGCAGGGGCCCCTCTATCACCCCATAGGCGCCCAGGCTCAGGCTCTCGCCCGGGACCGGGCGTCCGTAGGCGTCGATGATCGCCGAGATTCCGGTGGGTGTCGCGCGGATCATCGGCAGCCCCTCCTCGATGGCCCGGTAGCTGGCGATGTTCAGGTGCTGGCGGGGGCCGGTCCCGGTTCCGAACCAGGCGTCGTTGGAGATGTTGGCGATCCAGGCGGCGCGGGCGCCAGCGGCCAGGGCGCCTTCGCGTGTAAAGCCCGGAAACAGGCTTTCGTAGCAGATCAGCGGCTGCACAGTCGGCAGGCCCGGCAGCCGAAGCGGCCTGGGCCGCGGTCCAGGTGTGAAGCCATCGCCAACATGCACGAACTGCTTGACGCCCCAGCGCGTCGCGACGCTGTCGAACGGCATGAATTCGCCAAACGGCACCAGCCGGAATTTGTCATAGACGGCCGTCACTGGAAGCGTCAGGCCGTCCGGTCGCAGCGCCACCAGGCTGTTGTAGGTGACCGGAGCGCCGTCGGCGCGGGTTCCGAAGCGGTAGCCGCCCAGGACCAGAGTCTGGCCGGGCCTCAGGGCGCCGGCGATGGCGTCGTGGGTCCATGTTCGGTCGGCAAGATAGTCCTCGAGGGCGGCGGGGATGGCCCCTTCCGGCCAGATGACGATGTCCGGTCGCTGGCCGGGCCGCGCAAGGCTCTCCCGGGCCGTCAGGGTGACATAGCGACTGACGATGCTGGTGAACAGGCGCTCGTCGTACTTGCTCTCCTGCCTCACATCGGCCTGGACGATGCGGACCCAAGGGGCATGTGGCGCCGGGCCTTGCGCCGCCGCCAGCCGCACGGATCCGAACGCATACAGCCCGCCGATGAGCGCCGCGCCGGTCAGCGCCATCAGTCGGCCCCGCCATCCCTGGAACGCCGTGAACGGCGTCGTCGCCGCCACCACGGTGAGCCAGGTGAGCCCATAGGCGCCGACCAGCGCCGCAGCCTGTGACGGCGCCGAGCCGGCGCGCCAGGCCTCACCGGGAAGGTCCCAAGGGAAACCGGTCAGTACGTGGCCGCGCAGCCACTCGCAGACTGTCAGGGCGCCGGCGAAAAGGAGAACGCGCAGGGGCCCGCGGCCGGCCAGGAGACGGTAGACCAGGGCTGCCGCCCCCCAGAACAGCGCCAGGAAACCCGCCATGAGGCCCACCGCGAAGGGCGCCATCCAGCCTTGAGCCTCGGCGTCGACCTGGAAGGGCTGCGACAGCCATATGATCGACGGGATGAAATAGCCAAATCCGGCCAGCCAGCCCAGCACCAGGGCCGAACGCCACCGGCCCCGCGCACCCAGGCCGTCGACGAGATGGAACAGCACGCCAAGGCCCAGGAGCCCGGGCAGAATGCCCCACGGCGGGTGCGCCAGGGCGGCGGCCAGGCCGGCCAGCAGGGCCAGGACCCGCGTGCCGACGAGAAGCACGGGCGAACGCGCCGGAAACGGTGGGGCTGACATCAGCCCTGGGGCGCGGGATTGCTGGCGGGACGAATGCGCAGGCGCTTCACCCGTCGGGGATCGGCGTCGGTGATCTCGAACTCCAGACCGGCGGGGTGGGCGATCACTTCGCCGCGTTGCGGCACCCGACCCGCCAGGGCGGAAACCAGGCCGGCGGCGGTCTCGATGTCCTCCTCCATGTCGGGGTCCGAGAGGGTTCGGCCCAGAGCGGTCTCCAGAACCTCCAGAGGGGCGCGGCCGTCAGCCTCGAAGACCCCGCCCGCGCGGGCGACGATCTGGGTGGCGGCGGCCTCGTCATGTTCGTCGTCGATCTCGCCGACCACGGACTCGATCACGTCCTCCAGGGTGACCAGCCCGTCAACGCCGCCGAACTCGTCAATCACCATCGCCATGTGGATTCGGCTGGCCTGCATGCTCACCAGCAGGTCGGCGGCGCGCATCGATGGCGGCACATAAAGGGTAGGACGCTTCAGCCTCAGCAGTATGGAGCCTTCCCTGGAACCGGCGGCCTCCGGGTCGGCGAGCAGTCGGAACACGTCCTTCAGGTGGGCGACACCGACCGGGTCGTCCAGAGTCTCCTTGTAGACCGGCAAGCGCGAGTGCTCGCTGTCGGCGAAGGCCTTGACCACGGCCTCCAGCGGGGCGGAGAGCTCCACCGCGGTAATATCCGCCCGCGGCGTCATGACGTCGCCGACGGTGATGGTCTGGAAGGCTTCCGCCTGGCTGCGCAGGGCCGCGCCCGCCGCCGTCTCGCCGGACTCGGGTGCATCGCCAGAGGCCCGGCGTCCGACCAGCCCCAGGGCGACCAGCAGGCCGCCCAGAGGCGCGCCACGTTTGCGGGGTTCGGCCGGCGTCGCGGGCTCATCAGCCATGGTGCAGCGTGTCTTTCGCGACATCATCAGAGGATCGCGCCGCATAGGGATCAACGACGCCCATACCCGCCAGAAGCTGACACTCAAGCCCCTCCATGATGGCGGCCTGATCATCATCCTGATGATCATATCCCAACAGGTGCAGGACGCCATGGATCACGAGGTGACGCAGATGGTCCGCGAGCGGTTTGGCCTGCGCGTCCGCCTCGCTTCGACAGACTCCCAGGGCCAGGGCGATATCGCCCAGATGCCCCAGCGCCGTGTCGGCGGCCGCGAACGACAGGACATTGGTCGGCGCATCCCGGCCCCGGAAGCGGGCGTTGAGGCCGCGCACCTGCTCGTCATCGGTCAGCAGGATCGCCAGGCCCCGCTCGCGCCTGGGGCCGAGGGCCGCCACGGCGGCCTGACGGCAAACGTCCTCTGCGTCCGGAAGGGCTGTCGACCATCCTTCGTACTCGATCGCGACATCGATCTCTGGGGATATCGACGATGGGGCGTTCATCGCTGACGTCTGGCCGTGTCGGCGTCGTAGGCCTCGACGATCCGGCCCACCAGGGGATGGCGCACCACGTCGGCGCCGGTGAACCGCGACACCGCCACGCCTTCCACGCCTTCGAGAATCGACACGGCGTGGGCCAGGCCGGAATCGTGGCTGTTGATCAGGTCAACCTGGCTGGGGTCGCCGGTGACGGCCATGCTGGATCCTTCGCCCAGGCGGGTCAGCACCATCTTCATCTGCAGTCGCGTGGTGTTCTGTGCTTCATCGACGATCACGAAGGCGTGCGACAGGGTGCGACCGCGCATGAAGGCGATGGGAGCGACCTCGATCTCGGCCCGCTCCCGGCGCTTGCGCAGGGCTTCGGCGCCGAGAATGGTGGACAGCGCCTCCCACACCGGCGCCATATAGGGGTCCACCTTCTCCGTCAGGTCTCCGGGCAGAAATCCCAGCCGTTCGCCGGCCTCGACCGCCGGGCGCGTGACCACAAGGCGTTCGATCGCCCCGGTCCGCAGGAGGTTGGCCCCGTGAGCCACGGCGAGGAACGTCTTGCCCGTGCCGGCGGGACCCATGCCGAAGACGAGGTCGTGACTTGTCAGCGCGTCCAGATAGCGGGCCTGCGCAGCCGTCTTGGCCGCCACCACGCCGCGTCGCGTGGTCGGAGCGGCGGCGCTCCCGCCGGTCCTCGCCTCGTCAATGGCCACGCGGACGTCGGCCGGCGTTATCTCAAGCCGCGACGCCACCCGCCCGGCCAGGGTTTCGATGGCCCGCTTGGCTCCCCGACGCGCCTCCGCGTCGCCGTTGAGGGCGACGCCGCCGCCGGGGGTCTCCACCAGGACATGAAAGGCGTCCTCGATGAGCGCCGCGTGTCGGCCGCCCGGCCCGGCCACGGCGCGCACCGCTTCGTCGGCGAGGGGCAGGAATTCGGAAGGGCCGCGCCTCAAGCGATCTCCCCAGCCGGCTCGTCCGCAACCACCGGTGTCCGGAGGCCCGTGAGGCTGTTGTGGGCGGAGTCAAAAATGCGCACGGATTCGATCCGGCCGATGAGGTCCACGCTCCCTTGGCAATGGACCGCCTGCAGATAGGGGCTGCGGCCGATGATCTGACCGGAATGTCGGCCAGGCTTCTCGAAGAGCACAGGCAGGGCGCGGCCGATCTGGCCAGCGTTGAAGCGGCGCTGCTGGGCCTCGAGCAGCGCCTGTAACTCGGCCAGGCGTTCCGACTTCACAGCGTCGTCGACCTGGCCGGCCATGGCGGCGGCCGGCGTGCCCGGCCGGCGGGAGTATTTGAACGAAAAGGCGCTGGCGTAGCCGACATCGCGAATCAAGGTCATCGAGGCTTCGAAATCGGCGTCGGTCTCTCCTGGAAAGCCGACGATAAAGTCGCAGGACAGGGCGATGTCCGGCCTCGCCGCGCGCACCCGGTCGATGGTCCGACGGTAGCTGTCCACAGTGTGGGCCCGATTCATCGCCTTGAGTATGCGGTCCGAACCTGATTGCACGGGCAGGTGCAGATAGGGCATCAGCACCTCGACCTCGCCGTGAGCGGCGATCAGCGCCTCATCCATGTCCGCTGGATGGCTGGTGGTGTAGCGCAGCCTCGCCAGGCCCGGAATCCGGGCCAGTCGGCGGATCAGGCCTGCCAGTCCGCCGCCGTCGTCGTTGTGGTAGGCGTTGACGTTCTGGCCCAGCAGGGTGATTTCCCGCACCCCCTTGTCGACCAGGCGGCGGGCTTCGGCCTCGATCGCCGCGGCCGGCCGGGAGAATTCGGCGCCCCGGGTGTAGGGAACGACGCAGAAGGTGCAGAACCGGTCGCAGCCTTCCTGGACAGTGAGGAAGGCCGTGACGCCGTCAGGGCGCCGGTCCATCGGCAGAAGATCGAATTTTTCCTCGGCCTCGAAGTCGGCGGCCAGACGTTCGCCGCGCGAGCGATGGGCGCGGGCGATCAGCTCCGGCAGGCGATGATAGCTCTGCGGCCCGATCACCAGATCCACGGCGGTCTGGCGGTTCATGATCTCGGCGCCTTCGGCCTGCGCCACGCAACCGGCGACGGCGACGATCATCGTCGATCCCTGCTCGGCGCGCGCGGCCTTCAGGACCTTCACCCGACCGAGCTCCGAATAGACCTTTTCCGTGGCCTTTTCCCGGATGTGACAGGTGTTGAGCACGACCAGATCCGCGTGGTCCGGCCTGTCGGTCAGGGCGTAACCCAGTGGGCGCAGCACATCGGCCATACGTTCACTGTCGTGCACGTTCATCTGGCAGCCGTAGGTCTTGATGAAGAGGCGCTTCTTGAGAAGCTCAGTCATCACTGGGAACGCCGTAGAGTTCCAGGCGGTGGTCGACCAGACGGTAGCCCATGCGCCGGGCGATCGCCCGCTGCAGAGCCTCGATCTCATCGTCGACGAACTCCATCACCGCGCCGCTCTTCATGTCGATGAGGTGATCGTGGTGGCTCTCGTTGGCTTCCTCGTAGCGCGAGCGGCCGTCGCGGAAGTCATGGCGCGTAAGAATCCCGGACTCCTCGAACAGTCGCACCGTGCGATAGACGGTGGCGATCGAGATATGCGGATCCACCGCGTGGGCGCGCCGGTGCAGTTCCTCGACGTCCGGATGGTCGCTTGCCAGCGAGAGCACCCGGGCGATGACGCGGCGCTGCTCGGTCATGCGCATGCCCATGTCGATGCAGAGTTTTTCCAGGCGATCCAACGCACGGCTCCTCGTGAAGCGCCCAGCATAGAACGGTCAGTCGCATCTGTTAAGATCGGCCCTCATAATCAACGCGGCGACGGCGCCCGTCTTGCGAAAATAGTACAGGGCTCGGGCGCCGACCTGGCGAAATCCGTGGCCACGGTAGAGCGCCAGGGCGGCCGGATTGTCTTCGGCCACCTCCAGAAACAGCGTCGCGGCGCCGCCGGCGAGTGCGGCCGTCTTGGCCATGACGAGGAGCGCCGAGCCTACGCCCATGCGCCGCGCGTGGGGTCGGGTGGCCAGCGTGAGCACCTCAGATTCATCGGCGGCGACACGGCAGAGAATGAAACCCGCGACAGCCCCGTCCAGGTCGGCGACCAGGGCAAAGGCGCCGAGGCCCACGATCAGGGTGGCGATCTCCTCACCTGTCCATGGATCGTCAAAGGCCTGGCGATGCACCTCGGCCAGTACGGCCGCCTCGTCGGCGCGGGCGGCTCTCACGCTGATCATGCGCCTTTCACCTTGGCGTCCGGCGGGCGAAGATAGAGCGGGCGGGGCGGTGTCAGCGGCGCCGCCGCGGCCAGTTGCGCCACAGCGCGGGGATCGGGCGCCGCGCGCCCGCAAACGGTGGCGCGGGGCAGCGCCGCGGCGACCAGACCGACGCCGGGGCCCGTGAGGCGGACATCGCCGGACGGAAACGCCTCCACGAGCCGGGCGATGGCCTCCCCCACCGAAAGAACGTCCGGGCCGCTGATGGCGGTCCCGCCATCGAACATCTGCAGGTAGATCCGGCCGCGACCGGCGTCGATCAACGCCGCGCAGGCGCCGTTGGTTGGCGGGGCGGCCGCCAGGGCCTCAAGCGTTCCGACGCCCACGCAGGGCCGGTCAAGCGCCAGGGCCAGGCCCTTGGCGAAAGCCAGACCGACCCGCAGGCCGGTGAACGATCCGGGGCCGACGGTCACGCCGATTCGATCGAGGTCGGCGAACGACAGGCCCTTTGCGGTCATCAGATCGGCGATCATCGGCGCCAGACGCTCCTGGTGGCCGCGGGTCATCGGCTCGCTGATCCAGTCCAGGCTGACACCGTCCCGGCTGAGGGCCGCCGAACAGGCCCCCAGGCAGGAGTCCAGGGCCAGCACGATCACGCGCCCGGTTCCCCTCGGCTGAAACGCCTAGACGATCTTGCAGGCGTCTTCAAAACTGAGCCTCGGCAGGCGGTCGAACATGTTGGCGCCGTCGCCGTGCCCGATCGAGCAGATGAAATTCGATTTGACCTTGGTGCCGGCGAAGAAGAGCGCATCCACCTTGCCGTTGTCGAAACCGGACATCGGCCCGCAGTCGAGGCCCAGAGATCGCGCGGCGATGATCAGATAGGCGCCCTGCAGGGTGGCGTTGCGAAAGGCGGTCTGTTCAACCACCGCCGGATCGCTGAACACGGCCTTCATGCCCGGCACATGCGGGAACAGGGTGGCCATGTGTTCGGGAAAGTCGAGGTCGTAGCCGATGATCACGGTCACCGGCGCCGCCTTGATCTTGGCCTGGTTGTTGCCGGACGACACCGACGCCAGCTTTTCCTTGGCGTCTGCGCTGGTGACGAAGACGAAGCGCGCGGGATTGGTGTTCGCCGCCGTTGGCCCGAACCTCGCCAGGTCGTACAGCTCGCGCAACGTCGCTTCGGGCAGGGGATCGCTCTTCCAGCCGTTGTGGCTGCGGGCGCTGCGGAAAAGCTGGTCGAGCGCGGGCTCGGCGAGGCGTTCGGTCATCGGGGAACCTTCTGGACAGGATGGGGACAGGACGGAATGACGACGCCGGCAGCCCGGACCGTGGGCGCCCGGCCGTTCGGGTGGCTCCTTACAGGGCCTGCTCGACGCGTGTCACTTCAGGCACATAGTGGCGCAGCATGTTCTCGACGCCGGCCTTGAGCGTGGCGGCGGAGGAGGGGCAGCCCGCGCACGCGCCGCGCATATGCAGCCAGACGACGCCGGTGTCCGGCTCGAACCGGGCGAACAGGATGTCACCGCCGTCCTGGGCCACCGCCGGGCGAATCCGCGAGTCCAGCAGGTCCTTGATCTCGCTGACGATCTGGGCGACGTCGCCCTCGTAGACCTCCTCCTCAAGGCCCGCCTCGCCGGCGTCGCGCAGCAAGGGGCGGCCGTCGGTGAAATGGTCCATGACGGCCGCCAGGATCGGCGCCTTCAGGTGGGCCCAGTCGGTGTCCTCGGACTTGGTGACGGTCAGGAATTCCTGGCCGAAGAACACCCGCCGCACGCCGTCCAGATCGAAGAGGGCCTGGGCCAGCGGCGAGGCCTGGGCTTCGCCCGCGTCATGAAACTCCCGCGTGCCCGTCGGCATCAGCTCCCGCCCTGGCAGGAACTTGAGCACCGCCGGGTTCGGCGTGGATTCTGTCTGAATGAACATGGATGGCCTCCGTCCCTTGGCTAGATGGCGACAGACGCTCGCCGGCGCAACCGTGCTGCTCTACCGACCCGCTGTGAAACCGACGATCCGCTTGGTTTCGGCGAGGATCGGCTCGGCGAGCGCCCGGGCGCGCTGCGCCCCGGCGGCCAGGGTTCGGTCGATCTCGGCCGGATCCGCCATCAGCCGGCGCATTTCGGCGGAGACCGGGGCCAGCCGCTCGACCAGAAGGTCGGCCAGGGCCGGCTTGAAGATCTGTCCGAAGCCCTGCCCACCATACGATGCCAGCACCTGCGCCTTGGTCTGGCCAGACAGCGCCGCGAAGATTCCCACCAGGTTGTCGGCTTCGGGCCGGCCCTTCAAATCGTCGACCGACTCGGGCAGGGGAAGCGGATCGGTCTTGGCCCGGCGGATCTTGCTGGCGATGGTGTCGGCGTCGTCGGTCAGATTGATGCGCGACTGATCCGAAGGGTCGGATTTCGACATCTTGGCGGCCCCGTCGCGCAGAGACATGATGCGCGCGCCGGGGCCTTCGATCAGCGCCTCGGTCAGGGGAAAGAATCCCGGCGCATCGAAATCGTGGTTGAACTTGGCCGCGATGTCGCGGGTCAGCTCCAGGTGCTGTTTCTGGTCCTCGCCCACCGGCACGTGGGTCGCCTTGTAGAGCAGGATGTCGGCGGCCTGCAGAACCGGATAGGTGTAGAGGCCGACGCTGGCGCGTTCCTTGTGCTTCCCCGACTTCTCCTTGAACTGGGTCATTCGGTCCAGCCAGCCCAGGCGGGCCACGCAGTTGAAGATCCACGCCAGTTCGCTGTGTTCGGGCACGGCCGACTGCGCGAAGACGATGGCCTCGGCCGGGTCGACGCCGGCGGCGAAATAGGCCGCGGCGATCTCACGGGTCTGGGCGGCGAGGGTCTTCGGGGCCTGCCACGCGGTGATCGCGTGCAGGTCAACGACGCAGTACAGGCACTGGGTCTGGTGCTGCAGGGCGACGAATTTCACCAGGGCGCCCAGGTAATTGCCCAGATGCAGCGCACCTGAAGGCTGAACGCCGGAAAACACACGGTGCTCGCCCGTGGCGACGGGGAATGCAGGCTCGGTCATGAGGTCAGGTCTTCAAATGGGGGACGGCAGGGACCGGCGTGACGATGCGCGCCGAGTTCAGACGGGTTGCGATGGGCGGCGCCATCGACGGGACCTGTTCGCCTTGCGAGCCATGGGCGCGGTCTAACGTTCCCGGGGCGACGGGGCAAGCCGAACCCGACGGGCCGGGCTCATCGCGCCGAACTGGCCCTCGCCTTGGTGAGGCGGCCGGTCTGCTGGGCCGGATCGGAGGCGTCCAGGACGCCTACCAGCCGCTCGCGCAGGGCGCCGAGCTGGCCGGGGTCAGTGAGCTTCCCGCCCTCGCCCGTCACCACATAGAAGGCGTCAACGGCCCGCTCGCCATATCCGTCCACGTGCGCCGACTGGATCGACAGTCCCGAGGCCGAGATCGCCCGCGCGAGGGCCTCCAGCAGACCCAGCCTGTCCCGCCCGGAAGCTTCGATGACCGTGGCGTGCTGCGACGCGTCGTTGTCGATGGTGCAGCTGGCGGAAATCGAGAACGCCGAGGCACGGCCCAGGTCGGCGGCGCGGCGGGGCTCGGCCGTGGGAAGTTCGCCGCCGGCGGCGTCTTGCAGGGCGGCGACCAGCCGCTTGAGATGGCGGGTGTTGCCGTCGCCGAAGGGCTGGCCGGACTGGTCCTGGACATAAAAGATATCGAGAGCTGCGCCGGTGGCGGAGGTGAAAATCCTCGCGCCCACCACATTTCCGCCGAGCCTGGCGATGGTCAGGGCGAGGTCGGCGAAGAGGCCCCGGCGATCGCGGGCAGTGACCATCACCTCGGCGGCGTTGAGCTCGGGCCGGACCGTCGCTTCCGCCGCCGCGCCGCCGAGCAGCTCGGCGCGTCGTGACAGTTCCAGGTGAGCGGTCTGTTCTGTTGGCGAGAAGGCGACAAAATAGGCGTCCTCCATCGCCGTGGCCCAGGCCCGCGCGTCGGGCTTGGCCGCGACAAGGGCCGTGCGGGCGTCAAACGCGATGGCTTCCTGGCGGCGCCGGGCCACGCCGGCCGCGTCCGAGGTCCGGCCGCCGCGGAAGATGGTTTCAGTGGCGCCGTAGAGTTCGCGCAGGAGCTGTCCTTTCCAGCCGTTCCACACGCCCGGTCCGACGGCGCGGATGTCAGCGACCGTCAGCACCAGCAGCAGCCGCAGGCGCTCCGGGGTCTCGACCACGCTGGCGAAGGCCGCAACTGTAGCCGGATCAGCTACATCGCGCTTCTGGGCGTAGTCACTCATCACCAGGTGGTGCTCGACCAGCCAAGCCACCAGATCGATCCGGCGGCGGTCCAGGCCGAGGCGTTCGCAGGCCTGTCGGGCGGCCCTCGCGCCCGCCTTCTCCTGGCCGCCGACGCCGCCCTTGCCCGTGTCATGCAGCAGCATCGCTAGGTACAAGGCTTCGAGATCCTCGATCAGCGGCATGACAGCGCTCGACAGGGGATGGTCCTCGGCGAAGCGACCTTCGGCGATATCGTTGATCACGCCCACAGCTCGCAAGGTGTGCTCGTCGACGGTGTAGGAGTGGTACATGTTGAACTGCATCTGGGCGACGATGTGCCCGAACTCCGGCAGGAACCGCCCCAGAACCCCGGCCTCGTTCATCAGCTCCAGCGTACGGCGCGGCTTTCTCGAGCGCGACAGGGTGTCGAGAAACACCCTTGCGGCAACCGGGTCGCGGCGGACGCGCGAGGTGATCATCGTCAGGTGTCGCGTCGCCGCCGTAAAGGCGTCAGGATGCAGGTCCAGATCCCGTGCGTCCGCCAGCTGGAAGAGCCGCAGCAGATTGATCGGATCCCGCTCGAAGACGTCTGGGCCGGCTACGGAGATGCGTCCGCCGTCCAGAACGAAGCCCTCCTGAAGGGGCACCGGCGCGACCGGCCTTCCCGGCAGCACGCGGAGCAGCCCCCGCGGAATGGTCTTCATGTGATCGGCTTCGAGCTTGGCCGAGAAGGCGCGCGTCAACACGCCCACGTCCTTGGCGATCAGGAAGTAGCGCCGCATGAATCGCTCGACCGCCGGGGTGTTGTCGCCATCCTGGCGCGGCCGGTCGTTGTAGCCCATGCGCCGGGCGATTTCCGGCTGCAGGTCGAAGGTCAGCCGCTCCTCCGGCCGGCCGGTGGCGAAATGCAGGTGCGCCCGAACGGACTCCAGGAAATCGAAGGCGCGGATGAAGGTGCGCACTTCGCGACCGTGGAACATGTCCATGCGCAGCACCGCATCGAGGCTGTCGGCCGGATGCAGGTACCGGGCGATCCAGAACAGGGTGTGAAGGTCGCGAAGCCCGCCCTTGCCTTCCTTGACGTTGGGCTCGACCATGAAACGGCTCGCCCCGGCCCGGGCGTGACGTTCGTCGCGCTCCTTCAGCTTGGCCGCCACGAACTCCGCCCCGGTGCCCTTGACCACCTCGGCGCGAAAGCGGCGTTGCAGGTCACCGGCCAGGGCCTCGTCGCCGATCAGCCGGCGCGCCTCAAGGATGGAAGTGCGGATGGTCATGTCGGCGCGGGAGAGCTTGATGCACTCCTCCACGGTCCGTGAGGCGTGGCCCACTTTGAAGCCGAGGTCCCACAGGGCGTAGAGCATGAACTCAATCACGCTCTCGGTGTGGGCGGTTTCCTTGTAGGGGCGAACGAACAGCAGATCGATGTCCGAGAATGGCGCCAGCGCCCCGCGCCCATAGCCGCCCACCGCCATCAGCGCCAGACGCTCGCCCTGGGTGGGATTGCGGGCGCGGAAGACGTGGACGGTGGTGAAGTCCCACAGGGCGGTGATCACCTCGTCGGTGACGCCGCAAAGCAGCCGCGCAGTCTCCACGCCGCCGGCCCCATTCTCCAGGCGCTCCTTGGCGATCATCCGGCCGCGAAACAGGGCGGCCTTGAGGATCTCGATTGCCCTGCGCCGCTGTTCGGGGGCGTCGCCGATCGCGTCCAGCGCCGCGGTCGACAGCTGGGAACGCAGCCTCAGGCCGTCGACGACGAGTTCAAGGCGGGTGGGGCGCAGGCGGCGGGGCATGGGACTCTATATAGACAGCAAAGCCGGCGATGTCCGACGCTTCGCCGCCTGGCGCATCAGAGCAGACCTTTCAGGCGATAGAGCGCGTCCATGGCCTCTCGCGGGCTCATGCCGTCGACATCAAGAATCGCCAGGGCCGTCTCGACCGGCGAGGGGCCGGTGGTCGTGGGTCGCGGCGCGGCGGCGGCGAACAGCGGCAGTTCCTGCAGGCCGACGTGCGACACAGCCTCGCTCTCAAGGCGGGCCAGAACCTCGCGCGCGCGCGACACCACCGCCGGGGGCACCCCAGCCAGCCGGGCGACCTGGACCCCATAGGATCGGTCCGCGCAGCCCGGCCCGGCCTGGTGGAGGAACACCAGGTCGCCGTTCCATTCCTTGGCCTTGAGCGACAGGTTCGAGACGTGAGCCAGTCGGTCCTCGAGCGCGGCCAGCTCATGGTAGTGGGTCGCGAAGAGCGCCCGGCACTGATTGGCGTCGTGCAGCGCTTCGGCGCAGGCCCAGGCGATCGCCAGGCCGTCATAGGTCGCCGTCCCGCGGCCGATCTCGTCCAGGATGACAAACGATCGGGCGGTGGCCTGGGTAAGGATGGCGGCGGTCTCGACCATCTCGGCCATGAAGGTCGAGCGTCCGCGCGCCAGATCGTCGCCGGCGCCCACGCGGCTGAACAGCCGATCGACGACACCCAGGCGCAGCGACGCCGCGGGCACGTAGCAGCCTGCCTGGGCGAGGACCGCCAGCAGGGCGTTCTGGCGCAGGAACGTCGACTTTCCGGCCATGTTCGGGCCTGTGACGATCGACAGTCGCGGATGACCCTTGCCTGATCCGTCCAGGGCGCAGTCGTTGGCGGTGAACATCCCGCCGCCCCGTCTCACCGACGCTTCCACCACCGGATGGCGCGCGCCGCGCGCCTCGAACGACAGCGACCGGTCGACGAGGGGGCGCGCGGCGCCGACGTCCGCGGCCCACTCGGCCAGGGCCGCGGCCACGTCCACCCGGGCGAGGCCCTCGGCGGCGGCGAGAACCTCGGCGCCGATCTCGCACGCCGCCGTCCGCCACCTCTCGAAGATCGCCACCTCCAGGGCCAGGGCCTGATCGGCGGCACGGGCAATTCGCGAGTCCAGGTCGGCCAGTTCGACGGTCGTGAAGCGCACCTGATTGGCCAGGGTCTGGCGGTGGATGAACAGCGACGAGAGCGGCGGCTGAAAAAGCGGCTCGGCCTGCCGGGCGGTCACCTCGATGAAAAAGCCGAGGACGGCGTTGTGGCGGATTTTCAGCGGGGCGCCGCTCTCGGCGGCCAGTCGCGCTTCCAGCGCGGCGACGACGCGGCGACTGTCGTCTCTGAGCCCACGGGCGGTGTCGAGGTCGCCCGAAACCCCTGCGGCCACGAAGCCGCCGTCCCGCGCCAGGGCCGGAGGATTCTCGGAAAGTCCCTGCGCCAATGTCCGCAGCAGGCTGGCCAGGCCCGGCCGGGCGGACAGATCCACGGACCGCGCGGCCTGCAGCAGCTCGTCGGGCATCGGACTGAGAGTGTCCGTTTCCGCCGCCAGGGTGTCGCTGATCGACGTGCAGATGGTCAGGGCTTCGCGCAGGCTCCACAGATCGCGCGGGCCTCCCCGGCCCAGCGCCAGGCGGGACAGGGCGCGGGCCATGTCCGGCACTCCCTTCAACCTGTCGCGCAGGGCCTCACGCGTGGGGCGATGGTCGAGACACCAGCCGATGGCGTCCAGCCGCGCCTCGATAGCCGCCGGATCGAGCAGGGGCCGCGAGAGACGGGCCGCCAGAAGCCGGGCGCCTGGCGCGGTGACCGTGCGATCGATGGTCGACAGCAGCGAGCCGTCGCGGCCGCCGTTCAGGGTGCGCTCGATTTCCAGGCTCGCGCGCGTGGCCGGGTCGATCGCCATGACGTCCGACTCGCTCGCCCGTCGCGGCGCGCGCAGCACCGGCAGGCGTCCGGCCTGGGTGGTTTCCAGGTGGGCGGCGATCAGGCCCAGGGCGGCGATCTCGGCGCCAGACAGCGACCCGAAACCGTCCAGGGTCTGCACCCCATAGAGGCGCTTCAGGCGCGCCTCGGAGGCCGCCGGTTCAGCCAGGGCGCTGGCCATGGGCTGGATAACCCCGCCGGCGCCCTGCAGAGCGGCATTGATCACCGGATCGGCGAACAGGCGGTCGGGGGTGAGAATCTCGGAGGGCCGCAACGCCGCCAGGGCGGAGGCGAGGCCGTCCGGCGCCAGGGTGATGCAGTCCACCTCTCCGGTGGACAGTTCAATGCTGGCCAGAGCCGCCTGGCCGCCACGCAGGCCGATGGCGGCGAGGCGATTGGCGCCGCGGGCGTCGAGGAGGCCGTCCTCGGTGAGCGTGCCGGGCGTGACCACCCTGACCAGATCCCGGCGCACCACCGACTTGGCCCCGCGCTTGCGCGCCTCGGCGGGGTCTTCCATCTGCTCGCAGACGGCCACCTTGAAGCCTGCGCGGATCAGCTTGGCCAGATAGGCTTCGGCGGCGTGGGCCGGGACACCGGCCATGGGGATGGGCTTGCCGGCGTGGGTTCCACGGTGGGTCAGTGTGATGCCTATGGCCGCGGACGCCCGGGCGGCGTCTTCGAAGAACAGTTCATAGAAATCGCCCATTCGGAAGAAGATCAGGGCGTCGGGCTGGCGCGCCTTGGCCTCGAAGAACTGCGCCATCACCGGCGTGGCGCCCTCCGCCGTCGGCGGCTCGCTCGGAATCACCAGGGGAGCGTTCATGGCGCTGAAGCTATAGCCCCTTGGCCCCGGCGTCAGCCCTTGACGTGACCGCGACAGGCGTCAAGGTCGTGGCTATGGAGCGTCTCGACGACATGCTGATCGTCGCCCCGGGCCCGGCGGATGCGGCCGCTCTGGCCCAGGTTCATGTGACGTCCTGGCGCGAGACCTACGCCGGCCTGCTTCCGACCGCCTATCTGGCCCGGATGGACACCCGCGTCCACGCCCGTCGCTGGCTGCGGCAGCTTACGCTCGCCCGTCCTTCGGCGGTGGTGCTGGCGGCGGAGGGACGACAAGGGCTGGTGGGCTATTGCGCCGGCGATCTGGTCAGGGATTCCCGTCTGGCCGAGGTGTCGACGCTCTATGTGCTCCGATCGGCCCAGGGGCACGGGCTAGAGCATTCGCCGCCTAAGCTGCAACGTATCCGTCATGGCGTAGGTAGTTGGCGCACTCCTCTGGCGTGAAGGCCTCAAGGACCTGGCCGATGCGGTCCCACAGAGCGCCGACGGTTCTCTCGGCGGCCTTTCGCAG
>CAIXWN010000205.1 GCA_903923135.1 uncultured Caulobacteraceae bacterium | reverse complement strand
GGCGCTCATCGCCGCCGCCATCATCACCGCCCTGACCACCCTGGGCACGAACATCGGCAAGGCGCTGAACACCGTCGGCAACTCGATCAACACCGCTTCCTAAGCGTTCGAGCACTTCCGAAGCCTGTCCGCGCGTCCCACATTAACGTGGGGCGCGCGGCTGGTTTTCTGGGCCGTTGTATTGAGGTCGCTTCCAACAAGAATCGGCTCGGACCGAGTTGGTTCCTGGCGAAGATTGATCCCCCGCAGGGTGCGCTCCATGCCGGCGCAAACGGGCGGACCGGCGCCCGACGCCTTACCCTACACGGTGGGATGACACTAGGAGCGCCGTTCCTCGAGCGGTTGCAAGCCCGCCGCCATGGCGATCCTCACCGCTGACGAAAGGCCCCGGGCGCCCAGCTTGGCCATGACGTTGGCCCTGTAGATTTCAACAGTGCGGACACTTACATCGAGTTCAGAGGCGATGAGCTTGTTGGGCAGACTGGCCAGAAGGGCGCGCATCACCTGCAGCTCCCGCGGGGCGAGGCTGTCGATCAGGGCGCGGGCCTTGGCGACGCGCACCGATTCTTCGTTTTTCGCCTCAAGTTTAAGGAAGGCGTCCTGCAGAGTCTCCAGCAGGATCTCGTTCTTGTAGGGCTTCTCGAGAAACTCGAACGCGCCGTTCTTCATCGCCTGGACCGCGATGGCTACGTCACCCTGCCCGGTAAGCACGATCACCGGCCAGTCCAGTTCCCGCGACTTGAGTTCGGCCTGCACCTGCAGCCCTGTTATTCCAGGCATGTGGATATCGAGCAGGATGCAGCCGGCGGCCTCCCGGTCGACCGAGTCCAGGAAAAGGCTGCCCGAGTTGTAGGTCTCGACATCATAGCCGGCGCTGTCCAGCAGAATCGCCGCCGACTCCCTCACAGCCTCGTCGTCATCGACGATGTGAACCATTCTAGTTTCCGACATATTTAGCCTCGCGCGAAATCAATGGCACGGTGAAACGAAACTCCGCGCCCCCCCCTTCTGCAGGCTGAAACCACATCTTGCCCTCATGCGCCTCCACAATTCGTCGGCAGATCGACAGCCCGACCCCCATCCCATCCCGTTTGGTCGACAGGAACGGTGAGAAGAGTGTTTCCACCGCCTCGTCCGCCACGCCGACGCCGGTGTCTGCCACCCGGATCAGAGCCATCCCGTCCGAGGCCGTGGCGGCGATCGTGAGGATGCGTGGAGTGTCCTGTTCGCGCATGGCTTCCACAGCGTTTCGTATCAGATTGACCATAACCTGCTGTATCTGGATACGGTCCGCCAGAACATTCGCCGCTTCCGATGCAATAGACTTTCGAACCTGAACCTGTACGGCGCCAGGATTGGGCAAGGCCAGGGCGATTGCGTCGTCGATAAGGTCGTTGAGATCTTCCGCTTGGGTGTCGGCCTCGCCCCTGGCGATGAACTCCCGCAGACGGCGAACGATCTCGCCGGCGCGCACAGCCTGAACCTCGGCATGCTTTGCCGCCCGGAGCACCCGTTGCCGCACCTTGTCGTCCAGGGGCTTGTCGGTCTGAAGAATCAGCTCGATGGCGCCGACGGAATTGCCAACGGCGGTGAGGGGCTGATTGAGTTCATGGGCCAGGGCGGCGGCCATCTCGCCCATGGCGCTGAGGCGGGATGTGTGGGTGAGCTCGGACTGGAGTTCCATTAGGCGCGCGCCTCGGGCGGCCACTTCGGCCCGGTCGCGAAGCTGATCGGTGACATCCATGTAGATGCCGACGATCCGCTCGAGATTGCCGTCTGCGGAGAGACTGTAACGCAACATGCCCTGCAGATCGCGCAATTCGCCGTCCGCGCGCCGGACCTTGATCGTCAGCGTGCGCCGCGTCGTGGGGTTCCGGACGTCCTCATAGAACCAGCCGGTTACCCTCTGGGCGTCGGACGAGGCCATGAGGCTCATCCACACCCTCTGATCGGAACCCAGGGCGCCGGGCTTGACGCCCAGGATACGCTCCAGTTCGGGCGAGAAGCTTGTCCGCCCGGTTCCCGCGTCATAGTCGACGATACCCAGTTCATAGGTGGCCACCGCCTGGGCGAAGGCGTCGTTGGTCGCCGTCAGGGCGGCGCCGGTGCGTTTCAGATCGGTGATGTCGGTGAGGGTCTCGACGATCTTCAGCCCCGGGTCGGATGTCGGCCGGTCAACCACGAGACGGGAGGCCACCCAAATGCGGCGCCCGCTGCGGGTGATCTGAGAGAGTTCTCCGGCCCATTCCCCCTGACGATGCAGCGTCGCCTCGATATCCTTGACCGGCGTGGGGAAGCGGGTCTGCAGCAGCTCCGATGACCGCCGGCCAACGGCCTCCGCGGCCGTGTATTCGTAGAGCGCCTCGCAACCGCGCGGCCAGTACTCGATGCGTCCGTCTTCCGAATGGACGATGACCGGCGAGCGCTCGAGGGCGTTGGCGAGCGTCTCCCGACCGCGACGCTCGCGCCAGAGCGAGCGCAGCGCGGCCACGCCGACGAGCAGGAGGGTGACCGAACTGATTTCCACATTGAGCAGCAGCCCGACGTCGGGGGCGAACAGGCCCAGCCGGGTGCCAGAGGCGGTGAGATAGGCGCCGATGACGGGCACCATGGCCACCGGCAGGATGAAGCGGGCCATGGAAACGGTCCGGTCACTGTCGGTGAGCGTGCGCAGCCAGCGCCGGTCGCCCGGCAAGAGAACGGACCAGGAGACGACCATGGCCATGGCCAGAATGACCTGGACCAGCGCCGCGGCGCGGTCGGTCAGGCGTTCGAAACGGCCGTCCAGAATGAAATAGGCAACCTGCCAGAAGGCGCCCGCCCAGAGGCTCAAACGCAGGACGGTGAGCGCGCAGAGCGCCAAATTGTGCCGCCGGGCGATCGAGAACGGCAGGGCCAGGCCGCTGGCGACGATTACCAGGCCCATGGCTGCGCGGGCCCACCCCACCCGCAATGGCACAGGTCCGTGTGTCCAGACCCCTGAGTGAAACAGCAGCGGATCGACGCTGGGGTCCGGGCGGAGCACCAGAACCTGGAGAGACGCCGCCCCGATGAGCAGCAGGGCGATGCTGGTGGCGTAAATCAGCAGCCGCCGCCGCCAGACGGCGGCGGCCAGACCGACCGAAGCCAGGAACGTGCCCCATGTGAACATCAACTGGACGGTGAAAAAGGAGCGAGACCCGACAGCGCCGATCCACACGATGGCCAGAAGGACGAGGGCCACGACCAGCATGAAGAAGGTAAAGACGGCCTTCGTCCGACTTGCGTTATCGATGACAGCGACCTCCTTCTCTGCCTGACGCGCAACTGTGAGTCTGACCGCAACCGCGGTCAATCAACTTCGTCTTCAGGCCGTCCTATCGATGACCTGTCGCACGTTCGCAATCACGGCCTGAGGAACGAGGAACTCCTGAATCATGCCGGTTACCGTCACGGGAAAGGCGTCGACGAGGGCGAGGCAGCAGCAACTACAGGGGTCGGTGATCATCAGGGGCTCCCCGGCCGTCGGCCGGGTCGAAACCGGCCGGGTCAGCGCGCCTTCGCCGTCGCCTCGCCGCCCGATCACACGGCCGGCCCAAAGCGGAGGTGATGGAGTCCCGCGGCCCCGTATACAGCGTCCAGAGCCCTCTGCTGCCGCAGGATCGCCCTGCCCTCGGTGGGCAGGGTCTCACCGGACTCCAGCCCTGCCAGGACCGCGTCGAGCTGAAAGGCGTAGGTGCTGATCCGGCTGAGGGGGACCGACTCGGTCCGCCCGTCCAAGGTGAGGCTGAGTCTCGCGCCCAGCTGCGGGGCCAACGGGTTGAGAAACTCGATCCGGCCTCGTTCGCCAGTGACCGTGAACCTTGCCGCAAAGCGCGCATTGGCGGCCATCGAGGCAGAAAGGGACGCCTCTACGCCGCCGGCGAACATCAGAGACGCCTCCAGACTCTCGTCCACGCCGCGCGGAGTCAGGATCGCCCTCGCTTCGACGGTGACAGGCGCTGCCTCCATGACGGCAAGCGTCCAGCTGAGCGGATAGCACCCGAGATCCATGAACGCCCCGCCGCCGGTCTCGGGCCTATGGCGGATCTCGGTCCCGCCGAGATCCGCGATCGGCACGCTGAACGCCGCGTCCAGGCCGGTGACATCGCCGATGGCCCCGGCCCGGATCCAGGCCAGCAACTGAGCAAAGCCCGGATGATAGCGGTAGTGAAACGCCTCGATGACGCGGCGACCGGAGGCCTGCCCGGCCGCCAGAACCGCGTCGGCCTCCGCGGCGTTCATGGCGAAAGGTTTCTCGCACAGGACATGTTTGCCGGCCTCAAGCGCCCGGATGGACCACACCGCATGCAGGTTGACCGGCAGGGCGTTGTAAATGAGGTCGATATCCGGCGCTGCGATCAGCGCATCGTAGTCCCCCTCGGACCGGAGGAATCCGTGCCGGCCGGCGAACGCCGCCGCACGCTGCGGGTCGCGGGCGGCAACCGCCTGTAGAACGGCGCCACCCCGTACCTGCGCCGGCGCCACGAGGGCCGCCGGGGCGATTCTGGCCGCGCCCAGACACCCGATCCGCACGCCCCGCTCCTTCTGCTGCCCCTGGCCCGGTCGAGACAGGGCTCCCGCACCGTCGTCGGGAACCCTAACGCCCTTCCCGTCAGGATGGAATCATCCGTGTCGGACGAACGCCCCCGTTTCAAGCGACCAGGGCCACGCTCCCAGGCTTTCACGCTACGGGGACCTCAGTCGGTGCGTTCGACCGACACGGTATCGCGATAGATCAGGGATGCGTCGGCGATATCGAGATAGGTGATAGCCACACCAGGATCGCCCGCCGTGTGCAGCATCAGCCAGGCCGGCGGCAAACGCACGCTCATCGGTCCGGTGAACGCCAGCGGCGGCGTCTGGGTTACCAGCCGGTAGTCGCCCCGACGGCGGAAATGCTCCGGCCAGTCTGCACCGATCGCGAACTCTGGCCGCTCGCGTTCGCGGTTGAGTATATCCAGAGGCGTCCAGCCACGGCCGTCGAGCCAGACATCGATCCAGTTGTGGTTCGTCGGGGCGAGGCGGTGCAGGTAGTGCCCCGACACCAGGCGCGCGGGAATACCGTTCGCCCGGCACAAGGAGACCAGCAACGCCGCGCTGAGTTGGCAATCATAGACACCGTTCTCCAGAACCCAGTCGCCCGGAGCGGACAATGACACCTCGTCATACCAAACGAAGGCGAACCTGACATGCTCGTCCAGGAAACGGCAGAAGGCCACGACGGCCTGTTGCGGCGCCCGTGTCCCGGCCAGCCTGAGGGCCAGATCCCGAACAGTCGGGGTGACCCGGATCAGACCTTCGACCGGACGCAGGTGCGCCTCGCGATCAGCGGCCCCCAGCGGCGGTGTCGGCCCGTTCGGCGGTGGCAGCAGGGCCACGAACTCGAGATCGACACCGATGGTCACGATCGGATCACGCGGAACATCCAGACGGACCTCCAGGCGCCCGTCGGACACCGTCACAGCGCCCTCCAGGGCTTCGGCGACCCTTGGCCGGACCTGCACGTCCCGATGATAGTCGCAGCGCAGGGGCAGCGGCAGGCGCAGCCGAATCTTCGCTCCGGGATCGAACGCGCCGAGATTGAAGGTGCGTCGTGAGAAAACTCGGAAACGAGCCGGGGCAGGCTCGCCGCACCGACCAGCGTGCCCCGGCCGCCGCTCATGCTCTGTGATGGCCCGGTCTATGGCCCGGGCCTGATCCGCCCAGAAAGAGTTGCCGCCACTCGTCGCGGCCCAGGCGAGACAGTTCTGGACCTCGATCGGATCGTAGAGTGGCTCGCCGGAGGGCCCATCCGCCCACCCGAGACCCGCCTGAAGCGCCAACGCCAGCGCCTTTTCGCCTCCGGCCCGCGCCTCCGCCGAACGGCCGGCGGCGATCTGCGGTCCCCAGCCAGCGAACGCTAGAATGTCGACGATCGTCGCCGCCGGGAGGCGCCGGTGCCGCGGATCGGTGGCCTGGGCGGGCCGCCCTACGACCGGCATGGCAAGGGGCTCCTCAGGCCTGCGTGCCGCGGTCGGGATGTTCCGGGCGAGCCTGCATCACACCGTCGCTGGAAGGGATTGTCCAGCCCGGCCGTCACGCCAGGCGTTTGACCGCGATGTCGTCCTGGTAGACCAGGGCGCCATCGGAGACATCGACATAGCGGATGGCGACGCCATCCAGGGTCGGCGCGTGCAGCATCTGCCAGACCGGAGGAAAGCGGATGCTCATCGGCCCAGTGAACGACAGTGGCAGTCGCTGGCTGACCAGTCGGTAGTCGCCGCGCTCGGCGAATTGACTCCACCAGGGGACACCCTGCCCGGCCTCCGGGCGATGCCGCTCCCTATGCAGAATGTCCAGCGGCGCCCACCCTCTGTCGTCCAGCCAGATCTCCACCCAGTTATGGCTGGTGGGCGACAAACGGTAGAGGTAGTTGCCCGCGACCATCCGGGCCGGTATGCCGCGGGCGCGACAGAGCGCCACGAGCAACGCCGCACACAGTTGACAGTCATGGTATCCGTTCTCGATCACCCAGTCTCCCGGCGCTTTCCTGTCGATCTCGTCATACCGCACGAAGTCGAAGCGCAGGCGCGCTGACATATGGGCCGCGATGGCGGACACCGCGACATCGGGAGGCGCAGACCCGGCCAGCCGCTCAGCCAGGACGCGAATCGCCGGGGTCACCTGGATCAGACCATCCGACGTCCGCAGATAGACCTGCCGCTCTGCTGCAGGGAGTTGGCCGCCAACAGGTCGGGCGCCGGGCAATTGCGCCATAAGCTCGATATCCGCGCCGATGGTGACGATCGGATCGGCCGGCCTATCCAGTCTCAGCTCCAGGCGGCCGTCGGTCAGCGTTGCGTCGACGCCGGGGCCCGCGGGAAGCAGGGCCGTGACGGAAACCTCCGGATGATACTCGCACTTGAGCGGAAGCGGCATCCGCAGCCGCGCCCTCGCAACGGCGGGCAGTCGCCGCAGATCGAACGTGCGCCTCAGCGAAACGGCGAATCTCGCGCCGCCGCCAGCGGGGGCCTGCACCGACCGCCGCCGGTCCCTGAACTCGTCGACGAGAGCACTGTTTGTGGCCTCCAGGCTGTCGAGCCAGGTGCGGTCGGAACCGACCATGGCTGACCAGTCGAGGAAGTGATCGGCCTCCACCGGATCGAACAGCCGCTCGCCGGCCGGGGATCGCCCGTAGCCCAGGCCCGAGGCGACGGCCGTCGCGAGGGCGGCGCCCGCCGCCGCGAGAGCCTGTTCGCGCCGCCCCTCGGCCCATGCGACGACCCAAGCCTCGAGGACAAGCATCTTGAGCATCTCGGCCTCGGGGACCCGCCGGTGTCGCGGATCGATTGCAGGCCGGGGCCGTTTCAAGGTCGCCATGTCGCGGTTCCGGCTGGCGGCCTCAGGCTGGGCCGGGCGACGTAGCCGATAGCCGCGCCCGGCGCCAGAGCCGTAGGACGCCCGGCACGGCTCCCTTCGAACCGCAACAACGGGCCCGTCATCAGAGCCGCTCGACAGAGACGTCATCGCGATAGATCAGCGAGCCGTCAGAGACGTCGAGATAGGTAATGGCGACGCCATGTTCCCGTCCGGTGTGCAGCATCTGCCATGCTGGCGGAAAACGAACGGACATGGGACCTGTAAAAACGAGCGGCAGCCGCTGGAACACCAGTCGAAAATCCCGGCGTTCGGCAAAGTGCCACGGCCAGTGCGCACCAGCCGCGAATTGCGGGCGATTTCGTTCGCGATTGTGAATATCCAGCGCCAGCCAGCCCATGCCATCGATCCAGATCTCGACCCACGTATGGTTCGTCGGCGCAAGGCGATAGAGATAGTGCCCGGTGACCAGCCGCGCCGGGATCCCGAGCGCCCGGCACAGCGACACCAACACCACTGAGCAATGTAGGCAGTCGTAAACGCCGGTCTCGAGAACCCGATCGACCGCCGGACCGTCGCCCATCTCTTCGTAACGCAGGGCGCTGAAACGGAAGTTCCCGATCATGAATTCCCACAGGGCCGTGACCGCCTGCAATGGCGGCCGCACGCCGGCGAGACGCAGGGCCAGCGCCCTGATCCGCGACGTGACTTGGATTGGCCCCTCGGCGGCGCGCAGGTGAATCCTTGCCTCGGTCTCGCTGAGCCTTCCGACCGTGTCGTCGGGAACCGGCGTCCTGGCCTGGATCTCGAGATCCGCGCCAATCGTGAACCGGCGCTCTTCGCCCAGAGTGATGCGCGTCTCCAGGCGGCTCTCCGAAATGGCCCCATGAGCCGCGAGCCCCTCGGGCATGATGGGGCGGATCGACACCTCCGGATGATACTCACACATCGGCGGCAGGGGCAGCCGGAGACGGACCGGCGTTCCCGAGGGCAGGCGCGTCAAATCAAGTGTTCGCCGCAGGCTAATCCTGAAGCGCGCGGCCCCAGCGCCCGCTTCGCCCCGCCCGGCGAAGGGCTCGTCATGGGCCACGATAGCGCGGTTCGCCGCCACCTTGCGATCGGCCCAGAACCCGTCGAGCCCGGCATCGGCCGACCAGTCCAGGTAGTTCTTCACCTCCGCGGGATCGAAGCGGCGTTGTCGCTGATCGGCTCCGTCGTAGCCCAGTCCAGCCGCGAGGGCGCCCGCCAGGGCCTGCGCCGCGCCCGCCAGGGCCTCGGCGCGCCGCCCGGTGGCCAATTCGAGCGGCCAGGCCTCGAAGGCCAGCATTTCGACTATGAGCGCCTCAGCCACCCGCCGGTGGCGAGGATCGACAGCCGCCGCTGGTCGTTGCGGAATCATCATTGGACGATCTTGCACGTCCTTCGCCGACGTTGCACCTCAACGTCCGGCTCCGCCGTTCAGGCGGCGCGACGGACCGAGAACTCGTCGCGGTAGATGAGGCGATCATCGTCCATGTCCACGAAGTCGACGCTGACCCCCGCGGGTGTGATCGCCTGCAACATCCGCCATCGGTCGGGCCAGGCAACGCCGATGGGGCCGGTGAACGCCATGGGCGGACGCTCGGTCACCATTCTCGGTTCGAGCCGGCCCGCATAGCGGCCACGCCATGCTGCGTCCAAGCCGCCGCTGGACAGGTCCCATGCGGTGACGTCGAAGGGGAGCCACCCCGGGCCGTCAATCCACACCTCGGACCAATGATGATTGGTAGGCGACCTGCCGTAGAGGAAGTTGCCGCCGACCATTCTCGCCGGAATCCCTCTGGCCCGGCACAGCGAGACCAGCAGCGCGGCGCCGAGCCGGCAGTCGAACCATCCGGCGTCGAGCACCCAGTCGACTGCCGCCGCAGACGTCATGGTTTCATAGGGGACCGCGCCAAGGCACAACTCATCAAGGAGATAGGCCCAGAAACGCTGCACTGCGATCATCGGCGGACTCCGACCGGCCAGTCGGAACGCAAGGGTCTCGACCGCGCGCGTCACCCGGACCGCGCCCTCCGACGACCGCAGATACAACGCCGACTCGGTGGCCTCCAGGTTTCGGCCCCGCGGCTCGGTGGGGTTGATCGTCGAAAGATCGATCTCGGCCTCAAGTGTGATCCGGCGTTGGCGCACGGCCGGCAACACCGCCATCAGGCGTCCGGAGGAGATCGAGACCGTCGCGCCGTCAGCCCGGATCGCCTCCCCTGCAAGGATTCGGGGCTGCCCGTGGTCGGCGCAATCCAGCGGAAGGGGCATACGCAGGCGCACCCTCGATCCCGCCGGGATCCGGTCCAGGTTGAAGGTTCTCGCACAGGTTATGCGAAACCGCGCCTCGCCGACATCGCCGCCGCCGCCGGGCGGCGGCCAGCCGTCGGGGCCAGCGAGATCTATGGCCATCGCCCTGAATGCGGGAGCCCATCGCGCAGCGAAGAAATCATCAAGGCCAGCCAGTCCGGCCCAGCGGAAAAAGCTCTGCACTTCGACCAGATCGAACAGCCGTCCGTCCCGGTCGCTGTGTTCACAGGCCAGACCGAGGCCGACCCAGGCGTCCAGGGCCGCGACGGCCTCCCGCTCAGCGGCGGCCCGACGGCCGGCGGCCACCGCTTCCGCCCAGGCGCCGAGTAACAGGACCTCGACGATCCTCGCCTGAGGCGTGCGCCGTTGCAGGGGGCCGGTGCGCAGGGGGCCGCGCCTGAGTCTCGCCGGCATGCCAAGCCGCCTCCAGTGCGTGCACCCTCCCGCCTGTGGAAGCCATAGCCTCTGAAGGTCTTGCAGGTCAAAGGCCGGTTGCGAACGGCGGCGTTCCCATCCGGCGGCCGACGATACGCCGACGACTTGACGCGGGCAGCGCGGCGCCCAAAGGGTCCGCTCCGACCGGATGTCGGTGGCAGACAACCGGTAGTGTTCGGCAGTTCAGCCGCGGAGGCGTCGTGCAGATGCGCGCAAGCGTCGTCATTCGATCCAAGGACGAAGCCCCTCGTCTGCGGCTGACGCTTGCGTCGCTCGCATACCAGTCGGAAGAGGCCGAAGTGGTGGTGGTCAACGACGGTTCGAGCGACGACACGCCGGCCGTGATCGCCGCCGCGACGCGGACTATGCCGATCATCCGGGTCGATCATTCCGTTCCGGTCGGACGATCCGCGGCGGCCAACGCCGGAGCCGTCGCGGCCACGGGCGACATCCTGATCTTCCTCGACGGAGACACCCTTGCGGGCCCGGATCTTGTCGCCCGGCACATGTCGGTGCACCGACACGCCGCCGGACGGGTGGCGAGAGGCGAGACATTTCACCTGCGTCAGACACGGTTGCTGGCCGACCCGGAAACCGGAAGGCCGATGCCCGGGGAAGAGGCCCGCGTCGAGGCCTTATCCGCGCGGGAGCTGGAGCGCCTTCGGGTCAGCGCGGTGGAGATCGCCGAGGACTTTGCAGCTATCGACCGCCGGGCGCAGCCCGGAATCTATCCCGGAGCCGGCCCCCGTGAACTCTATGAACTGGAAATCGACGCCCTGCGCTCGCACCCTGACTGCGACGCTCTGTGGGCCGCGGCGTCGGGCGCCAACCAGTCGGTGAACCGCACCGACTTCCTGGCCGTGGGCGGTTTTCATCCGCAACTCACGATCAACGAACATCGCGAGGTGGCGCTGCGCCTGTGCAAGGCCGGCCTGCGCATGGCCCTCGCCGACGGCGCGCGCTCCTACCACATGACCCACCGAAAGGGATGGCGGGACCCGCTAGAGGACGGCGACTGGGAGGCGACCTTCTATCGCGAGCACCCGATTTCCGAAGTGCCCCTGCTGTCGGTGCTGTGGGGCAGCCTCTCGGCCAACGGCGCCTACCCACAAGCCGCCCGAATCGCCGACATACCGGCGCTGGCTCGTGCCGCCCGACGGTGCGACGGGGTGTTCGGCCCGGAGGCCGTCCGCAGGGCCCATGTGACCGCGGCGCTCACAGGCGGCTAGCCTCGGGCCGAGCAGATCACCGTCGGATCGATCCCGCCAGCCGAATCCGTGGCCACGGCATGGCGCTCAGCCAATAAACCGTTGGAAATGATGGCGGAACGGACTAAATACCACGTCAGCATCATGGCATTTGAGTAGAAATGACCTCCCGGCGTGTAAAAATTTTCGCCAAAGGCAACGTCGACGTCTATGACTCGTTACACTCATGCCGCGTGAGTGGAAAACTCCTTTGGAATGGCGTGAATGAGGTTGTGCGGCCGCGCCATCCTGGGACATCCATAAGACTGGTCCATGAGACCGCCCTGCGGTCTGAGGCCGTGCTGGCGGCTGATGGCGTCGTACCTCCGGAGGTCGAGGGATTTGACGCCCTGCTGGGCTCATATCCCGTTGCAAGTCAGTTCAGCAGGGCCGTCTACGACACCGACGCCGACGCCATCGTGCTGTCGATCCTGCCGGATGTCGCCGCTGGCCTTCTGCAGCATCGCCGGTCGGGTTTCTTCTTTCACCCAGAGGCGCGGGAAACCTGGCCCGCCTGCCTTCAGGCGTGGCTGACGAACGAATTCGTTCGCCTAGATCAACCCACTGCGGAAGACGCCATGGCGCGCTTGGAACGGATTGTTGAGCGAATCCGGGAATCAACTGAGGCGCCGATCCTAGTCTATAACCTCTCCACCGTTCTGCCGGGCGAGACGATCCACAGTTACGTCGGATTTGAGGACGCTGCGTCGATCCGCATACGGCGATTCAACCTCGCGCTCATCGACCTGTCGGCGAGAACCGGCGTGTCCATCGTCGACGTGGACACGGTGCTCGCCCGCGCCGGCGCCGAACATCTCAAACTCGGCGTCTACCACCTCACCGCGGCAGGCTATCGCTTGGTCGCCGAGGAGGTGGTTCGTATTCTCGAAGATGTGGGTGTACTGACATAGAAGGCGCGGCGAAGTGCTCGCATCCGTGACGATTCGATCCAGGCCGGCGGTAGCGGAGGGGTCCAGAAAGCTAGGGACGCTCCCCATGCGCGCACGCCAAAGTCCTGATCATGCGTGGGGACCGGACAGACTTCGCCCGGGGCACGGGCATCCCTTTCGCCCGGACCGCCGCCAATGACCGCGACCAGCCCGATCGTCATCCAGGCCGTCGCCGACCGATCGGAGGGGGCCGCAATTGCTGCGGGCGCGGGACTTCTCGAAACCGTACTCAGGGAAACGGCCGCATGCCAGACATCGGTGACCTGCCGGCTGTTCAGGTCTGTGGACGATATCGATCCGGCGGAACCGCCGAACATCCTCATCACCTCTCTCCTCGCTGAGGCCGAACGGTTCGACGAACCGTGGCCGCAGGCCGAGTCGCGGCTGCGGGCCCGGTACGCGAGGCTGTCGGAGCAGCCCTGCGGCCAGATTTATGTGTGCACCGTGTTTCGACACGTTCCGGGCGACGCCCACGAGTCCGCCCGTCGGATTCGGATCCGCCGCCTCAACCATCTGGCGGCGGAGTTGTCTCACGAGACCGGCGCGTTTGTCATAGACCTCGACCGCGCCTTCGCCGACGTCGGAGCGTCCACACTCGGCGCCGATTACCGGCTCGGCGGCGATTTGGCGCTGAAGTTCGCCGCGGCTCATATCGCCCTGACGCTTGTGAAGACCGGGGTGGATGAACAGGTCGCCTTTGACGCCCAGGAGGCGGCGCAGACCGAATTGATGAGGCGAATCGCCATGAGCACCGGATCAACCCGGCCGATGGCGGTCGGACCTGCAACCCAACCCCACAAGGTCGGCCGTCACACCCAGAGCGTCGAGCGGGTTGCGATGAGCGACAAACAGGCGGCCGTCTATGTGCGGCAGGCGTTGACCGGACAGATTCCCGTGCGCGACGCCGTCGTGCGGGTGGCCCGGGCCGTGTCGCGCCGGGGTCTCGGCTATTCGGCTCGAATGATCCTCGTCGGCCTGCGTCAGGCGATCCGGCGCCCGGCGCGGCCGGGTCACTAGACCGTGACGTTTCCATCCCCGATCGACCGCCTGCGCCGGATGATGCTCATCAGGCGTTTCGAAGAGGCCCTCGCCCGGCGGCCGGACCATGGCTTCCAGTTGCTGTCTTCCGGCGAAGAGGCCGTGGCGGTGGGCCTGTGTTCGGCGCTGACCGCCGAGGACGAACTGCTGACCGGCGGCCGGTCGATCGGCCCGGCGCTGGCCCGCGGCGTCGATCCCGGACGCCTTATGGCCGAGCTGCTAGGCCGGTCGACAGGAACCAACAGTGGCAAGGGCGGCCGCGGGCATCTCGCGGACCGGACCTCCGGCTTTTTCGGCGCCCACGCCGTTGTCGGCGGCAATATCAGCATCGCCGCTGGCGTCGCCCTGGCACACCAGACCCGGAGCGAGCCGGGTGTGGTGGTCGTGCTGTTCGGAGACGGGGCGTTCGGGGCAGGCGCGCTGCACGAGACGCTCAACATCGCCGCGACGTGGCGTCTGCCGATGCTGTTTGCCTGCAACAACAACCAGCTGTCGGTATCCACGGCCCGGGACGTGGTTCTGGCGCCCCGCCCGCTGTCATCCCTGGCGCTTGCCTACGGAATGCCGTCGCACACCGTCGACGGCATGACGCTCGACACCGTGACCGCCGCCGCGCAGGAGGCGCTTGACGGAATACGGGCTGGTGGCGGCCCTGCCTTTCTCGAGTTCGAGTCGCTTCGCTTCGCCAGCCATTCCACCAACGCTCGCGAGACCCGGCCCGCGGCGGCCCTCGCCGTGATCCGAGCCCGTTGCCCGATCCAGCAGTTCGCCACCGCCTTGACTGACCAGGGCGTGCTGGACGCGGACGCCAGGGCTCAGCTGGAGCACGAGGTTGACGCGCGAGTGGCCGCAGCGGTGGCGTTCGCCGACGCCTCGCCTTTTCCGACACCCGATGAGGCGCTCACGGATGTCTGGTGAGGCGAAGGCAACGACCGAGCGGATGTTCTTCCGCCAGGCGATCCGGCGCGCCGTCGCCGAAGAGATGCGCCGGAACCCGGCCGTGATCCTGCTGGGCCAGGATGTCGGGGCCTTCGGCGGATCCTATCGAGAGTTCGACGGCCTGCTCGCCGAGTTTGGCGCCGCCCGCGTTCGCGACACCCCCGTCGCAGAAGCGGCCATGGTCGGGATCGGCGCGGGAGCGGCCGCCGCGGGCCTGCGTCCCCTGGTCAGCATCACCTATATGGATTTTCTGATGCTGGGGCTGGACCCCCTAGTCAACTACGCCGCCAAACTCTGCTACAAGACCGGTGGACGAATGACCGCGCCCGTCGTCATCAAGACAACGGCAGGGGCCAAGGGACAGGGCGTCGCCCATTCGCAATGTCTGGAAGCCTGGCTGATGGGCATTCCCGGACTGAAGGTTGTGGCTCCGTCGACCCCAGCGGACGCTTACGGATTGCTGAAGGCGGCGCTGCGCGAGAAGGGGCCTGTGGTTTATGTCGACCATAAGCGCCTTTTCCCCACCGCCGGGGAGGCGCCGCTGGCCGAAAGCGTCTCCCCGATCGGCGTCGCCGAGATTCGCCGACATGGCCGGGACGTCACCATCGCCACCCATGCCTATATGACCAGCATCGTGTTGAAGGCCGCCGACGACCTCGCGCGTGAAGGCGTTTCCTGCGAGGTCATCGACCTGCGCTCGCTCGCCCCGCTGGACGTGGCGACTATCTCCGCATCGGTTCGTCGCACCGGCCGCCTGCTGACAGTCGAGGAGGGGCAGGCTACATGCGGCGTCGGGGTCGAGGTCGCGGCTCGTGTGCGAGAGTCGATCGGTGCGATCTCGAGCGCGCGCCTGGGCGCTCTGGCCGCGCCCGTCTCGTCGAACCCGGTGCTGGAAGCGGCTTGTATCCCGGATGCGGCGCGGGTGGCGACGGCGGTGCGAGCCCTCTGCGGCCGGGCCGTCCCGGACCGTTGAGCTGAGGAAGTATTGGACGATGTCTGAGTTGAAGGTGTGCGGATGATCTACAAGATCACAATCCCGGAAGTCGCGCCGGATGTGGAGGAAATCCGCGTGCTGGAGTGGCACGGCGGGCCTGGCCAGTGGTTCGCGGAGGGCGAGCTGATCGTCGAACTGGAGACGCACAAGGCCTTGGTGGAGGTCCGCGCCGGTCAAGGCGGCGTGCTGAGGCAGATCCTGGCCGAAGCCGGCGACTGGGCGCGGATCGGTGTCCCCCTGGCCGTGTTCAGCGACACGGACGATGAAGCCCTACCGGCCTCGCCTGGGGACGGAGCCGATCTGATGGTGGAATTCGTCATCGACTGAAATCCTGGCCCGAACGCGTTGCGGAGCCCGCGGCCTCGGCTAGAGTCTGGCGAGGACCTCAAGCACGGACGTACGCAGGCGCGCCTGCATGGCCGCGCTCTGGTGCACACCGTCCGGAACATGGGCGGCTCCGCCAAGGTCCGCCGCTGCAGCGTCGACATCGACGATGAACAGATCGCGTTCGTCGGCCAGTTCGTGCAGCATGAGATTCATCTCTTTCGCCGCGACATTGGCGAGGGTGTCACCAAGCGGGGCATCGAAGGCGGCGTAGCTGGCGATATCCTCGCGACCGGAGGTCGACATGCGGTTCAGGATCAGGAACCGCGCGCCCGTGGCGGCGCCGACAGTGTCCATCAGACGAGTGTAGTCCCGGCGGATGTCATCGAAACTGCGGGGCGCCGGCTCAAAGCTGGAGGCAAGCCAGGCGCGCATGGCGGGTCCGGCGGCGCGCAGATCGTGGGCGAGAATCTGCAGGCTGTAGCCCAGGGTCCTGTGCCTGAGGATGGACCGCGCCTCGGCCCCGAGGGACAGCAGAATGGCGTCCGCGTGCTTCTGTCTGCGGAGACCGGTGCTGGTCAGCAGATCGTAGGTGTCGCGCATCGGCGAGTGGGTCAACTGGGCGAGCAGCGCCCCGCCGAAGATCAGATCGTCGGAGGTGGTTGCCGTCGAGGACAGGGCCTGGGTCAGATCGGCGGCTATGGCGGCGTGATCGGCCGGTGTCCGAAGGAACTGTTCCAGCAGGAACGGCGCGCAGGGCGTGGCTGGGTGCTCGGAAACATGCACCACCTGCGCGGGAAATGTCGCGGCCTCGAACATCTCGACGAACCCGGCGGTTTCGCCCCGGATCACGCCGGTGGCGTCGCAGAAACCGACACTGAGCAGCGTGGGACGCTCGTCGTTCGTATCGCCCCACCACGCCCGCGCCCTGATGTGCCATCCCGGCAGCAGGCCGTCGTCCACATCCACCGCCCAGCTCATTCGCCGCCCGGCCAGCAGGAGCAAACGCGCCGCATCCGTGCCTGCGGTACCGTCGACCGGTCCGGCCTCGGACGGCTCGATGTGAGCGATCACGTCTCCAGGATTCCAGTCCGTGACTCCCAGAAGAGTCAGGAACCCGCCGCCCGATTCGGCGGCGTTGATCCGCAGCGTTCCGCCGATCCTGGGGGCGAACGCCACCTGCAGAGCCCGCTCGTGGGCAAAGGGTTGGGCGCCGAGCAGGCGCATTCCCGCCGGCTCGAGACTTAAATTGCAAAACGCAATAATCTCTCCGGCGCGGCAGTGATGGCCATCCGGCCGCAGCCAGTGAACGCCGGACCGTCTCACCACAAGTCCTTCGGCGACGAGAGGCCCCAGCCTGAGCGGGCGGGTCATGGTCGGGGTTTCGCCGACCACATCATCGGGTGGCCTAGAATGCCGGCCGTAGCCAGACGGAGCGGGCGGTCGGCCGGCGCATCGACAGGCTCATCCGGCTCAGTGCTGACCCGCGCCAACACATCGCCAGCCGCCCGGAGATCGCCTGGAGCGGCATTCAGCTCGCGCAACCAGCCTTTCTCCCGGGCGACCAGCCGGTAATAGGAAATGGGCGGGCAATTCTGCTGGAAGGCGGATCCGAGGTCGATGCTGACATCGAGAATCCTGTCCCCGACCTTCAACGCCTGACCAGCCCGCGCATAGACCGTCTCGATCCGGGCTTCCTTCATCTCTGGCATGATCTGCGGCGTCTTCAGTTCAAGCAGCAAGCGCGGCGACCTTCCTGACACTTTTCACCGCCGCGGAAGCGCCTGGACCCGGCCATCCGCGACAAACCCGATCCCGAAGCGAGGCCAGCCCCCACCATTCGAGGACTTCAAATTGCCACAAACCGGGGCACGATCCTATCCCCATAGCGCCGGCTGACGACCCTTCCAGGGGATTTCCTTCTCGAGTTGCGCGGCGAGACGAAACAACGTGCCCTCATCGGCATAGCGGCCCGTGAACATCATGCCGATCGGCAGACCCGACGCTGACATGGCCAGAGGCAATGACATTGAGGGTTGGCCGCTGGCGTTGAAGGGCGGCGTGTAGGGAAACACCTCGCCCTGTCGGCGATTGACCTCCCGGGGAGCCAGTCTGACCGGATCGATGTAACCCACCGGCGGCGGGGGCGCGCCCATCACCGGCGTGAGATAGACATCGAAGGTCTCGAAAAGCTTCAGGGTCTGGCGGTTGATCATGCGCAGTTGCTGCAGGCCCCACATCGCCGCTTCTGCCGTCACCTTGCGTCCCCCGCGCAGCGCCGCCCAGGTGAGCGGCTCAAGTTCATCCTCAGCCGGCTCGCGTCCCACCCTCTCGATCAGACGCTTCATGCCCGCGGCGAAATTGCCGCCGCTGATCGGCCCCATCGCCGCGTAGAGCGCGCGATAGTCGATTCCGAGACCCTGCTCGACGACCTCGTGGCCCAGGGCCTCCAAGGTTTCCGCGGTTCGCCTCAGCGCTCCCTCGACCTCGGGGTCGATGGGCCGGCCACTCGGCGTCTCGGCTGACCAGGCGATTTTCAACCTTCCCGGCGAGCGCTCGATTTCCTCGACATAGGGTCGCGCCTTGGGCGGCGCCGGATAGGGCGACGCCGGCTCTGGCCGCCCGGTGACGTCGAGCATCGCTGCGCTGTCACGCACTGTTCGGCTCACCACATGGTCTACGACGAGGCCGTAGGCGTAGTCATAGCCGTCTGGCAGGTTCGGATTGCGGTCTCGTGTCACCTTCAGCCCGACCAGACCGCAGCAGGCTGCGGGAATGCGGATCGATCCGAGGCCGTCGCTGGCATGGGCTAGGGGGACAATGCCAGCCGCCACGGCGCTGGCCGAGCCACCGGACGATCCCCCGGCGATGTGGTCCGGGTTCCACGGGTTGCGGCAGGGACCCAGAAAAGCGGACTCGGTCGTGCCCGTGATGCCGTATTCGGGCGTGTTGGTCTTGCCCAGAAACACCGCGCCGCTGCCGCGATAGCGCCGGACCAGGCCACTGTCCTCCGCGTCGAGGACGTTGCGGGCGAAACGGCTGCCGTGGGTCTTCGGCCAGCCTGCCACCGATACGCCCAGATCCTTGATCAGGAAGGGCACGCCACGGAAGGGGCCCTCAGGCAGGTCGCGCTTCGCGGCCGCGCGCGCCTCGTCATAGGCCTTGTAGACGACCGCGTTGAGCACGCCATTGTGCCGTTCGATGCGTTCGATGGCCGCCTCCACCAACTCGGCCGGCGTCACATCGCCCCTGGCCACCAGGGTCGCCAGACCCACGCCGTCGTGCCTGGAGTAGTCGGAAAAGGTCATAGGGTGTTCCCTCGTGGAGCCTTCGCCTGACCGTTCAGCCGAAAGTCGCCGCGCAATCGGCTCCGACCCCCTGACTATAAGCGAACAAGGACCCTGTCACCTCGACAGATGTCGTTCGGAACGCCACCCCCCGCGCGCAACGTCGCTGACGGATCGGCGCGGCCTTGCTATCGGGATGGGATGGACAGTTCGATCCTGATGCCCCGCGGCGTCGCAGGCGCGCCGTGAAACCTGACCCGATCCGCCCCCCGACGGAATCCGGGCCCCTCCGAATCGCGCTGGTGCTGCAAAATAGCGATCCCACGCTCGGCGGTCTGGAAAGCTGGACCCGCGGTCTGGCCGATTGGCTCGTCACCCGCGGCCATCAGGTCACCCTCGTGGCCGCACGGACCGGCGCAGGCCACACATCGGCGCGCGTCGCTTTTTTCGAGGACAGCGCCGATCCCTGGACCCGGGCGCGACTTGTCGCCGCCCGCCTTGAGGACCTGGACGTCGATCTGGTTCACGATACCGGAACAGGCTTCCAGGCCGATGTTCTTCAGCCACAGACCGGTTCGCGGCTGATCAATCTGGAACGCTCCGATGCCGCGCTGACACCGACCGCGAGAGTGCGGGATTGGCTGAATCCCAGGCGAAGACTGTGGCTGGAGCAGATGCGGCGGCTGGAGGCGGCGCAGTTCGCCGACCCAGACCGGCTGATCGCCGTCTCGGCCATGGTTCGCGACCAGATCGCGGCGCGGCACGGACTCGACGCGCGACGGATCACGGTCATTCACAACGGTGTTGAGACTGGACGGTTCGCCCCCTCGGATCTGGCGACCCGCCGGGCGGCCGCCCGCGCCGCATGGCGGCTGGACGGAACCCTGGTTTTCCTGCTGGTCGCCAACAACTTTCACCTCAAGGGGGTGACCGGCGCCGTGCGGGCCCTGGCCCGCCTCGCCGGCGACCTGCCCCATGCCCGTCTGGCGGTGGTCGGATCCGGAGACCCGACACCCTACAAGCGTCTGGCGCGCTTCCTCGGCGTCGCCGATCGCGTCCGCTTTCTCGGCCGGATCGAGGCTATCGAGGACGCCCTGGCCGCAGCCGACGTCGCACTGCAACCAACCCTCCACGACGCCTGCAGCCTGACCACCCTGGAAGGCTTGGCCAGTGGCCTGCCGACGATCACCACCGTCGCCAACGGCGCAGCCGAGCTGATCACTGAGGATCGGGAGGGCTATGTCGTCAGGTCGGGTGACGACACGGCAGCGCTTGCCACGGTCATGGCCCGGATGGCCGATCCGGCCACCCGGGAGCGGCTGGGCCGAGCCGCCCGGTCCCTGGCGCTGTGTCATTGTCTGGAACAGAAGCACGGCCTCATCGAGGCGTTCTACCGTCGGCGTCTCAGGCTTCGGCCAGGCCCGAGGTGACCACCACGGCGACTGTCTCCGCCGGGGCCAGGGCGCCCAACTCCAGCCGGTAGAGGGTGTCGAGGCCCGCGACCGCCGCCGGATCGTGACTGATCATCAGCATTGCTGGCCGATCGGACATCGACCTCAGCGAGGACACGAGCCTGGCCACCGTGCGCCGGTCCAGGTGATTGGTCGGCTCGTCGAGCACCAGCAGCCGGGGGGCAGTCACCAGCGCCCGCAGGATGGCGATTATCTGGCGCTGGCCGCCGGAGAGCATCAGGCCGGTCTCGCCCAGAGGGGCATCCAGACCGCCCGGCAGCGACCCCAGCACGCCACCTGCCCCTAACTGGTCGGCGATCGCCTCGACCAGCGACCGGGTCGCCCCGGGCGCGCCATAGGCAATATTGTCGAAGACCGAGCCGTTGAAGAACACCGGGTGTTGCTCGACAAGACCGATCCGGCGGCGCAAAGCGGGCATATCCAGGTCGTCATAGGCCACGCCATCCGCCGTCAACCGGCCCGCCTGCGGACGGTAGAGACCCAGGATCAGACTCAGTATCGTCGTCTTGCCGGCACCGTTGGCGCCGACGATGCCGACTGAGGCACCCGGTTCAAGGCAGAAGGACACGTCCTTGAGGACCCGACCCGACCCGTAGGAAAACCCGACATGCTCGAGCGCCACCGCGCCGGTCCAGTCAAGCGTTCCCCGGCCATTGTAGGGCGGCGGCGGCGCAGCGTTCATGTGGGCGTGCAGTCGCGACAGGGCTGCAGTCCCTTCGATAAGCGGAGGAAGGGCCCCGATGACCCGATCAAGCTGATTGCCGGCGAGGCCGGCGGCGACAAAGAACGCCAGCAGGCCCCCCATGGTCATGGCGTGCCGCGCGACGGCCTCGCCGCCGACCACAAGGATCAGCACGCCGACCGCGGCGAGGACAAGGGATTGCACCTGGACGTTGCGCACATTGTCGATACCGCCGTGGACGGCCGCCTTGCGGAGGGTCTCGAGCGTATCGGACTGGCGCGCCAATTCGGTGGGTTCCGCGCCGCGCGCCCGGGTGAGGGCGAAGTTGTCCAGTACGAAACGAACGCCGCGAATGAAGGCGTCGTGCGCATCATGGTACCGGCGGTAGTTCGCCCGGATGCGACGGGAGGTGAGCCAGACCACCGCCCAGACCAGGGGCAACAACACCACACCCAGCGCGGTGAGCGTGACGTTGAGATAGATCATCGCCGCGCCCAGTGCGACGCAGGTCAGGGCGGAGGGCAAGGCCGTTCCGATGGTCTGATCCAGCATGATATCCACCCTATCGGCGTCGACGACGATGTGGGTGAACAATGGCTGGTTCTCGGCCCGTACGTGCGAGACGTGCGGCCGGTCGTACAGCCTTCCGAGAAGATCTCGCCTCAGGTCCAGGATGACCCCCGTTTTCAGCGCCACGACCTGCGCCCGCGTGAAAATCGCCACCCCGGCGCCAAGAACGCGGATAGCGGCGACCCCAAGGCCGATGACCAGCAGCTGGCCCGTATCCCCGCGCGGAATCGCCCGGTCGAACGCCAGGCGTACGAGCGGAATCATCGGCAGGGGCAGGAACGACTGGCCGATCGCCGCGACGAGACAAACCGCGGTCAGGCCTGCCCTGCCGCGAAGATATCGCGCAAAGAAGCGCAGGTCCGCCCGGTCAATCACGCGGGCTTCGTCGGGTCGCGCTTTGGCTCGGAAGCGTCTGAGGATCATGAAGGACGATGGGAGGGCGTGATTGTGAGGGAGCCGGAACGTAAGCACATCACCGACGGTCCTAGCATCGGACCTTGTGGATTTCGCCTGCGATCTTGGCCGGGCGGCCCAGGCGCCATCATTGCGATGTTGTGGGTCGCGAGATGTTGACGATCCTGCGCCGGATCAGCGCTGGCATACGTTTGCGCATGCGGCTGCAGCGGCTGGCGCGGCTCAACCCCGCCGCCTTCAGCGAAACGCTTGGCGGAGCGGTAGCGCCAGCCCTCCCGGAGCAGGCCCGGGTGGCGGTGCTCAAACTCGACCATTTCGGCGACTTCATCCTCGCCCTTCCGGCCCTGGAGCGACTGCGAAAGGACTTGCCCGACGCCCACATCACCCTGATCTGCGGGTCATGGAATCGCGCGGTCGCCGAAGCCTGCGGACTGGTGAACCGGGTCGTCGTGTCGGACGTGCTGGGCGAGCGTCGGCAGGCGACCTGGGGCCAGGCCATGACTGCTGCCGCGCTGGTTGAGTTCACCGCGCTTTCGACGGACCTGGGCGACTTGGATCTGGCCATCGACCTGCGTTTCCTGCCCGACACAAGACCTTTGCTGTCCCTTTTGCGCGCCCGCTTTCGGGCTGGCTTCCCTGAACCCTGGTCGCCGACCACCGGCCTCGACCTGGCGATGCCGACACTGCTCGACTACGAGGCCGATCCGCGGCGGGGCTTGCCCATCCACAGCCAGACCCGCGGCCTGGCTCTGGTCACCGCAGTGCTGAACACCCTGCGACCTCCGGACAGGCCGGCCCGACGACTGCTGGCGGGAGGCGGCACGCCGACGACAGACGAACCCTATCTGATCATCGCGCCCGGGGCCGGCAAGCAGATCAAGATCTGGCCTGTGGAGCGCCTGGCCCGGGTCGCCGATCGTGTGGCCACGGCATTCGGACTGCGCATCGTAGTGCTGGGTGGTGCCGACGACAAAGATCTGGCGGCGACACTCACCGCGGCGCTCCCCGAGGGGCTTGTGCTCGATCTGACCGGCCTCACGGCGCTGGATGAGACGCCGGACATCATCGGCGCAGCCGCCCTGTTCATCGGCATGGACTCTGGGCTCACCCATCTTTCGGCCGGTCTGGGCGTGGCCACCGTCTGTATCTTCTCGGGCTCAGTCCGTCTTGAGGCCTGGCGCCCCCTCGGACGACGAGTGCGCACCGTTCGCGGAGGCGCGACCTGTTCCCCGTGCTATCTGTCGTCGTCAGACCAATGCCCGCATGCCATGGCCTGTCTGCGGGCCGTATCCGAGGACGATGTGGCGGCCGCCTGCCATGACCTCCTGGCCGGCCCGGCCGTCGGGTCAGCCGGCCTATGACAACGGCTTGCGGCCGCGTCCGATCACCCGTGGCGGCGAGAGGATTGTCCGGACCTCGAGCTCGACAAGTCCGCCGAGAATGACCTCGCCCATCGCCGCGGCGCTGAAGCGATAGTAGTCCTCCGGGTATCTGTGCACGCCCAGGGTTAGGCTTGAGGCGGCCAGGGCGTCGCGGCGGAGCCGCCAGCGCTTTCCGATCAGGGGCCACCTCGCCAGACGCCCCACTAGCCGGCGGCCCGGAACCGAGCCCATGGGGCCGTAGCTGGGCGCGCCAAACACCATCCATCCACCCGGAGCGGTCAGCCGGCGGGCTTCAGCCAGCGTCAGCCAGAACCGGGGATCGTGTTCCAGCATGGCGTTGCTGACGACCAGTTGGAAGGCGCCGCTGTCAAACCCGCTCAGATCATGCGCGTCGGCCTGCAGCGCGGTGAAGGTCGCGCCCTCGAAGCCCGCCTCGAGACCCACGCCAGTCCGGGACAGTGCGTCCTTCAACTCCGGCATGTCGAGCAGGGCCGGATGGCTGGTCGACACGCCGATTTCCAGCACACGGCCCGAGATCGCCAGCGGCCGGCAGAGATCCCGGAACGTATCGAGCACCTGCGGGTGCATGAGTCTCTACACCGGCCAGATTCGGCGTCGCCATGACCGGCGAGGTCGTTCGGGCGGATCGTCATAGCCGAAGGCTGCGAGCGTGGGCCGGAGCACCTTCAGGGCCTGATGCTGGTGGCGGGCCGGCTGGCGGCGATGTTTGCCCACCGACAGGTCCGCGGCGGACGCGCGGTACGCCTCGATCACCGAATCGGCGGGATCCAGCCCGAGATGAGCCAGCAGCGCCCGCGCCGTCGCTTCCGGCCGACACACGAGGTCTTCATAGCGCACCTCGATGTAACGAGCGCCGATCATGGCGCCGTAGTGGCGCGCCACAGTGACGCTGTTCACCCAGTGGCGGGCGTTGAAAAGGTGCGGCTGACGGCGATAGCTGTCGTGGGTCAGCGGCAGCCCCCGCCAGGCGGCGATCCCGGCTGTGTCGAAATAGACCTTGCGCCAGAAGGGCTCGAAAGGCGCCACGTGGTCGCTGAAGGCGACGTCCCGACCGTCACGGATGAGGTGAACGAACCAGCCCTGCGGGAACAGACGGTGCAGCACCGGCAGGATATAGAGGCTCTCGCACAGCTTCCAGCCCCAGCGCCCGCCGGGGTCATGACCGTCGAGGTGGCGGGCGAAGACGTCCTCGACCAACCCGGCCAGATCGACATCCCCCTGGCGCATCAGGTCGGCGTAGTGCGGATACCAACGGTTCACCAGGGGCATTACGAGACGCAACAGGTCGGCGGAGTCCTCTGAATCGTTGCGATCGGCGCCCATGAACACCCCGGCGTCGATCAGCAGGCGCGTCAGCAGACGGCTGCCGGAATGGGACTTGTTGAAGACGACGACGGGCGGGCCGAAGGGCGTCCAGCGGCCAGCCATCCGCTCCAGGTCCTGGGCTCCCGTTGGCACGCTCTAGCCGTCCTCATCCCTGGCCGCGCGCCGCCGCGCCACCCACCGCAACGTCGCCGACACGCTCGCCCCGTCGTAGCGGCTGGCGCCGCGAGCCGCCAGAGTCGCAAACGGCGAGCGGGCGTTCTGGGGATCAAAAACACGCCTGGCCCATTGGTCCAGGCGGTCGAAGGCCTGGCCTGACTTCCCCGGCGCGGCCAGGCTATGCAGGGCGTTCAGCCACGACTGCGGATCGCGCCCCATCTTGAGGACGCCGCTGTCAACAGGCACGTCAGCGAAGGCGGGCTCATCGCCGACGACGGCCGCCGCGCCGAGATAGCGGGTCACAAGCAGACTGGCCGGACTCTTGGCGCCGATGTTGGAGGTCTCGCCATGAGGATGCACCACCACGTTCAGCCCGAACCCACGCCAGGTGCCGACAAACCGGTAGAAATCAAGGTCGAACGGGGCCGAAATGACCGGCACGCGGGTCGAGGCGGCCGCAAGGCTCTCCGTCGCGAAGACCACCACGGGACGAACGTTCGCCAGCGCCTCGATTGCCGGCAGAACGCACGCGCCGAAGGCAGAGCGCCGGAACTCGCCGCCGAAGGCGCCGATCCGGAACACGCCGTCCTCGGGCGACGGCGGCGCGGCGAGGCTCGCGTCGAAGACGCAGGGCCACAGAATCACAGGCGTTCCCAACCCGCCAAGCGACCGGCCGAGCGAAGGGCTGGTGACGATGATCGCGCACGCCCGGCGGGCGAAGGCGGCGACGCGCGCGTGCGTGTAGTAGGCCATCCCGGGCGCTTCCCGCGCCAGCGCGGTCAGGTCATCGTCGACGAACCAGGCGAACGGAACGCCCAAGGCGCCAAGCGCGGTCAGAACACCGCCGCGGGCGCATCGTTCGAAGTCCCGAACGATGACCACCAGGGCGGCGGTGGCCAGCACCGCCAGATCCCGGCGTCGCGACCCCGGGCTCAGAAAGAGAAGGCGTCGTCGCAGGTCTTCCGGAAGACCGTCGAAATACAGGCTGACCGACGCCTGGGCCCAGCCGTAGACGACGATGGGCGCCGTATCAACGCGACGTCGTTCATCGGACGCCAAGGCCGAGCCCTCTTACCAGGTCCTGTTCGTCCCGGGCCGGGAGACCCAGCCCCAGGGCCTTGAGCCGGTCCGGCCGGCCATAACTGATCGGCGCCTCCAAGGGGCCCGTCGAGGATTTCGCCTGAACGATCCGCACCGGCAGACCGGAGGCGTCGACCAGGCCCCGGGTCAAGCGCGCCAGAGAGACGGGACGCCCCGAGCAGACATTGACGACCAGGCCGTCGGCGTCGGCGTCGAAAGCCAGGCCAACCAGCGCACTGGCGACGTCGGTGACCAGGATGAAATCACGACTGATTTCCAGCGGCCCTGTCCGAAGAACGCCGCCTGCCGGGCCGAGCCTTGCGATCCGGGCAGCGAAGCGGCCCAGGGCGAGGTGTTCCGGCATGCCGGGGCCTATGACATTGAACAGTCGCGCGGTGATCGTCGGGACCCCCATCCCGGCCGCCGCCAGTCCGCTGAGGGTCTGCGCCAGTTTCGTCATGCCATAGGGACTGATCGGCCGGCAGGGGTAGTCCTCTCCGACCGGCAGGTCGGACGCGGCCGCCGGACCATATTCAGCGGCGCTGCCCGCCAGGACCACCTTCGGCGCCGGCGACAGTCGCCCCGCGGCCGACAGAATGGAAAGGGCCAGCCCGACATTCGCCTGATAGAGCGCAGCCAGGTCCAAGCCGCCCCGGGCGCCGGCGAGGTGCACGATCACGCGGGGACGCATGTCCCTCACCGTGGCGGCAATGTCCTCGGCGGCGGCCATCTCGCGGGGCAGGACCGCCACCGGCGAGCCGCGAGCCGCGAGCGCCGCAAGCACATGGCGGCCAATGAAGCCGCCCGCTCCGCTGACCAGGACGGTTTCGGTCAGATCCGGCATGGCGGCGGCCCGGCGTCGTCCGGTGGGAGGATCACGTCGGCTCCACAAGGAAGCGGCCAGGATCGCGCGCAAACTCAGCCTGGGCGGCGGCATAGTCCTCAGGACGGCCGATATCCAGCCAGAACGCCTCGGACAGGTGACCGTGGACGCGCTGTCCGTCGCTGATCAGGGCGCGCATGAGATCGGGGATGTCGAGCCGCACGCCCGGTTCGAGGAAGCGGGACACAGCGTCGCGCTCCAGGACGTAGCAGCCCATGGAGACCACCTGGCTCTGGATCGGCTTTTCCTCATAGGCGGTCAGGCTCGCCTCTTCGTCGAGCGACAGAACGCCGAAGTCGCTGCGCAGATCGCGGCGCACGGCGGCGATTGTCGCCGCCGCTCCGGCGCGATGATGGGCACGCGCCAGGTTGCGAAAGTCCAGCGTGGTAAGCAGATCTCCGTTCATTACCAGAAACGTCGGTCCGAGGTCGTCTAGCAGGGCCGCGAGCGGTCCGGCCGTGCCCAGCGGCCGCTCTTCCACCCGGTATGTAAGGCGAACGCCAAACCGCCCGCCATCCTGAAAGTAGGCTTCTATCAACTGGTGGAAATGGTTCACCGCCAGGGTGACGTCAGCGAACCCCATGCTGCGCAACTGTCGCAAGAGAAGTTCAAGCACCGGCATGGCGTTGTCCAGCGGCATCAGGGGCTTGGGGAAATTCGCCGTATAGGGACCCAGCCGGGCGCCCGCGCCGCCGGCCAGGACGACGGCCTTCACAGGACGAACGTCTCGGGCGCGTAGAGCCCCCGGTGCGCGGCGACGAAGGCGATGGTGCGCTCAAGACCCTCATCGAGATCGGTGCGGGGACTCCAGCCCAGAACGGACGCCGCCCTGCCGGCGTTGCAGCACAGACTGAGCACCTCGCTCGCTGCGGGGCGCAGCCGCTGCGGATCGCTGACGATGGGTTTGTCGACCCCGATAAGGCGCTGGATTCTCGCGGCGTAGTCGCCGATCGACAGAGCCGTCCCTGTCCCGACGTTGAAGGTCGCCCCTCGCGCCTCCGGCGCGACGGCGGCGGCGAGGAAGGCCGCCACCGTGTCCTCGACGAACACCATGTCGCGGCGCGGATCGAGTGCGCCGAGAGCGATGGTCTCGCGCCAAAGCGCCTGGGCGATGATCGTCGGTATGAAGGCGCGGGCCGATTGGCGGGGGCCGTAGGTGTTGAAGGGCCGCACGGTCACCACATCGACATCGAAGGCCCGGCGATAGCTCTCGCCAAGCGCGTCGGCGGCGATCTTCGAGGCCGCGTAGGGCGACTGGGCCTGCAGAGGATGGCCCTCGTCGATCGGCTCGCGCAGGGCCGTGCCATAGACCTCCGAGGTGCTCGTCAGGATCACTCGGCCAACACAGCCGCGCCGGGCGGCCTCCAGAACGTTCAGGGTTCCGCCCACGTTTGCGTTCACGATCGAACGCGGGGCGACGTAGGAATAGGGAATGGAGATCAGCGCGGCGAGGTGAAACACCACGTCCATGCCCTCGGCGGCGGCGCGGACGCAGTCGCTGTCCTCAATATTTCCCGGCATGATCGTCATTGACCGACGCGCCGCATCATCGACGAACGACAGGTTGCCCGAGCTGGACTGGGCGTTGTAGCGCACCAGCGCCGTCACCTGCGCACCCGCCGCCGCCAGACTCGCCGCCAGATGGCTGCCGATGAAGCCGCCTGCCCCTGTCACCAGCACACGCCTGTCTTTCAGGGGCGATTGCGCGTTCACCAGGACCTCTGCCCGCCGCGGCGCCATCCCGGACCGCTAGCCTGCAGACCTAAACCCTCGGATCGGGGGAGGAAAGCCTCCAGATCGACTGCACGATCGGTCGACCGGACACCCTTGCGGTGTGGTGAAACAGGTGGACCCGGACGACGAGGTGATGAACAGTCGCCCGCATGAACGCTCAACCTTTGCTCCCTGAGAGACCGGAATGCAGGCTCTAACCCTTCATCAGCACCTGATCGGCCGACAGGGCTCCCGTGCGTCTCTGAACACCCCGGCCCTGATCGTGGAAGTGGACGCCCTCGAGCGCAACATCGCCGCCATGGCCGCCTTCGCCTCTGCGGCGGGGCTGCGCCTGCGTCCGCACGCCAAGACGCACAAATGCGCCGAGATCGCCCGAAGGCAGATCGAGGCAGGCGCCGTGGGCGTCTGCTGCGCCAAGCTCGGCGAGGCCGAGGCCCTGAGCGCCGCCGGGATCGACAACATCCTGATCACCTCGCCCGTCGTCGGCCCAGCAGGGGTTGAACGGCTCGTCGCCCTGGCCTCGCGTTCGCAGGGCCTGATGGCCACCACGGACCACCCGGATGCGGTCGACGCGCTCGCCCGGACCGGTGCGAACCTGACCCTGCTGGTGGACATCGACCCCGGCATTCATCGAACGGGAGTGGCCAACGCGGACGCCGCGGTGGCCCTGGCGCGCCGGATCGACGCGGCGCCGAACCTCACCTTCGGCGGCGTGCAGTTCTACTGTGGCGGTCAGCAGCACATCGAAAATTTCGCGGACCGTCAGGCGGCCCTGACAGAGCGCACCGCCTACCTCGCAGACGTCGTCGCCCGCCTCTCCGAGGCGGGGCTGGCCCCTGCCCTGGTGACTGGCGGCGGCACCGGCAGCCACGCGATCGACGCGCAACTGGGCGTGCTCACCGAGCTGCAGGTCGGCTCTTACATCTTCATGGACCGCCAGTATGCCGACTGCCAGTTGACGGCGGAGACCGGTGCGGCCTTCGAGACCGCCCTTCTCGTCGACGCCAGGGTGATCAGCGCCAACCACGGCTTTCTGGTTACGGTGGACGCGGGCTTCAAGGCCTTCGCCACCGAGGCCGGCGCCCCGCCGATCCTGGCTGGCGCGGTCGCTGGCGCGGTCTATCACTTCATGGGTGACGAACACGGTTGCGTGGTTCCGCCGTCCGGCCAGCCGCCGCCGGCCCTGGGCGAGGTGGTCACATTCGCGGCCCCGCACTGCGACCCCACGGTCAACCTGTATGAGGCCTACCATGTGGTCAGGGGCGACACCCTGGTTGGCATCTGGCCCATTGAGGCGCGCGGCCGGTCGGCCTGACCCCGGACAACGCGGCGAGGAGACAATGAGCTACACCCTGACGGAACGCTTCGAGGTCGCCCGCGTGCTGTCGCGGATGGCCGGCGTGCTCAGTCGGAATTTCCGGGTGCTGGCGATCCTCGCCCTGACGCTCAGCGGACTGCCCGCGGTTCTGGCCGGCAGCGCCGCGCTGGGCCTGTCAGGGCCCTTCGGCGCCACCGCAGGGGGACCTCTGCTGGGTCTGCTGCTGGTCCCATTCACCAGCACCCTGCTCCAGGCCGCGTTGATCCATGGAACTGTCAGCGACCTGAACGGCCGGCCCGCCACCATCGGCGACTGCCTCAACACCGCCGTGCGCCATGTCCTGCCACTGATCGGCGTGACCATCGCCACCACCGTGGCCAGCTTCGCCGGCTTCGTGCTGTTCATCATTCCAGGGGTGATCATCGCCCTGACGCTGTGCGTCTCGGCCCCGGTGCGGGTGGTGGAGGGCCGCGGCGTGTTCGACTCCCTGGGACGCAGCGGCGAGCTGACGCGCGGACACCGCTGGGCGATTCTGCTGCTCGTCCTGTTGAACGCCCTTATTGCAGGCGCGGTGCAGGCGGCGACGCTCTCGGTTCCTCTTGCGCTGACAACGGTCACCCGGGGGTCTGACAGTGTCCTGGCCAGCCTGGTGATCGCACCCATAACCCAGTCATTCTCGGCCCTGATCAGCGCCGCCGGCGTCGCCTCGGTCTATTTCGAACTTCGCACGATCAAGGAGGGCGTTGGAATCGAAGCTCTGGCGGCGGCGTTCGACTGAAACGCGCCGCGAACCGGCTTCCGGATCCGGCTCCCAAGCCTCGCGCCCGGCCCCCTAGGCCTTGTCGAACTTGTCTGCCCGCCGGTGGCCGAACAGCAGACGGTGTTCAAGCCGCGCGCGCAGGGCGGCGTAGAACGCCTCCAGAAACGCCTGGTCCGTCTCGCCCGACGGCTGGCTGAAGGCGATCCGGGCCCGGATACGCCCGGCCACCGCGGCCATGGCCCGCGGGTCCCGCCGACGCAGCACTTCCTCGAGAATCGACAGTTCCTTGACGCCATAGGCGCCTGACTGTTCGGCGGTGAAGGCGAACCGCGGCAGCACCCTGGACGCGTCCTGCGCCAGATCCGGAAGCAGGGCCACGCGGGGGCTCCTCACCACCCAGGTTCCGGCGACGAGGTCGCCAACCCGCAGGCGATCTCTGTTGAACAGCGGGAAGAGCAGAAAGGCGCCCGACCACAACAGGCCTAGAATGACCATGACGCCGTCTACGGCGTCGCCCGCGGCCAACGACATGCCCAGGACGCCCAAAGGCAGGAAGACCTCGATCTCCCGCATGGCGTTACGAACGAACACCGCCTCGGTGGTGAGCCGTCCGCCGTCCCGTGCGACCACCCGCAGGCCCAGGGCCCGCTTGCCGGGCGTGGCGGCCCGGCTGCTGAGCTCGAAGAGCACGAAATAGCCGTTTCGCAGGAAGAACCATCCGAGCAGCCCGATGATCAGCACCACGTCTCGATTGCCCTCCCCGGAGCCGAGGCCCGCGGCCAGGACCAGAAGGCCCAGAATGACCAGGGCCCCGAGCATGATCAGCAGGTCAAGAAGGTAGGCGGTCGCCCGTTCGCCGGCGGAGGCCAGCGTGAGGCGCAGATCCAGCCCTTCGGGAGTGACCAGGCGGCGCTGGAACCGCGCCGGCGCCGCGACGGGTGACGCGAGGCGTGTCCGCGCAGCCATCAGCCGAAGGACCGGCGCGGCAGATAGAAATAGGCGAGCCACACGGTCAGGGTGGCGCCGCCGATCGCCCAGCGCACGGCGTCGATCTGGATCAATTGCCGGCCGAAGCCCTCGAGCAGGCCGGCCACGACCAGCATGACGATGACCCCACCCATGGCCGCGCCCGATGTGCGGCCGGCGTCGGCCAGGGCGTCCAGTCGCGAACGGTCACCCGGGAACATCACCGCCCAGCCGATCCGGAACCCGGCCGCGCCCGCCAGGATGGTGGCGAACATCTCGGTCGCCCCATGAATGACCAGCCAGCCGCCGAGCGGCCAGCCGAGCCCACGCGAGGCGTACAGCGCCATCAGCGCCCCGAGGCTGAGGCCGTTCTGGGCCACCAGCAGGGCGGTCGGCGCGCAGAACGCGAAGCCCAGGGCAAAGGCCAGGATGGCGATCTGGGCGTTGTGGGTGAACAGGAAGGTGGCGAAGGCCGACAGGTGCTGCTTGTCATGCGCGTCGTAGATGATCGACTTCAGGAAGGCGGTGGGAGCAGTCGGATCGCGCCCCTGGGTCATCTCGGCAGGCATGATCGAGCCGTACCAGTCGGCGTCCTGCGCTACCAGAACGTAGCCGACGAACGCGGCCACGATGAGGATCAGGGTCGAGATCGCCGTCTCGCGCCAGAGCGACCGGACCGCGGCCGGCCAGTCCACGCGAAAGAACCGCGCCAGGCGATCACGCAGACGGGTCCGGGCTCCATAGACGAAGAAGTAGGCCCGGGTCGTCAGGGCTTCGAGGTAGCCGATCAGGCCGCTGTCAAGAGATGTGGCCCTGGCCACCGACAGCGACGACACAGCCGCGCGGTAGAGCAGCGGCAGGGCGATCAGCTCGTCCTCGGTGAGCGCGCTGGCGCGGTCGCGCTCGGCCTTCGCCAGCAGGGCTTCCAGCCGCCGCCAGTCGGCCTCGCGTTCAAGGCGGAATCGATGGCTGCGAAGCTCGGGACCGCTCACACCGCGTCCGATCGCTTGAGGTCTAGATAGGTGGCGATCAGCTGGGCGCCGATCCGCGCCGCGGGGGCGTCGACGATGCGCACGCCCAGCCGCGAGAGTCGGGCGATGACTAGGTCGCGACTTCGCATGAGCGCATGGGCGGTCACCGCCCGAGACACCGTCTCGGCCGACACCGGCTCGGCGGCGGCGATCGCCTCAAGCTCCTCGTCGCGCATGGCCACGAACACAACGACATGGCGCCGCAACAGCCGCGTCAGGTTCTCGACCATGAGCTCGGCGCTGGTGGCGTCGGCAAAATCGGTGAACACCACGACGAGGGAGCGCCGCTTCAGCGCCACGCCCAGCTGGGTGAGGCCCAGGGTGAAGTTGGTCTCCGCATCGGAGTACTCGAGACCGGCGAGATGCCTTTGCAGACGCGGGAAACCCGCCGTCCCAGCCACGATGCCAGAGAACCCTCCCGGCCGGGCGTCGAAACCGTAGGCGGCGACCATGTCGCCCGTCTTCAGGCACACATAGGCCAGCAGCAGGGAAGCGTTGATGGCTCGGTCGAGCCGAGGCTGCCCGAGAAGCGGTTCACACATGGTGCGGCCGGTATCGATGGCGAAGACCACCGGATGGTTGCGCTCGACGCGGAACTCCTTACCCAGAAGCACGCCGTGCCGGGCCGACTGTTTCCAGTCGATCGTCCGGGGATCGGCGCCGCCATTCACCTCGCGCAGGGCGTGGAATTCCGACCCTTCTCCGGTCTCCAGCTGTACCTTGAGACCAAACTGGGCGTCACGCGAGAACAGCCGGATCGCTGTCGCCTTGACGCCGTGGATGTCGGGAGTGACCAGCAGTTGCCGGCGAGGCGTTTCTCGAAGCTGCTTCCAGACCAGCCCCAGAACCCCGCGCCAGCGCAACCAAATTGTGGAAATTTCGCCGACGCCCCGGCGCGTCGGCGTAAGCTCGAAGCGAGCGATCCCCTCCCCGTTTTCGAACGGCATGACGCCCAGGGCCGGAACGGCGGACAGTTTGGCGTTGGTCTCGATGGCGACCTCGGCGGCGGGGGGCGGGGCGGCGTCGAAACGGGCGCGCACCACAAGATTTCCACTAACCCCCACACCCGTGGTGGGCGGGGCCTCAAGAAAGACCGCCGCCGCGGCGCGGCCTGGCCCGAGGAGGGCGTCGACCAGTCCGAGGCCGAGAAGCAACGCGAGCCATGCTCCGCCGACGACCCAGTATCCCGGCGCGATCAGCCCGATCAGCAACGCCACCGGGGCGCCGATGGCCGCCAGAATGACAGCGCGGGCCGTCGGGTAGATCACCGGGGCGCCTCTACACGGTCGATCAGGCCCGCGAGGATGTCGTCGACGCCGCGCCCCTCAATTTCGGCGGCCGGAGACAGAATCACGCGATGGCGCAACGCTGGCAGGACCAGCCCTTTCACATCGTCGGGGATCACATAGTCACGCCCCTCCAGGGCCGCGCGAGCCCTTGAAGCCAGGGCCAGCATCGCGCCAGCCCGGGGACTGGCGCCGGTCTCCAGGTCAACGCTCTCGCGGGTCGCCCGCACAAGCGCCACCACATAGCCGACGATATCCTCGGCCAGCCGTATAGCGGCGACGGCCTCGATGGCCGCATCAATCTCCTCGACGCAGGTGACCGTTTCAACGCCCATGGCCGCCGGATCCGGGTTGCCAGCCCGCAAGCCATGGCGGGCGACGATGGCCCGTTCCTCGGCCTCACTGGGATAGGGCAGCACCGGCTTGAACAGGAATCGGTCGAGTTGGGCCTCGGGAAGCGGGTAGGTGCCCTGCTGTTCGATGGGGTTCTGGGTAGCGACCACCGTGAACCGCGGACTGAGACTTTCGGTCCGCCCGTCGAGTGTCACGCGGCGTTCCTGCATAGCCTCCAGCAGAGCGGCCTGAGTCTTGGGAGGGGTGCGGTTGATCTCGTCGGCGAGCAGGAGTTCGCAGAAGATCGGCCCCCGGGTGAGGGTGAAGGCGCTGGTCTGGAAATTGAACACATTTGCGCCGAGGATGTCGCCCGGCATCAGATCCGGGGTGAACTGGATGCGGCCATAGCGGAGACCGAGACTGCGGGCGAAGCAATGGGCGAGAAAGGTCTTCGCCGTACCGGGTGGGCCTTCCAACAGCACATGCCCACCGGCCAGCAGCGCGGTGAGCAGCAGATCGACGGTCTGCGCCTGCCCCACCACCGCCTTGGCGATCTCGCCGCGCAGCTTCTGGGCCAGAGTCTTCACTTCGGTGACGTTCAACGGCGGTCTCACGGGGCTGGGGTTGGGGGAAGGCCGCTGTCTGCGGCGGCGTCGGGAGAGTCTGTCGGGCCGGCGCGCCGGCCGGTCATCGCCAAGCGCCATCGGTAGAGGCGCAAGGCCGCCTGGCCGAGGCGCGGCGTGGTCAGAGCCAGCCGGGCCTCAATGCTGAGTTCCGACAGTGTCTCCGGAAGGCGGCGCGCGGCGCTCAGGCGATCCAGGACGGCCACCAGCGCATCCCCACCCAGTCCGCGCGGCGCGCCGACCGACCGCGCGGCGAGTGCGGCCGTCAGGTCCGCATAGCGGCCGCCCATGCGGGGCTCCCGGCCGGCCAACCGGATTAGAGCGGCGGTGTTGTCCACAAGCGCGGTCTTGCCCAGCGCGATCACGCGACCGCTCGAGCGCGGCGCGCCGAACCGGCAGAACGCCTGAAAGCCCGCCAGCCCGGCCGCGGCCGAGAGGCACAGGGTCACAGCCAGGAAGGGCGGGTCGAACAGCAGGCGCAGCACGCTTCGCTCACGGCCCAACCCGTTCAGCCTGACGTCGAAAATCATCGGTCCATCGCCCGAGCGCAGCCCGCGCACGAGCGAAAGGGCGGTCGCCAATGTGTCGATGTCGGCGACGCCCTGGGTGTTCAGCAAATCAGGATCGGCCAGAACGAACAGCCGCTTGTTTGGCGCCTGGGCCATGACTATCCGGCCGGTCTCATCGCGGATAACCGGCGCCCACCCCGGCGCGGCCAGGGTCTGCAGTGACGCGGTCGGCCCCGCGCGTAGGGTCATGCCCTTGGGATAGGGATCGCCCAGGCCCTGTAGTACCGGTCGGCTCACCTCCCGACGGCGGGCGAGACCAAGGCGGCTCCAGAGTGACTTTCCAGGGCCGTCGCCGAAATCGATGAGACCCGCCTTTTTCACCCAGCCGCGCCGCCGCGGGTCGGGGCCGGTGAGCCACTTGGGCGCAACCACCAGGACCGGACCGTCGAAGGTCAGGGCCTCGATGGCTCCCAGATCAGTGGAGGGTGTTGGCGTGACAATGAGCAGACCGCTCTGACGTCCGGCCTGCAGAGGAGCCCGGTTGATCACCACCGGCTCTCCCGATAGCCGGAGGGCTTCGACCAGGCCGGCGAAACCGATGGCGGACCGGGACAGCGGCTGGGCGGCGCCATCGTCTCCGCTCCTCAGATCCGGCGCATAGGCGAACAGGACAATCAAAGCGCTGAAGGCGAACACGCCCACAAGCGCCATCAGCGCCGCGGCCAGGGGCGATAGCAGGCGAGACGGGACCTCAGCGCCTGGAGACGCCGTCACGGCGGTCATCTCCAGATATCCGGAAAGGCGAACGACTCGTACGCGGCGCGGCACCGGGTGAAGGCCGGCTCGCCGATAGGCTGGCCGGCAAAGGCGCTGAACTCGACGATGGCGGCGATCTGGGCGAAGGCGGCCCTGGCGGCCGCCGGCAGAGACTCCAGCGCCGCTATATCGCGGGCGGTCAGCGACGGGCGCACCAGCCTGGGCTGTTTGACGTCGATGTCCTCGATGCTGCGGTGAAGGATCAGCCGGACCGCCAGATCGAACCGGCCCTGAGCCGCAAGCCGGTCGGCGTTTTCCAGTAGGGCGCGGGCCTTTCGCGCGTCCGGCGCCCAGTCGGCGGGCCGAGCGCGGCCGGCCTTTTCCCGGCGCGCCTTCGCCAGTCGTACGCCCATGACCTCGCGCGCGATCACCCACAGCATCAGCAGCACCGCCGCGCCAACGCCCGCCCAGAAGACCCAATTGAGCAAGGGCAGCGCGCCGCCCAATAGCTGACTGAACGCCTGACCCAGGTCTTTCAGCCAGCTAGGCCATTCCCACGAAAGGGGCTTTAGCGGATTGGCGGCCCTGAACTCGAACTGCAGGGTATGATCCCGAAGCAGCCGGGCATGCAGATTCTTCAGCTCGGTCGCGGCCGTCACAGTTCCACCGCTCCCGACCGCCACCGCAATCCCTCAACCCGTCCGCGGAATCGAGCTTAACAGAGTTTGAGCCGGCGCGAGACAGCATCCGCGACCTCTAGGGAGACTGCCACTCCCCCTAGGGCTGCGGCGTCTCGGTCCCGCTTTCCGGATGCTTGCGGTCAGCAGGCGGCCTGGTCCTGACCGGCGCGGGAGCACGAGGCGCGGAGGCCGTCGGGCGGCCGGTCTCGACCTGGGGCGTCGCCGGCGGAACCCTTGCACCGGTCGGTTCCGCGGCGGCCCGGGGCGGGCTGACACGTGGAGACTGCCGGACATCCGGTTGCGGAAATGCTCGTGGGGCAGGCGCGGGCTGACGGTCCTCCATGGCGCGAACGGGCGGCGAATTGTCCGGCGCCAGGGCAGGGGGCCGCGGGTTCGGGGCCCTGGACGGACCGTCAGGCTTCTGGTCCGGCGACACCGGTCGGCCGCGGGCCAGCGTGGGCGGCGTGGAGAACGGTCCAGGTGTCCGGCTCGGGCCCGCGGCGGGCTGGGTGGCCGCCGGAGGTGGGGACGCGCCGGGTGAGTTCAACCGATCTGCCCGACGGGCGGCGTCCACACCGAGCCCGGCGGGTGCATGGGCGGTCGGCCTTGCAGGAACGGCGGCTGACGGCAGCGCCGGGGCTATGGCGGACGTCGCCCCGGCGACGGCGGGGCGCCCAGGGCGACCCGGTCCCGAAGACGGACCGGCGCCGATCTGGGGTCCCTGGATGCGCGGTTGACGGGATTGCGCCGGGGCCACCAACAGGGGCGCGGCCCCGCCAGAGCCGGCGTTCGGCCGAGGCGGCGGAGCGGCGAACCTTGCGCCGACGATCGCCGGCGGCCTGCCGGACGGGTTCGAGGGCGCGACAACCGCCTGTCGGACGGCCTGAAGACCCGCGGGCGGACGCATTGGCGCCAGCGGCGAGAAGCCGGAGCGACCGGCGGCATCGGGTCGGCGCCCGCCTCCCCTGGCCTCCGGCGTCGGCGGCGGCTGGCTGGTCGGGATCGATCGAGGCGCTTGGGCGATCGTCTCGATCGTCACAGGGATCGCCTGGCGGCGAACCGGCTGGGCGTTGCTGAAAGCGGCGGAGGGCACGATCGTGGCGGCGCGGGCGTTGCGGTAAGCCTGGAACGGCCGGGTCTCACCCTGATCGTGGTCGAACACTTCCATCCTGACGCTGCCGACATTGACCCGTCGACGATAGCTCTCGCTGACCGAATATCCGGGCCGGTAGGACTCTTCCGGCGCTAGGGGCGCCCATCCGATCGCGGCACGGCCGCCGACATTCCAGCCGCCGCCGCCCAGGAACGCGACCAGCGCGGGCGCGTAGACGGGCTCGGGGGTCTGGCGGCCGGGTATCCACGCCCAGCGATCATCGATCTGCGCCCAGCGGCCATAGTGAAACGGTGCGAACCCCCAGGGTTGATCATCGATCCAGGTGTATCCCCAAGGCTCTACATAGCTCCAGTGACCGTCGCGGTAGGGGGCCCAGTCGGCCGGAACGTCGCGCGGATACCACACCCGGCCATACTGGGGCTCAGTGGCGAACTCGCCCGCCGCGTAGAGATCGCCCAGGCCGGTCATGGCGGCCGCGTCGTCGTTCTCCGGACGCCAGGGAGTCTGGACCTCGCGGTCATAGCCCCAGGCATCGATGGCGGCGTCCTGCGCGTCCTGCATCTGAGGCTCATAGCCTGCGTAGATCACGGCGGACTGACCAGGGTGCACCACGGCGGGGCCGTCCGGCGAAGGGGCCCCGGCCGAGCCCTCGAACACAGTGAGTTCCACGGTCGGATAGGCGCCGTCGTTCGCCGGAGCGCCGACGTCGACCCGGTAAAGCCCCTGGCCATCGAGATGAACATCTCCGGCCGGCGTCGCCAAGGTCACCCCGCCCCGCGGCGTCGACCACAGCCTAACGTCAACCGAGCCTTGGGTCAGGGCAAGCCGCATCTCGCCGTAGTCCAGGTCGAGGATGTCGAGTTCGGTCTGGCTGTCGACCCGCACATCCGCCGCGCCGATCTGAAGCTGAACCCGGCCGTCGTCACCAGTCCAGAAGGCTTCGCCTGGGGCCACGGGATAGTTTCGACCGGCCCAGGTCCAGGTATCGGATTGCGGCGGCTGGAGCGAAACGCCGCCCTCGCTGTAGGCGACGCGACCGACTCTGGCCGACGGGTCCGCCCAGGTCGCCACGGAAACGGCGCTCGCGGAAACAGTTGTCAGCAAGGCGATGAGAAGCGGGCGGAAGGTCATCTGGACGGTCTTTCGGTCTGTAAGGGCGTCAACCACAGGGGGAGCCCAGGCGAGGTGAACCGCGGCTGAACGCCAGCCGCGGCGTCGACTGATGAAAACAACGCGCCAGCGGCTCCGGGGTTGCCGGCCGGTGACGTTATGCTGCGCCTTGCGTCGGTAAGGACGGATCAGCTAGGCGGAACGGGGTCACTCTCGGGCGACCCCGGGGCGGGCTCCCTCAGCAGACCAGGAACACAAGGTGTCGACCATCGACCACCCCGCCACGATCGAGACAATGCTTTCCGGGCGCCGTCCGGGTTACAGTCTGCCGCAGGGGTTCTACCTGCGATCTGACGTATTCGAGGCGGACCTGCGTCTGCTCGAGTCCCGCTGGATCTGCGCCGGCCATGTCAGCGAAGTTGCTGAATCGGGCGACTGGATCACCGCCGAACTGGGCGCAGAATCGGCCATCGTCGCCCGCGGCCAGGATGGCGTTCTGCGGGCCCTGGCGAACGTCTGCCGCCACCGCGGCTCGAGAGTCTGCTTGGAGCCGAAGGGCAGCGGCGCATTGCTGACCTGCCCCTATCACGCGTGGACCTTTCACCTCGATGGCCGGCTGCGTTCGGCGCGCGAGATGCCGTCGGGTTTCGATCCTGCCGCCCATGGCCTGAAGCCGCTTTCCCTGAAGGTGATCGAAGGGCTGATCTTCGTCAGCTTCGGCGATGCCCCGCCGCACCTCGGCGAAGCCGAGGCGGCGGTCGCGGCAATGATGCGACTGTACGACTGGGCCGGCGCCCGGATCGCCGCCCGCCGAACCTATCGCGTCGCGGCCAACTGGAAGCTCGTCATGGAGAACTACCATGAGTGCTACCACTGCGCGCCGTCACACCCTGAATTCTCGGTCCTGCACGCCTTGGCCAGACCCAACAACCGCACGCTGTCGAATGAACCCGACCCCGAGACCGGCCTCGCGGACTTCGAAGCCTGGACCGCCGCCGCCGATGGCTTCGAAACGGCGCGTGTCATGCGGTCGGCCCTCGCCGACGGCGCCCTGACCGGCAGCGTGGACGGCCAGTTGCTGGCGCCACCGATGGGGCCGGGTGGCGCTCGCCGGGACGGTTTGTGCGTGTTCGGCGAACTTGGCCTGCTGAGCGCTTTCCTCGCCTATGCCGACTATGGCCTGATCTATCGTTTCATTCCGCGAGGTGTGCTGGACTCCGAGATGGAGGTGATCTGGCTGGTGGCGGGCTCGGCCGAGGCGGGCCGCGACTACGATCCCGAGCGCCTGACCTGGTTGTGGGATGTCACCAGTCAGGAGGACAAATTGATCATCGAGCGGAATCAGGCGGGCGTCGCCTCCCGCGCCTACGAGCCGGGACCGTTTTCGCTCATGGAGCCCGGGACTCAGGCCTACGTGGAGCGCTACCTTGGCGAACTGGCCAACGCTCTGATGGCAGGGTTTGGAACCGGAACGAAAGGCGGGACTGCGGATGGCCTATGACGCCCTGATCGTCGGCGGCGGACACAATGGACTGACCTGCGCCTTCTACCTCGCCCGCGCAGGTTACCGGGTGCGCGTGCTCGAACGGCGCGGAGTGGTCGGCGGCGCCGCCATTACCGAGGAGTTCCATCCTGGCTTCCGCAACTCGGTGGCGAGCTATTCGGTGAGCCTGCTCAACCCGAAGGTGATCGCGGACATGGAACTCGCGCGGCACGGCCTGCGGGTGGTGATCAGACCGCTCTCCTACTTCTCGCCTGTCGACGACCGCCGCTATCTGATCCTCGACAAGGACGCCGAACGCTCGCGGCGGGAGGTGGCGCGATTCTCGCCCAAGGACGCCGAGCGGCTGGAGGCCTTTCACGCCCACCTGGACGGCAAAGTCGAACTGCTCCGCTCCCTGCTGCTCAAGACGCCGGTCAATCCCGATGGCGGCCTGCGGGACCTGATCAGCGGCCTGGGCCTGGCCAACCAGGTGCGCCAGATGGGACTGAAAGGTCAGGGCGACCTGTTGGACCTGTTCGGCAAGAGCGCCGGCGACATCCTCGATTCCTGGTTCGAAACCGACGTTCTGAAAGGCCTGCTGGGCTTCGACGCCACCATCGGAAACTACGCCAGCCCCTACACGCCGGGCTCGGCCTATGTGCTGCTGCATCATGTGTTCGGCGAAGTGAACGGCGTGAAGGGGGCCTGGGGTCACGCCCTTGGCGGTATGGGGTCGATCACCCAGGCGATGGCCAAAGCCTGCGTCGAAGCCGGCGTCGAGATCTCCGTCGACTCCCCGGTCCGCGAGATCGCCATTTCCGGGGGCCGGGCCACGGGCGTCGTGCTCGAGGACGGCGGCGATCTGTCGGCCCGGGCGATCATCTCCAACCTCAACCCCAAGCTTCTGTTCGGCTCGCTGGTGGCGCCGGAACACCTGGACCAACCGTTCAGGGATCGCATGGCATCCTGGCGTTGCGCCTCAGGGACGTTCCGGATGAACGTCGCCCTGTCCGAACTGCCGAGTTTCACCTGCCTGCCCAGCACGGGCCGGGCGGAACAGCACGGAGCCAGCATCGTCATCGCCCCGTCGCTGGGCTATCTCGACCAGGCCTATATGGACGCCCGCATGCATGGCTGGGCCCGCCGGCCGTCGATCGAGATGCACATTCCCAGCGTTCTGGACGACACCCTGGCCCCGCCCGGTCAGCACGTCGCCAGCCTGTTCTGCCAGCAGTTCGCGCCGACACTGCCCGACGGCGCGAGCTGGGACGACCACCGCGAGGCCGTAGCCGACCTGATCATCGATACGGTCTCGGGCTACGCCCCCAACTTCAAGGGCGCCGTGCTGGGCCGGATGATCCTGTCGCCTCTCGATCTGGAGCGAAAGCTCAGCCTGACCGGAGGCGATATCTTCCACGGCTCCCTGACGCTTGATCAACTCTACAGCGCCCGCCCCGCCCTGGGCTACGGCGACTACCGCGCCCCGGTCAGAGGGCTCTATATGTGCGGGTCGGGAACTCACCCCGGCGGGGGCGTCACCGGCGCCCCCGGGCACAACGCCGCCCACGAGATCTTGCGCGACCTGAAGGCCCACCGGGCCCGGCACCTTCAGCCCGCCGGCGGACCTCAGGGATGAGGGCTCGCCGGCCGAACCGCCGGGGGGCGACGACGTTTTTCGCTTGGCCCCGCACCGGGGCGGGTGGCCGGTGAACACGCCCGACATCAGTCGCCAGGGCCGACTCAAGGCGGCCGCCTGCCGGCTGCTCAAAGTGCACTACTACAACGATGTCTTCGAGGTTCTCGCGCGGATGCGAGGGCCTCTGCGCCTGCTGGCCCCAGTCCTTCGGCGACGCGCGGAGACCCTTCTCAGAAACCGCACGATCCTGTTCATTCATGTGCCGAAGACCAGTGGCGTGTCGATCGCGACCGCCTTGTACGGCCACCGGACCTCGCACGCCTCGGCGCTTTTCTACAGGTCGTCGGGCCTGACAACCCTGGAGACCATGGAATCCTTCGCGATCCTGCGCGACCCTGTCGAACGCTTCCTGTCGGCGTTCTGGTTCGTCCGGAACGCCGGCGGCGGCGACACCGAGGTCGACCCCTTCTTCGCCGACGACATGAAGGCCATCGGGTCGGTGGACGACCTGCTGGCCTACCTGGAGAGCCGGCCCCGGGTCTACGATCTGGATTATGTCCTCAGACCGCAGGCCTGGTTCGTCACCGACAGGGCCGGCCGTATCCTAGTGGACAAGCTGTTCATCCTGGGCGCTCAGCAGTCCGAAATCGAACGCTACCTGACCACCCATGGCGCGACGCCCTTGCGGGTCCTGAACCGGACCGTCAAGGAACCCCTCAGCCTGACCGCCGCCCAGATCGAGCGGATTCGCCGGATCTACCGGCAGGACTTCGACCTCATTGACCGACTTGCGTCGGGCGGGCCTCAGCACTCCACGACGTTCACCGCCAACCCGCCCAGGGAGGTCTCCTTGTAGATGGCGTTCATGTCGGCGCCCGTTCGCTTCATGGTGGAGATGACCTTGTCGAGCGAGACGGAGTGTTCGCCGTCGCCGAGAAGGGCGAGACGGCTACCCGTGCGGCGCCAGAAGGAAAGGCGCGCCCTGGCTTGAGGTCGTCAGAAGCGAAGGCGACAGGAATGAGGGGGAGGCGGACGCGCCCAAGGCGGCCATAGCCTGGGCAAGGGCGGCTGGATGAGGGGCATAGGTTATCGCCGTGCCCGCGGCGCCGTCGGAGGCGGTCGAGAAGGTTCCAGTGAAGTCGCCGGGCAGCTTGATCAGCACCGTAGTCGCCCCCTCCTTCACCGTCAGCACCCCCGCCGCCCAGGTCGCCTTTGTCGGAACGGTCTTCGATGGTTTGAGGTTGGTGACGTCGATGGTGTCAGCCGCCTTGAAGCCCTGGATAGTCGCCAGACCCAGGTTGGCTCTGGTGTCCTTGAAGGTGTCGGGCCCGGCTCCCGAGATCAGGGTGTCCGCTCCGCCCCTGCCGGTGATCGTCTGCACTCCGCTCCCGGCCCTGATGGTGTCGATCCCGGTGCTGCCGGAAACTGTCAGATTCAGGCCGTTGGCGGTGAAGTTGGTCGCAGTTGCCAGCGTGATGGCCTTCACGTTGGTTATGCTCGACCCCATCACCACTGCCCCCCCACCAGTGACGTTCAGCGTGCTGGCGCCGGTTCCGCCGTCGATCGTCGCCCCGATGGTGAGGGCGGTGACGTTGAAGGTGTCCTTGCCCGCGCCGCCGTGAACGGTCTCGGTGGCCGAGCCCAGGGTGACGACATTCGTGCCGCCTCCGAGATTGATGATGCTGGAATCAAGAGCGCCTACAATCTTGGCGCCGGAGCCCACCCCGGTTCCCGTGGCAAGGTTCAGGGTGACGTTCACACCCTTGCGCAACGTTATGGTCGGCAGGGCCGTCCCGGCGCCTTCGGTGGCGTCAATCTCTGCCACATTGGTCAAGGTCTTGGGCTTGGCCAGGTTGAACACGCCACCGCCATTGAGCTGGATCACGTTTCCCGTCCCGCCCGGCGTGATGATATCGCCGGTGGACAGGGCGCCCGCGGTCGCGGCGATCAGGACGCCCGGGGCCGTCACCTTGTCCACCCCCGTGGTCAGGGTGGCCGGCGTGAGCGGCTGGGTGACGGTGATCCTGCCACCCCAAGCGCGGAAGACCGCCCCGGCCGGCAAGGGACCGACCTGATAGTCATGGGTCACACCGGCGATGACCACCGACAAGGTCGATCCGGTACAGGTCAAGCTACTGATGGTCGCTCCGGCGAAGTCGATGACATCGCCCAGCGCCAGTCCGGAGATCGCCCCCCCGAGGGCCGTCGGCGTGTCGAGCACAGCGTCGCCGGTCCGCCGGCGAGGAAGGCGACCGAGTTGCTGACCGTCCCGCTCAGTTCCAGGGTCGCGCCGGCGGCGATCTCGAGGGATCCGGGACCGGAAACCACGCCGCCCACTATCAGGACACCGCCCAGGGCTTCGATCGTTCCGCCGGCATACACCGTGCCGATAATCGACCCCGAACCGGTCAGCTGGCCGTTTATGCTCGCCGAGCCGGCGCCCCAGACGATCGATCCCCCCGCCAGGGTGGTCTGACCGTTCAGGCCCAGGGCGCCGTTCCCCACGATGCGCCCGGAGTCGATGAAGCTCGTCGCGGTGAGGTTCAGCGAGGCCCCGGCGTCGACGGTGATGACGCCGTTGTTGGTGAAGCTGGTCGGGTCGATGGTCAGGGTGTTGGCCGTGACCTCGATATGGCCGTCGTTGACGATGCTATCGGCGGTGACGTCGGTCCAATGGACGCCGTAGCCGATGTTGGCCGGTCCGCTGGTGTCGATGGTCAGGCCGCTGCCGAAGGTCAGGACCTGACCGCCCGCGTTGGCGGTGTCGCTGTCGGTGATCGAGCTGCCCCAGACGGTGTAGTAGGCGCCCTGTCCTCCCAGGGTGATCGTCGCGTTGTCGATGGTCTGGGTGTTGTCGAACACCAGGCCGGCGGCGGTCCCGCCGGAAGAACCGGCATTGATCGTCCCGGGCCCCGAGCCGTTCACACCATGCGTCGTCAGGCCGTTGACGATGTGGACGTAGCCGTTGGCCAGGTTCAGCGTCCCGTCGCAGGTCACGCCTGACAACGTCGCGCCGTTAACCTGGATCGCGCTCGTATCGTCATGGCGAAGCGTCCCGCCCGACACCGTGCCGCCGATGTAGAGCGTCCCGCCGTTCACCGCGGCCAGGGTGACGGTGCTGTCGGTCGTTCCGTTCACGGACAGCGCGCCGCCGTTCGCCTCGATCACGCCGCCGGACAGGGTTCCGGAGACCGTCACCGATCCGCCGTCACCCTCGATGATGGCGTCCGGTCCGCCGTTGGTCAGGACGCCGCTGATGGTGAGGCTTCCGCCGCCGGTGATGTCGATCTCGCGCTCATTGGTCACAGCGCCGGCGATCAGGATCGATCCGCCGTTGTCCTTGAGCAGGTTGGCGTTGGTGGCGTTAGTTAAGGTGAGGGCGGCGCCCGAAAGGACGTCGAGCTCGCCGTTGTTGGTCAGGGTGGTGTCGACGGTCAGGCCGTTTCCGGCGCTCTCGATCTCCAGGGCGCCGCCGCTGCTGATGTTCAGGCTCCGCACGTCGACGTTGGCCTGATCGAGCGTGATGGTGTCGCCGGTGGAGATGATCGCGTCGAAGTTGGTCTGCAGGGGAATGGTCAGGGTGACGCCGCCGGCGCCGCCGCTGACATCCTGGGTGGTGTTGGAGGGCCCCTGGCCGAAGGCCGTGCTGCTCGTCGGCGAAAGGATGGCGTCGACCAGGCCGATCGAATCCTTCACCAAGCCAAGGGCGTTGCCGTCGGCGATGTCGCCGATGACGCCGCCGAGCGAACTGATCGCCCCGATGAAGCCGTTGAGAATGCCGACCGTCTCGTTGGCCACCTCTGCGTAGAAGTAGCTGGACGACCAATGCTTGTAGTAGCTCCAGTTCCCGCTCGCGACGGTGCTGACGGGTATGTCGTAGGCCAGGGGCTCGGTGGTCACGCTCGCGGAAACGCCGATCGAGTCGGGGCCGACGTGGGCCGACAGGGTGAGGTTGCTCGACACTGGAACGGTGATGTCGGCCGAAAGGCCGCCCGAGAAGCTCAGGTTCACGTCAGCGGTGACGCTCAGTCCCTCGAACGGCAGAGACAGAGACGCCGTCAGGCCATCGAGATTGAGGTCGACATTTCCCGAGATCGCCTGGCCGTCCTTCACCGGTGCGGACAGGTCGATGTAGACGCCCCCGTTCAGATCGAGTCCGAACGTCGCGGTTAGGGTCTCGCCGTCGGGCAGGATGACAGATGCGTCGGCCATGGGTCTTGCGCCGTTCGAGCTTTGGCGACCCTCGCGGCCGGCTCGAATTAACAAGCGTCACATGGGCGAGGGCCAAGGTCAAACCGGGTCGGGCTATCCCGCCCCCTCAGCACTCCACCATGTTCACCGCCAGCCCGCCGAGCGACGTCTCCTTGTAGATGTCGTTCATGTCGGCGCCGGTGCGCTTCATGGTGGCGATGACCTTGTCGAGGGAGACGGAGTGTTCGCCGTCGCCCAGCAGGGCGAGGCGGGCGGCGTCTATGGCCTTGATGGCGCCCATGGCGTTGCGCTCGATGCAGGGGATCTGCACCAGACCGCCGATGGGGTCGCAGGTCAGGCCAAGGTTGTGCTCCATGCCGATCTCGGCGGCGTTCTCGATCTGGGCGTTGCTTCCGCCAAGCGCCGCGGCGAGACCGGCCGCCGCCATCGAACAGGCCACGCCGACCTCGCCCTGGCAGCCGACCTCGGCCCCGCTGATCGAGGCGTTGCGCTTGTAGAGCGCGCCGATGGCCCCGGCGGTGAGCAGGAAGGTGTGGCGTCCCCCGGCGCTGCCCGAGTGGAAGCGGTCGTAGTAGCGAAGGACGGCCGGGATCACGCCGGCGGCGCCATTGGTCGGCGCCGTGACCACCCGCCCGCCCGAGGCGTTCTCCTCGTTCACCGCCAGGGCCCAGAGGTTGACCCAGTCCATGGCCGCCAGCGGGTCGACGATCTGACGCTCCATGCGGGCGATGATCGAGGCGTGCAGCTGGCGGGCCCGGCGCTTGACCTCCAGGCCGCCGGGCAGACGGCCCTCCTGGCGCATGCCGCGCTCGATACAGGCCTCCATCGCCGCGTGGATCGCGTCCAGCCCGGCGACCACGGCCGCCACCGGGCGTAGCGCCGTTTCGTTGGCGAACATCAGCTGGCCGATGGTCAGGCCGGCGGCCTCGGCCCGGGCCAGAAGATCCGCACCCGAGACGAACGGAAAGGGCGTGGCCGGGCCGGTCTCGTCGCGGGCGTTGCGGCCCATCTCGGCCTCGTCGCGAACGAAGCCGCCGCCGACGGAGAAGTAGTCGCCCGCGGCCAGGGTGCGGCCTGTCTCGTCGAAGGCGGCGAAGCGCAGGGCGTTGGGGTGCTGGGGCCGGCGTTCGGTCCCGGCCCAGACAATGTCGCGCCGTTCCTCGAAGACGATGGATGGGCCGCCCTCGCCGCCAAGCTCAAGCCAGGCCTCGGCGCGGATTCGCTGAACGGCCGCCTCCCCGATGTCGGGATCGAGGGTGGCGGGGGCGAAACCGGCCAGGCCGAGAATCACCGCGCGGTCGGTGGCGTGCCCGCGCCCGGTGAGCGCCAGGGAACCGAACAGCGTCGTCGTCACCCGGGTTGTTTTTCGCAGAAGACCGGCGTCGCGCAGCCTGGCCACAAACCGCCCGGCGGCGGTCATCGGCCCCATGGTGTGTGAGCTGGAGGGCCCCACCCCGAGCTTGAAGAGGTCGAAAACACCGGCGGTCATTGCGGGGCGCCCCGCGGGACTCCGCGGTCAGTCCACATGAACATCGACCCCCAGAGCGGTCAGCAGGGCATACTGCTGGTCGAGCGTCACCTTCAGCCCCGTCCGGCTGCTCAGGGCCAGAAGGTCCAGACCGCTGATCTCTGCGCCGCGCAGATCGGCCCCCGCCAGTTTCGCCTCGGTGAGGATCGCCCCGAAAAGGTCGCTGTCCCGCAGATCGGCGCCCTCCAGATCCACCCCCGAGAGATCAGCGTCGCGGAACCGCGAGCCGGCGAGATCACATCCGGGCAGGCGGACCTCGGCCAGATCGGCGAGGTGGAAGTTGCAGCGTCGGAATGTCGCCGCCGCCTCTGATCGCCGCCGGCCCAGGCCTCGTGTGAAATCCACGCGACGGAGGCGCGCGCCACGGAGATTGCAATCCTCGAGGCACAGGGCGTGCATCTCGGAGCCTTCGAAGGTGGCGAAGCTGAGGTCGCAGCGGACGAAGCGGGCCGCTTCAAGCCGACTGAACGCCACCGCCACGCCGATGTGGTCGGCGGGCCCGGTGAAGGCGCAATCCTCGAACACGGCCTCGCGCAGGTCGGCGCGGGCGAACCGGCTTCGAACGATCCGACAACGCCGGAAGCGGGCGCCCGCCAGAACGACGCCGCCGAACTGCGCGCCATCGATCAGGCAGTCGACGAAAACCGCCTCCGTCAGGTCGGCGTCGGCCCACTCGAAATCCGAGATGATCTCGCCATGTAGGGCGCCGCCGGAAATCGGGTCAACCATGACGAATGAGACCCCGACCAGGTGCGGCCGCGCAGCCGGGGGCGGCAGGCCTAGGAGTCATGCCGATGTCACGGGGCCTGCACGGCCGCCCTGAAATCGGGGTCGGCCATCAGTTCGCCGACGAGCCGGGGGAAGAGGCCCATGTAGTGATTGAAGGCGTCTGGTATAGCCACGGCCCCGATAACTTCCGAGTTCCAGACCGCGTCGGCGGCGAGCGTCTTTTCGAAGACCACCCGTCCGGTGCGAACCAGCGTGAACTTCGCCGCCAGGGCCGCCCGGGCTTTGGGTACGCTGCTGTCGAGGTGCGTGTGCGTCACCACGCCAGTGACGATCCGGTCAGCCCCTGGGTCGAAGCGGCCGGCGCCCTTGAGCTCCGCCGTCAGGGTGTCGCCCAGGTAGCGGGCATAGGATCCGCCCGGCGCCGGCTGCGCACCGGCGCGAATGACCAGGGTGTGATCCATTAGTGTCGGGTCGCCGGGCGCAGGGGTGAAGCTTCCCACGGCCAGGGGTGGCAGGCTCGCGGCGCGGATGGCCTGGATGTTGTCAAGCGTGGCTTCGGGCGGCGGCAGGGGGGCCAGGGCGCAGCCGCTGACCGCAGCCCCCAGCAGGACGAGCAGGCCGAGCGCCGCGGGCTTCACCGGAGCGCACCTCCGGGTTCGCCCGGCGCCGCTGTCGGCGACGGAGCCGTCGGTGCGGCCGGGGTCGGAGCCGGAGCCGGAGCGGGGGCCGGCGTGGGGGTCGGAGCCGCCACAGCGGCGACGGGCAGGAAGGCGGGGTCCTTGGCCAGTTCGTTCAGGGGATTGGAGACGATCTGGCGGGTCATGGCGAATACGGCCCCGTTGATTCCGCCGTCGACCTTCACGGCATTGGTCGGAGTGCTGTTGATCAGACCCATCTGGAACACCACGGCGTGTTTCGCCGTGCGGGTGATCTTCGGCGCATCGGGCCCGGCGATGTAGTCCAGTTGAGCCTCGTAGTGCTCGCGGATGTTGGTCCCGGCGATGAAGAGGGTGGCGCCGGTGACCGCGCCCTGCGCCTCCGCGGCCTGCATTTCCTTCGGCGCGATCACGTCGTCGATGACCACGTTGAGAACGGCGCCGTCGGCGGCCGGCGCCTCGCTGACCTCAGAAAAGAGCCCGCTGTCCTTGACCGCTTCGAGGACCTTGGGTTTGAGCAGCTTGGTTCCCCGGCCATTGGGGGCCCCCTTTGTCTGGAACTGGAACAGGACCTGGACCGGGCGGGGCGTAGAAATCACCACCTTGTCGGCGGGCTTCACATCGCCCAGCCCCGCGTCCACATAGCCGGCGCCGCTGGCCCCACCGGCGGCCAGCCCGAGGGCGGTCGCCATGGCCCAGGCTCCGAGTGGCCGCGCGAGGAGGCGACGCGCCTGCAACCGCGGCGCGGTGGAAAAGTGGGTCATTCTGGCGTCCCTCAAATGCCCAAGGCGTTGATCGGTCAGTCTGATCGATATCGCCGCTTCCGGCAATCCTCAGGACGGGGCCCGCGGCCTCCTAGCGCGGCAGGACGCTCGCGCCCATGAGGTATTCATCCACGGCCCGGGCGCACTGGCGACCCTCGCGAATGGCCCAGACCACCAGGGATTGACCCCGGCGCATGTCGCCGCAAGAGAACAGGCTGTCCACCGAGGTCCGGTAGTCGACGACACTGGCCGCCACGGCGCCGCGCCCGTCGATAGCCACCCCGGCCTGCTCCAGAAGCCCGTCGTGGTGCGGCCCGAGGAAGCCCATGGCCAGCAGGACCAGGTCGGCCTTGAGGGTGAATTCGCTGCCGGGGATCTCGCTCATCCGCATCCGCCCGTCGGCGCCGGCGCTCCACTCGAGGCGAACGCACTCCAGACCCTCCAGCCTTCCGCCCGAGCCCAGGGCCCGTTTGGTGGCGACGGCGAAATCGCGCTCGCAGCCCTCTTCCTGCGAGGACGACGTGCGCAGTTTCAACGGCCAGTTGGGCCAGGTCAGCGCCTTGTTCTCCCGGACCGGCGGCTCGGGCATGATCTCCAGCTGGGTCACCGAGGCGGCTCCCTGGCGGTTGGAGGTGCCGATACAGTCGGAACCGGTGTCCCCGCCGCCGATCACCACGACATGTTTTCCGGCGGCGCTGAGCGAGCCCAGGGGCGCGGCCACAGCCTCGGCATCACCCGCCACCCGCTTGTTCTGCTGGGTGAGGAATTCCATGGCGAAGTGGATGCCCGACAGATTGTGCGGCGGCAGTTCGAGGTCGCGAGGCCACTCGGCCCCACCGGCCAGCACCAGCACGTCATGGGTCGCGCGCAGATCATCCACAGACACCGTCCGGCCGATATGGACGCCCGGGCGGAAGAGCACGCCCTCGGCCTGCATCTGGGCGACGCGGCGGTCGATCAGCGCCTTCTCCATCTTGAAATCGGGAATGCCGTAGCGCAGCAGGCCGCCGATCCGGTCGCTCTTCTCGAACACCGTCACGGTGTGGCCGGCGCGGGCGAGTTGCTGGGCGCAGGCCAGGCCGGCGGGGCCCGAGCCGACGACGGCCACGGTCTTGCCGGTCCGCCGGGCCGGCGGTTCGGGCGTGATCCAGCCTTCTTCCCAGCCACGGTCGACGATCTGGCACTCGATGGTCTTTATCGTCACCGGATTGTCATCGATGTTCAGGGTGCAGGCCGCCTCGCAGGGGGCCGGGCAGATCCGTCCGGTGAACTCCGGAAAGTTGTTGGTGGAGTGCAGCGCGCCGAGCGCCGCCTTCCACTGCTCGCGATAGACCAGGTCGTTCCAGTCCGGAATCAGATTGTTCACCGGACAGCCGTTGTGACAGTAGGGAATCCCGCAGTTCATGCAGCGGGAGGCCTGCTGCTGCAGTTCGGCGGCGGGCAACGGCCGGACGAACTCACGCCAGGTGGTCAGCCGCGCGGTGGGCGGCTCATAGCCGCGGTCGCGGCGTTCGATCTCCAGAAAACCGGTGGGCTTTCCCATTTGGTCTACTCCGCGGCCACGGCGCGCCCCGCGGCGCGTTCGGCGGCCAGGTCAAGAAGGGCTCGCCTGTAGTCGTTCGGCGTAACCTTGACGAAATCGCTCAGGGCGCTCTCCCAGTTGTTCAGCATAGCGGACGCCCGGGCGCTGCCGGTGTGTCGATGATGGCGCTCGATCAGGATGCGCAGACGGGCGGCGTCAAAGCGCAGCGGGTCGCCCATGCCGGCGTCGGCGACGCTGGGCGCGCGGGCGCGGGGCGCCATGTCGTCAGCGTCGGAGAGGGGCTCCTCGAGCACCGAGGACAGGGTCACCATGGCGGTGTTGCACAGGGTCGCGAAGCGGCGCTGCGGATCGTAGACATAGGCGATGCCGCCTGACATGCCGGCGGCGAAATTCCGTCCCGTGTCACCCAGCACCACCACCACCCCGCCGGTCATGTACTCGCAGCCGTGATCGCCCACCCCCTCCACCACCGCGACGGCGCCGGAGTTGCGCACGGCGAAGCGCTCGCCGGCGACGCCCTCGAAATAGGCCTCGCCCGCCACCGCGCCATAGAGCACGGTATTGCCGACGATGATGTTTTCCGTGGGCGCGCGCGTCGCCGCTTTCGGCTGGCTGACCACGATGCGGCCGCCCGACAGGCCTTTGCCCACATAGTCGTTGGCGTCGCCGACCAGGGCGAGGGTCACCCCCCGCGCCAGGAAGGCGCCGAAGCTCTGACCGGCCGTGCCGGTCAGATCGATGGTGACCGCGCCGTCCGGCAGGCCGGCATGTCCCCAGCGGCGGGCCACATCGCCCGAGAGCATGGCCCCGGCCGAGCGGTTGAGGTTGCGGATCCGCGCGGCGAACCGCACCGGCGGACCACCGGCCAGGGCCTCGGCCGCCTGGGCGATCAGGCTGTGGTCGAGCGCAGTCTCCAGGCCGTGTTCCTGGCGCTCGCTGTTCCAGAGGTCCGGCCCGCCGACATCGGGCACGGCGTAGAGCAGCCTCGACAGGTCGACGTCCTGGGCCTTCCAGTGTTCCACCGCGTCGCGCATGTCCAGCCGGCCGACCTGGCCGATCATTTCGCCCACGGTGCGGAAGCCCAGCCGGGCCATGATCGCCCGCAGTTCCTCGGCCACGAAGAAGAAATAGTTGATCACATGCTCGGGCTGCCCGGTGAATCGGGCGCGCAGCACCGGATCCTGGGTGGCGACGCCCACCGGACAGGTATTCAGGTGGCATTTGCGCATCATGACGCATCCCGCCGCAATCAACGGAGCGGTCGCGAAGCCGAACTCGTCGGCGCCCAACAGGGCTCCGATGGCCACGTCGCGGCCGGTGCGAAGGCCGCCGTCCACCTGCACGGCGATGCGCGAGCGCAGACCGTTGAGAAGCAGTGTCTGCTGGGTCTCGGCCAGGCCGATCTCCCAGGGCGACCCGGCGTGGGTCAGCGAGGTCAGCGGGCTGGCCCCCGTGCCGCCTTCGAAACCGCTGATCGTCAGGTGATCGGCCCGGCACTTGGCCACGCCCGCGGCCACCGTGCCGACGCCCACCTCCGAGACGAGCTTCACGGAAATCCGGGCGTCCGGATTGACGTTCTTCAGGTCGTGGATGAGCTGCTTGAGGTCCTCGATCGAGTAGATATCGTGATGGGGCGGCGGGGAGATCAGGCCTACTCCCGGCGTGGAGTGGCGCACCGCGGCGATAGCCTTGTCCACCTTGTGGCCGGGAAGCTGGCCGCCCTCGCCCGGCTTGGCCCCCTGGGCCATCTTGATCTGGATATCGTCGGCGTTGACAAGATATTCGGCGGTGACGCCGAAGCGGCCCGACGCCACCTGCTTGATTGCCGATCGCATGGAATCGCCGTTAGGCAGGCGCACGAAGCGGTCGGACTCCTCGCCGCCCTCCCCGGTGTTCGAACGTCCGCCGATGCGGTTCATGGCGATGGCCAGAGTCGTGTGGGCCTCGCGGCTGATCGAGCCGAAGCTCATCGCCCCGGTGGAGAAACGCTTGACGATCTCTGAGGCCGGCTCGACCTCATCCAGAGGAACCGGCTCGACGGCCCAGTGGAACCGCATCAACCCGCGCAGGGTGAGCAGCCGCTCGTTCTGTTGGTTGATGGCGTTGGCGAAGGCGTCGTATTCGGCGGGAATGTTGCCGCGCACCGCGTGCTGCAGGCTCGAGACGGACTCCGGCGTCCAGGCATGGTCCTCGCCACGCAGGCGGTAGGCGTAGGCTCCGCCCACATCCAGCATCTCGCGATAGATCGGCGCATCGCCATAGGCGTCGGCATGACGGCGCACGCTTTCCACCGCGATCTGTTCCAGGCCGACCCCTTCGATGACGCTGGCCGTGCCCGTGAAGAAGCGTTCGACGAACTCGGTGGACAGGCCGACGGCGTCGAAGATCTGGGCGCCGCAATAGGACTGGTAGGTGGAGATGCCCATCTTGGACATCACCTTCAGGATGCCCTTGCCCACGGCCTTGACATAGTTCTTGGCCACCGTGGCGGCGCTCAGCTGGCCGCCGCCGGCAAGGCGAGTCGCCTCCAGCGTCTCGAAGGCCAGATAGGGGTTGACGGCCTCGGCGCCGTAGCCGGCCAGGACGCAGAAGTGGTGCACCTCGCGCGCCTCGCCGGTCTCGATAACCAGGCCCGTCTGCATGCGCAGCCCCTGGCGGATCAACCGGTGATGAACGGCGGCGGTAGCCAGGGCGGCGGGAATGGGGATGCGGTCGGAGCCGGCCGCGCGATCCGACAGGATCAGGATGTTCATGTCCGCGAGCACCGCATCGGTGGCGGCGGCGCACAGGGTGTCTAGCGCCCGCCCCAGGCCATCGACGCCTTCAGACGCCGGCCATGTGGCGTCCAGGGTGGTGGTGCGGAAGGCTCCGTCCAGCAGGTCGGCGATGGAGCGGATCTTCTCCAGGTCGGTGTTGGTCAGCACCGGCTGGGCCACCTCGAGACGTTTGTGGCTGCCGGCCTGACGGCCGAGAAGGTTCGGCCGCGGGCCGATCATCGAGACCAGACTCATCACCAGTTCCTCGCGGATCGGATCGATCGGCGGGTTGGTGACCTGGGCGAAGTTCTGCTTGAAATAGTCGTAGAGCAGTTTCGGGCGCTTCGAGAGCACCGCGATGGGCGTGTCGGCGCCCATCGAGCCGATCGGATCCTCGCCCGTGCGCCCCATGGGGTCGAGGAAGAAGGCGATATCCTCCTGAGTGTAGCCGAAGGCCTGCTGGCGATCGAGCAGATCGGCGGCGTCGTGATCCCGGGCCGGCTCCCAGGTCGGCGGATCGGGCAGCTCTTCCAGCTTGAACTGGGTGCGCGCCAGCCATTCGGCATAGGGCTTGGCGTCGGCGAGGGTGCGCTTGATCTCCTCGTCCTCGACGATGCGGCCCTCCTCCATGTCAATGAGCAGCATCTTGCCGGGCTGAAGGCGCCACTTGCGGACGATGCGCTCCTCGGGGACCGTCAGCACCCCGACTTCCGAGGCCAGGATGACATGGTCCTCGTCGGTGATGACGATGCGGGCCGGCCGCAGGCCATTGCGGTCCAGGGTGGCGCCGATCTGGCGGCCATCGGTGAAGGCGATGGCGGCGGGGCCGTCCCAGGGCTCCATCAGGGCGGCGTGATATTCGTAGAAGGCCTTGCGCGCCGGGGTCATCAGCGGATTGCCCGCCCAGGCCTCGGGGATGAGCATCATCACCGCGTGGGCCAGGGGATAGCCGCCGGCCAGGAGAAGCTCCAGGGCGTTGTCCAAAGAGGCGGTGTCGGATTGGCCGTGCGGGATCAGCGGCCACATCTTGTCGAGGTCCGGACCGAGCAGTTCCGATTCGAGCGTACGGCGGCGGGCGTTCATCCAGTTGACGTTGCCGCGAACGGTGTTGATCTCGCCGTTGTGGGCGATGAAACGGTAGGGGTGGGCCAGCTTCCAGGACGGGAAGGTGTTGGTGGAAAACCGCTGGTGAACCAGGGCCAGCGCGGACTCGGTCAACGGATCGGTCAGGTCTCGGTAGAAAGTGCCCACCTGCGGCGCGAGCAGAAGCCCCTTGTAGACCACCGTCCGGCTGGAAAAAGAGGGCATGTAGAACTCGGTCAGGCCGGGCATGCCGAACTTCCTGGCGAGATCGCCCAGCGGGTTCTGGGTCTGCTTGCGGATGACCAGGATCTTGCGTTCGAACGCCGCTTGGTCGGCCGTGGAGGCGCCGCGCGCCACGATGGCCTGGCGGATGACGGGCATCTGCTCCAGCACCGCCACGCCCAGTCCGGTGGTGTCCACCGGCACGTCGCGCCAGCCCACCAGCCTCTGGCCCTCCACACGGATGAAGTGCTCGAACTGGCCGATGGCCGCTTCGCGGGTCGCCTCGTCCCGCGGCAGGAAGCACATGGCCACGCCGTAGTCGCCCGGTTTCGGCAGGTCGACGTTCTCGGCCTGGGCCCAGGCGGCCAGAAGGGCGTGCGGGATCTGGATCAGGATGCCGGCGCCGTCGCCGACCAGCGGGTCGGCGCCCACGGCGCCGCGGTGGTCAAGATTGACGAGGATTTCCAGGCCGGCGGCGACGACTTCCTGGGACTTCCTGCCCTTGATGTTGGCCACGAAGCCGACGCCGCATGAGTCATGCTCATGGCGCGGGTCATAGAGTCCCTGCGGCGACGGCATATCGGACAAAGGCCTTCCTCTTCTCAGTCGAGAGCGCTCCCCGGCGGGGCGGCGACCGCCGAACCACCGGAAAGCACGACAAATCAACACTCTAGAGCGTTCGAACGCCCCCGCGGAACCGCCCGATACTCCGGTGACCGGACATCATGCAACAGCCGGCCGCCGGCGGCATCTAATTGACTGCGGCCGGACTGTCGACTGCCACGGTCCCGGGCGGGGCGAAAAGGTCGCCGGCGCCCGCAAGGCGGTCAAAACCCGGCCGGCCGAAGGGCGCGCGCCCGCCGGCGGCGCGGCAAGCCTTGACGCTGCCACCCCCCGGCAGTGATGTTGCCGGGTGAAGCCGCCGCAGCCTGGAAGCCCGCCCATGTCCGACCGCGCATTCGTCATTCTCGGACTGGGGGCGACACTGCTCGCCGGGTGCGGCGCCGGCTCGCCGCTGCACGCGCCTGTCGACACCGCCCGCATCGTTGACGCGATCAAGACCGACGAGGTGCACTGGAACGCCGACTGGCGATCCGGCGACGCCGGCCGACTGGCCGCGCACTATGCGCCCGACGCCGTCGTCATGGCGCCGGGCGCGCCGGCCGCGGCCGGGACCGCGGCCACCCGCGCCGTGCTCGACCAGGCGGTCGGCCAGACCGGCTTCGCCCTCACCTTCGCCAGCGACCGCGTCGACGTGGCCGCCTCCGGCGACCTCGCAGCCGCCCATGGCCACTACCGACAGACCTCGACCGATCCGAAGACCGGCGCGGCGGTCACCGAGACCGGCAGCTATGTGACGGTCTACAAGCCCGGAACCGACGGCGTCTGGAAGGCGGTCTGGGACATCAACACCCCCGAGGGAACAACGCCGCCCCCTCAGCCGCCGCCCTGAGGACAGGACCGGACAACAGCAGCCGGACACGACACTGAACAAGAACGCCACCGGAAGGAACCGACATGGAACTGGCCCCCAGGAAGACCGGGCTCTCGACCGCCCGTCTGGAACGCATCACCGAGCACCTCGAACGCAACTATGTCGCCGCGGGCAAGATCGCCGGCTGCCAGGTCGCCGTCGCCCGCCACGGCCACCTGGCCTATTTCCGCTCGCTCGGCCAGATGGACCGCGAGGCCGGCCGGGCCATGCGCGATGACGCCATCTTCCGCATCTATTCGATGACCAAGCCGATCACCTCGGTGGCCCTGATGAGCCTCTACGAGCGCGGCTACTTCCAGCTGAACGACCCGGTCAGCCGTTTCTTCCCGTCGTGGAAGGCGCAGCGGGTGTGGGTGTCGGGAGAGGGGGCCACCATGGTCACCGAGCCGCCGGCGCGGCCGCCCTCCATGCGCGACATGCTCTGCCACACCGGCGGCATCACCTACGGCTCGGCCCTGGCGGCGCTGGGCGCGCCCGACGACGGCCATCCGGTGGACAAGGTCTATGCCGAGGTCGGCGTGCGCCGCGGGGCCGGCGAGACCCTGATGAAGTTCATGGACAAGCTCTCCCGCGTGCCCCTGCGCTACCAGCCCGGCGAGCGGTGGATGTATTCGCTGTCGACCGACATCTGCGGCGCCCTGGTGGAGAAGATCAGCGGCCAGAGGTTCGACCACTTCCTGAAGGAGACGATCTTCGATCCCCTGGGCATGAAGGACACCGCCTTCGCCGTGGAGGCCGGCAAGGCCGACCGCCTGTGCGCCAACTACCGCCGGGCGCCCGACAAGTCGCTGCAGCTGATAGACGCGCCGGCGACCAGCGACTTCCTGAAGCTGCCCACCTTCCACTCCGGCGGCGGGGGCCTGACCTCGACCACCGAGGACTATCTGCGCTTCTGCGAGATGCTGCGGCGGGGCGGCGAGCTGGACGGCGCCCGCATCCTGGGCCCGCGCACCATCGCCATGATGCATCGCAACCACCTCAAGGACGGCCAGGACCTGACGCAGATGGCCATCGGCGGCTTCTCGGAGACCGCCAACGAGGGGGTCGGCTTCGGGCTCGGCTTCGCCACCACCATCGACGGCGTACGCAACGGCGGTCTGGGCGAGGGTGACTACTACTGGGGCGGCGCGGCCTCGACGATCTTCTGGGTCGACCCGGTGGAGGACCTGACCGCCGTGTTCATGACCCAGCTGATGCCGTCCGGCGCCTTCAACTTCCGCGGACAGCTGAAGAGCATCGTCTATTCGTCGATCGTCGAATAGATCGGCTGCGGCCTACTTCGGCTTCGCCGGCGGCGGGGGGGTCGAGGGGGCCGCCACGCCGTCCATGGCCGCGACGACCGGCTCCCACGGCGCCTGCAGGGGCATGTGGCGCACCCGGTCGAAGTTCTTGACCGGGTTGTAGACCGTCACGCCGGGCGACAGGGCCTCGGCGGTCAGCTCGCCCATGGCGGCCAGCAGGCCGCTGGCGGCGACATATTCGTCATGGCGGGCGCCGATGAGCGCCAGCTGGGCTGTGTTGAGGTCCTGCTCGGAGATCAGCACGTCCAGGCTGGTGCGCAGCCCCAGCTTGCCCTCGGTGCGGCTGCCCTCGAAGGCGTCCTTGGCGGCGTCGACCTGTTCCTGGTCGGCCAGCAGGCTCTCCCGCGCCCCGACCAGCTCGCTCCACGCCTGGGAGACCGAAAAGACCGCCTGGCGGCGGGCGTTCTCGATGCCCAGCCGGTCGACGGCGTTCGTCTCGGCGGCCTGGCGGATCTGCGAGGAGGTCACGCCGCCGGTGCTCAGCGGCAGGGTCGCCACCAGCGAGGCCGACACGTCGTGGCCATAGCGGGCGAAGGGCGTGCTCAGGCCGACGTTGTTGCCGGCGTAGGAGAGCGAGCCCTGCAGGGCCAGGGTCGGGCGGGTCTGGGCCCTGGCCTCGGCGATGCGGGCGGCGCTGGCCCGCTCGGCGTAGTCGGCCTGGCGCAGCTGCGGATTGCGGGCGACGGCGGCGTCTACGGCGGCCTCGAAGCTGACCGGCAGCAGCCTGTTCAGCGGCGGCTCGGGGGCCAGTTCGCCCGGCGACTGTCCGACCACCTGGGCATAGGTGGCCCGGCTCACCGACAGGTTGGCCTGGGCGGTGGCCAGCTGGGCGCGCCCGGCCGACACGCGCTGCTGGGTCTGGGCGACGTCGGTGCGGGTGATCTCGCCCACCTTGTGGCGGGCGTTGATCTCGTTCAGCTGGCCCACCAGCAGGGCGACGTTCTCCTGGGCGATGGCCACCGCGGCCTGGTCCCGCCGCACGGCCACATAGGCGTTGATCACGTTCTGCAGCACCGACTGTTCGGTGGCCCGCAGGGCCTCGCGGCCGGCCCGCACGGTGGCGTCGGCGGCGTCCACGGCGCTGGCCACGCGCCCGCCGGTGTACAGCGGCTGGGCCAGGGTGAGGGTGGCGCTGGAGCTCTGCACGGCGCCGGGGCCCTGAATCGGCGTCCCGGCGGTGCTGGAGAACAGGGTGTTGTCGCCGGTGGTCACCGAGGCCTGCACGCTGGCGGTGGGCTCATAGCCGGCCCGGGCCTGGACATAGGTCTCGTCGGTGGCGCGCAGGGCGGCGCGCTGGGCCTGCAGGCCGGGATTGGACTGGTAGGCCAGGGCGATGGCGTCGGCGAGGGTCTCGGCCCGGACGCCGCCGGCGCCGAGCGCCAGCGCGCCGGCCGCCACGGCGAGGAGGCGCGAACGCCGGAGGGCGGCGGGTCCGCCCGGCGGGAGCTCTGCTTTGCGACTGCGAAGTATTATCGTCGTCGGTGGAAAGATTTTTTTCATTTCGCGCGACACCGTTTATTCCGAAACACAGTCCAGCAACGGGGCTCGGCGGCCATGCCGGGAAAGTGATTCGATAACTCAAGTCGCGGTCACCGACAACCTTGACCATGATCGATCTCTCGCTTATGCGAACGTTCCGTGGCGACGTGGACGGGGGTCCGTCGCTTCATGCGATACGCAGGCAATTCGTCACCAATCGGTAACGCCTTCGGGTTAGTCACCGGCATCGTGCACACGCACTCAAAAGAGGCGCCGACCAGCGAGGGGAAAATTCCGGGGGGAATCGACTAGATAAAATTGTAAACTTCTGTTACATCGAAGTCAGGGCCTTGGGCGAGGGTCCCTGTCGTTCCCCTCTTAGGAGTTGAGTTCACATGGCTATCGCGACGATCCCGGGCGGCATCCAGTTCGCCCTGAACCCGACCGAAGAGCTGCTCGCCCGGCAGGCGCTGGCCGCGGCCTCGGTGGGCAAGACGTTCGACGTCTTCACCTCGATGAAGACGCCGACGATCCCCGGCGACTACAACCTCTATAACGTCAACCCGGCCGAGGGCGCCCGCGCAACCCTTCCGGCCGGCGGCGACTCCCTGGTCTTCTACGGGACCAACGACGCCACCCTGATCGGCAACGGCGGCGCCGCCGACATCCTGGTGGGCAACGCCGGCAACGACATGATCAACGCCCTTGGCGGATCGGGCACGATCATCGCCGGCGACGGCAACAACAACATCCAGCTGAACAATTCCGGCGGGGCCGGCGGCAACGAGAACATCTTCACCGGCACGGGCTCGGACACGATCCGGATGTGGGGCGGATCGGTGTTCATCACCGGCCAGGGCTCTGACTACGTCAACGTCAACGGCGCCGCCAACACCGTCGTCGGACTCACCGCCCTGAACGTGACGATCTCGGATGACGGCTCCAACGTCGTCGACGTCACCGGCGCCAGCACGGTCAACGTCCGCGGCCACGGCACCAACGACACCATCTCCACCGGCTCGTCCGGCGGGGCGACGATCAACTTCGGCCCCGGCGGCGCCGGCAACGCGGTCACCCTCGACGGCCACGCCGGCGACACGGTGAACGTCAACAGCGGCTCCAACACCATCACCGCCACCGGCGATGAAGCCTTCAACGTCACCAAGGCCAACAACACCCTCAACCTCGACGGCGGCACGCACGTCATCGGGGCCTTCAAGACCACCATCAACCTCTCGGACGGCGGCGCCGACACCGTCACCGGCCCGGCGACGATCAACATTACCGATAGCCAGGTCTACACGGTGCTGGTCAACGGCAACGACACCATCAGCTTCGGCTCCGGCAACGACACCATCGTCGAGAAGGGCACGGCCACCATCTCGTCCGGCCCCGGCGGCGTCACCGTCACCGGCGGTTCGGGAACCCAGTCGGT
>CAIXWN010000204.1 GCA_903923135.1 uncultured Caulobacteraceae bacterium | reverse complement strand
CGTCCCGTTGAGCCTCGAGGCCCAGTTGGAAGCGCGGGTGCTGATGATGAGCACCAACAACATCCTGTCGCCCGCCAACGGCCGGCCGATCATCGTGCCATCGCAGGATATCGTGCTGGGGCTCTACTACCTGTCGCTGCTGCGCGACGGGGAGCCGGGTGAAGGCAAGGCCTTCTCCGATCTCAACGAGATCGAGCAGGCGCTGGACGCCGGCGTGGTCACCCTGCACACCAAGATCAAGGCGCGCTTCACCGAGATGGACGCCGCCGGCGTCATGGTGCGCAAGCTGATCGACACCACGCCTGGACGGATGAAGATCGCCGCCCTCCTGCCGGCCAATCCCAACATCGGTCACCGTCTGGTCGACAAGAGCCTGACCAAGAAGGAGATCGGCAACCTGATCGATCAGGTCTACCGGCACTGCGGCCAGAAGGCGACGGTCATCTTCGCCGACCAGATCATGCGTCTGGGCTTCCGTGAGGCGGCCAAGGCCGGCATCTCCTTCGGCAAGGACGACATCATCATCCCAAAGAGCAAGAAGGGGATCGTCGAGGGCACCCGTCGCCTGGTCGAGGAGTACGAGCAGCAGTACGCCGACGGCCTGATCACCAAGGGCGAGAAGTACAACAAGGTCGTCGACGCCTGGTCGAAGACCACCGACCGCGTCTCCGACGAGATGATGGCCGAGATTTCCGCGGCCCATGTGGACGAGAACGGCCGGACCAAGGAGATCAACTCGGTCTGGATGATGGCCAACTCCGGCGCCCGCGGGTCCCAGGCCCAGATGAAGCAGCTCGGTGGCATGCGCGGCCTGATGGCCAAGCCGTCCGGCGAGATCATCGAGACGCCGATCATCTCGAACTTCAAGGAAGGCCTCACCGTCCAGGAGTACTTCAACTCCACCCACGGCGCCCGCAAGGGCCTGGCCGACACCGCCCTGAAGACCGCCAATTCCGGCTATCTGACGCGGCGTCTGGTGGACGTGGCCCAGGACTGCATCATCACCGAGGAGGATTGCGGCACCACTCGGGGCATCACCCTGCGCGCCGTGGCCGAAGGCGGCGAAGTGCAGGTCTCCCTCGGCCAGCGGGTTCTCGGCCGGTTCAGCGCCGAGGCCATTAAGGCCCCGAGCAGCGACGAGGTGGTCATCCCCGCCGACACCTATCTCGACGAGGACATGATCGAGGTGCTCGAAAAGCACGGCGTCCAGTCCGCCAAGGTCCGTTCGGTGCTCACCTGCGAGACCAAGGTGGGTGTCTGCGGCGCCTGCTACGGCCGCGATCTGGCCCGCGGCACGCCGGTCAACATCGGCGAGGCTGTCGGCGTCATCGCCGCCCAGTCCATCGGCGAGCCCGGCACGCAGCTGACCATGCGCACCTTCCACATCGGCGGCGCCGTGCAGGTGGCCGAGCAGTCGTTCTTCGAGGCCGCCAACGACGGCCTCCTGAGGGTTTCCCCGGGCAACACCGTCGTGGCGCCCGACGGCGATGTGATCGTCATGAGCCGCAACCTGCTCATCACCGTGCAGGTCGACGGCGTCGATCGGGAATCCTACAAGCCGCCCTACGGCGCACGCCTGAAGGTCAAGGACGGAGCACCGATCAAGCGGGGCACGCGCTTCGCCGAATGGGATCCCTACACCACCCCGATCATCACCGAAGTTCCGGGGCGCGTGCGCTTCGAGGACCTCGTCGAAGGCATCTCAGTGCGTGAAGAGGCCGATGAGGCCACAGGCATCTCCAACCGCGTGGTCATCGACTGGCGGGCCTCCACGCGCGGCACGGACCTTCGTCCCAGCGTGGCGGTGCTCGACGAGAACGGCGCCTACAAGCGCCTGGCCAACGGCGGCGAGGCCCGTTACCTGCTGCCCGTCGGGGCCATTCTGTCGGTCGGCAACGGCGACGAGGCGAAGCCGGGCGAGGTTCTCGCCCGTCTGCCCACAGAAAGCGCCAAGTCGCGGGACATCACCGGCGGTCTGCCGCGGGTCGCGGAGCTTTTCGAAGCCCGTCGCCCCAAGGACTGCGCCGTGATCGCCGAGATGGACGGTCGCGTCGAGTTCGGCCGGGACTACAAGAACAAGCGCCGCATCAAGATCGCTCCGGAAGAGGGCGAAGCGGTCGAGTTCCTGATCCCCAAGGCCAAGCACATCGCGGTCCACGACGGCGACTCGATCCGCAAGGGCGAGTACATCATCGACGGCAATCCCGATCCGCACGACATCCTGCGGATCCTGGGCATCGAGGCTCTGGCCGACTTTCTGGTCAACGAGATCCAGGAGGTCTACCGACTGCAGGGCGTGCCGATCAACGACAAGCACATCGAGACGATCGTGCGTCAGATGCTGCAGAAGCTGGAAATCCTCGAGCCGGGCGACACCGGCCTGCTCAAGGGCGACCACCTCGACAAGCCCGAGGTCGACGAAGAGAACGCCAAGGCCGAAGCCCGCAAGGGGCGGCCGGCGATCACCCAGCCGGTTCTTCTGGGTATCACCAAGGCCTCCCTGCAGACCCGCAGCTTCATCTCGGCGGCGTCCTTCCAGGAGACCACACGCGTCCTCACCGACGCCTCGGTCCACGGCAAACGCGACACCCTCGAGGGTCTGAAGGAAAACGTCATCGTCGGGCGTCTGATCCCGGCGGGCACGGGTTCCTATCTGCGAGGCCTGCAGCGCATCGCCGCCAAGCGCGACGAGCAACTGGCAGCAAGCCGCGAGGTGGTCATGGAACCGCTACCGGCCGACATCGGCGCCGCCGCCGAGGCGGAGAAGGCTCCCGCCTGATCTCCCGGTCCCGCCTCTCGCGCGCGAGAGGCGGGCGAAGGTGTTCCTGCCGCCGCCTGGCTGACCGCCAGGCGGCGGTGTCTATTTGGGCG
>CAIXWN010000203.1 GCA_903923135.1 uncultured Caulobacteraceae bacterium | reverse complement strand
CGACTTCACCGCCGCCGCCCTGCCGCTGCTGCGGTTCGGCTGGAGCGCCCTGGACCGGGCGCGGGGCGCGGCGGAGGCGATCCGATGACCGGTGAGGCGCCCGTCGCCGTCACGCTCGGTGATCCCTCCGGCATCGGCCCGGAGATCATCGTCAGGCTGGCGGCCGCCACGGACCGGCCGGTCGCCGACCTGCTGGTGGTCGGCGACGTCGGAATCCTGCGGCGAACGGCCGGGGCCCTCGGTCTGGATGTCGACATCATCCCCGTCACCGACGCCGCCCAGGCCATCGGCCGGGGCGGCGCGGCCCTGTCCGTCCTGCAGCCCGGCCCCGACCTGCCTGAGGATCTGCCCGTGGGCCGGGTCGACGCCCGCTCCGGCGCATCGGCCTACGCCAGCGTGCAGAAGGCCATCGACCTGGCGATCGCCGGAGAGGTGCGCGCCATCGTCACCGCCCCCCTCAACAAAGAGGCCCTCTACGCCGCTGGCGTCCGTTACCCCGGTCACACCGAGATCCTGGCCGACCGTTGCGACGTCAAGGACTTCGCCATGATGCTGGCCAACGAAGAACTGCGGGTGCTGCTGGTGTCGATCCACCTGTCGCTGACCGACGCCATCGCCGCGGTCACCCCGGCCAGCGAGATGCGCGCCATCCGTCTGGCCCACCGGGCGGGCCTCGCCTTCGGCCTGCGCGCGCCCCGGATCGCCGTCGCCGGCCTCAATCCCCATGCCGGCGAGAACGGCCTGTTCGGCCAAGAGGATATCGACATCATCGCCCCGGCGGTCGACCGCGCCCGGGCCGAAGGGATCGACGCCAGTGGCCCGTGGCCCGGCGACACCGTCTTCATGCGCGCGCGGCGCGGCGAGTTCGACGTCGTGGTGGCGCAGTATCACGACCAGGGGTTGATCCCGGTGAAGTACCTCGGCGTCGACAACGGCGTGAACATCACCGTCGGCCTGCCGTTCGTGCGCACCAGCGTCGACCATGGCACCGCCTTCGACATCGCCGGAACCGGCCGCGCCGACCCGTCGAGCCTCGCCTACGCCCTGAAGATCGCTCTGGCCATGACGGGCGGCTGAGCGATGGGCCCGGACTTCATCTTCATGCTGACCCGGGCCGACCGTACGATCGAGGACGCTGAACACCGCCTGCCCGAAGCGCTCCAGGCCGGCGTGCGCCACATCGGCTTCAAGGACGTCGGGCTGCCGCCGACCGCCCTGCGCCGCCTCGCCGGCGCCATCCGCGCTGCTGGCGCCACGGCCTACCTCGAGGTGGTCAGCCTGGACGCTGACAGCGAGTCCGCCTCGGCCAGGATGGCCCTCGATCTCGGCGTCGACGTGCTGATGGGCGGGACGAGGCCGGAGGTGGTGTCGCCGGTGATCGCCGGATCGCCGATCCGCTACTACCCCTATCCCGGCGCCGTTGTCGGCCACCCCTGTGTCCTCGAAGGCTCGATCGACTCGATCGTCGCCAGCGCCCGCCGGCTGCTGGCGATTCCCGGCGTCCACGGCCTCGACCTGCTGGCCTATCGCTACGTCGGCGATGTCGAGGCACTGATGCGGGCCGTGTGCCGCGAAGCCGGCGAGCGGCCGGTGGTGATGGCCGGCTCCCTCGACCGCGCCGAACGCCTCGCGGCGGTGGCGGACGCGGGCGCGGCGGGTTTCACCGTCGGCACGGCGGCGCTGGATGGCGTGTTCCCGGCGCCCGTCGGCCTCGCCCACCAGCTCGCCTACATCACCGCGGCGCTCCAAATCTCCAGCCCCGGAGCGCGTGCATGAACAAGATCAACCTCGCCGCCGCCTTCGCCGAGGTGACCGAGGCCTGGAGCCCGAAAATCGCGGGTGACATCAACGACTTTCAGGTCAAGCTGGCCCGCTTCGAGGGAGCCTTCGACTGGCATCGTCACGAGGCCGAGGACGAACTGTTCCTGGTGGTGGCGGGGCGGATGCGGATGGGATTCCGCGACCACGACGTCGACCTCGACGTCGGTGAGTTCATCATCGTTCCGCACGGCGTCGAGCACCGGCCTGAAGCCCTGACGGAACCCTGCCACATCCTCTTGCTCGAACCGGCGACGACCGTGAACACCGGCGACGTCGAGACCAAGCGCACTCGGCGGATGCTGGACAGGCTGTCGCCGGGCTGATTCGCCACCTCGCCGCGGCTCCCGGTCCGCGCCTATGATCCTGCCGGATCATGAGCGCCACGGAGCCGACCCTTGCCCCAGGACAGCAGCACCTTCTGGAAGCGATCCCGCGTCGAGCTGCGGGCCGCCGGCTTCGATCCGGATCGCGCCGCGGCGAGCACCGCCGTGGTCACCGTCGCCGCCGCCTGGACCAACGCCCATCGCTGCAACAACCGGGTCCGCGCCATCGGCGACCTGCTGGTCGAGCTGATCACCGAGCGCGGCGGCCAGGGGTTGATCGTCGGGGCGCCGGCGGTGTCGGACGCCCTGACCCAGGGAACCCCCACGGCGGGCTACAGCCTGCCGTCCCGCGAGGTGGTCGCCGACTGTTTCGAAATCGGCCACCACGCCCACCATGGCGACGCCATGATCGTCATCTCCGGTTGCGACAAGACCGGGGCCGCAGCCCTGATGCCTCTGGCCCGGACCAACGCCTTCGGCCTGGTGCTCTATCCCGGGACCAGTTCGCCCGGCCGGGTCGCCTCGGGCGCTTGGACCGCCAAGGGAAACAACCTGACCATCATGGACTACGCCGAGGCCCGCGCCGCCCGCGAGGCCGGCCGCATCCCGGAAGCCGAGTTGTTGGAGATAGAACGCAGCGTCATGCCCGGCAGCGGAACCTGCGGCGCGATGTTCACCGCCAACACCATGTCCACCATCGCCGAGGCCATCGGCATGATGCTGCCGCGCGGCGCATCCCACCCGGCCGACACCGGCGCCGGCAGCGACATTCACACCGATGTCCGCGCCCAGGCCCACGCCACAGTCGAGGCCCTCTACCGCCTGATCGACGCCGGAATCCGGCCGCGCGACATCCTGACCGAGCGCGCCTTCGAGAACGCCGTCGCCACGGCTTACGCCATGGGCGGCTCGACCAACCTCTACCTGCACCTGCTGGCGGTCGCCCGCGAGGCCGGGGTCCCCCTGACCATCGATCGCATCCAGGCCATCGGCGAGCGGATCCCGCTGCTGGTCAACCTTCAGCCGCACGGCCCCTACGCCATGGTCAGCCTGCACGCCATCGGCGGGGCGCCCGTGGTGATGAAGGAACTCCTGCGGGCCGGCCTGCTTCACGGCGACGTCATGACGGTCACCGGCCGGACTCTCGCCGAAAACCTCGAAACGACGCCGGCCCTCGAGGAGATCGGCCCGCAGGACATCGTCCGGCCTGTCGCCACTCCGATCGCCCCGCCGAACCAGCACATCAGCGTCCTCAAGGGCAATCTCGCGCCGGAAAGCGCCCTGCTCAAACTATCGGGCAAGGTCCTGGAGGCCGGCCGGTTTCGCGGCCCCGCACGCATTTTCGAGTCCGAGGCCGACACCCTTGCGGCGATCCGCGCCGGCCGGATCGTCCCGGGAGATGTGGTGGTTGTGCGCCACGTCGGGCCGGTGGGCGCGCCGGGCATGCCGGAAATGGTGATGCTGACCATCCAGTTGCAGGGCCGGGGCCTCGGCGAGGCCGTCGCCCTGATCACCGACGGCCGATTCTCCGGCGTATCGCACGGCGTGCTGATCGGTCACGTCTCACCCGAGGCCGCGCGCGGTGGTCCGATCGCGGTGGTTCAGGAGGGCGACGCGATCGTCATCGATCCGGCGGCCCGGACCCTGACGCTCGACATCCCCGAGGACGAGATCGCCCGCCGACTCTCGACCTGGCGTCAGCCCGAGCGCCCCGAACCCCTCCGGCCGGGGTCACTGCACGACAAATATGTCCGGCTGGTCTCGTCGGCGCATTACGGGTGCGTGTTGTGAGCCGGCCGCGCTGAGCCGAGGTCTTCCGGCGCAACGTTCGGGCGGAAGCCGCCGTTCGCCAGCTGACCCGGCGAGGCGGCCCCAATCCCGGCTCGCGGGACGGATCAGGCCCGCTTTCGCCACCGGCCTGCCAGAGCGAAGGCTGGCCTCCGCCCTGGCGTCAGGCCTTCTTCGTGAACGCCCCGATCCGCGTCTCCATGTCCGGGCCCCGGCCCTCGCCGTGATAGATCTCGTGGGCGAGGCCGGCGGCGACGGGCAGGCCATCGGTATGCAGCAGCAGGCGCTTGTTGGCCGCATGGCTGAAAGACGAATTGGCCAGGATCTCCGCCGTCAGGGCGGCCAGGGCGGCGTCCAACGCCTCGTCGCCGACACACTGGTTCGCGAGGCCCATGGCCTCGGCCTGACGGCCGGAATAGGTGCGGCAGGTGAACATCATCTCGCGGGCCTTGTAGGTCCCGACCCGTCGCGGCAGGCGCTGGCTCAGGCCCCAAACCGGCGTCAGGGCCCATTTGGCGTGGGTGTCGGCGAACCTGGCCGACTCCGCCGCCAGGATGATGTCGCCCGCCAGGGCCAATTCCAGAGCGCCGGTGTAGCAGTGACCGTGCACCGCGGTGATCACCGGAACGGGCAGGTCGGCCAGGCGTTCGATGACGTGGGACTGGTAGTTCGGCCGTGGCAGCCTCTCGCCCGTGGCGATGTCGCCCAGGTCGTGGCCGGCCGAGAAGCAGCGCCCCGCGCCGCGCAGCACCACAACGCCGACCGGATTGGACTCGAGATCGCTGACATGGTCGTCGAGCGCCTCAAAGAGGGCGACGTTGAGGGCGTTGAGTTTTTCCGGCCGGTTCAGGGTGAGCTGCGTCACGCCCCCGGAGTCGGTGCGAAGAACGAGATCGGACATGGCGTGGGCTCCCGGTTGTGGGGGCCTTTTAGATCGGAACCGCCGCCGGTGTTCAAGGCGCGGCCGCGGACCCGGCCGGCGTGCGCACGTCGTTGGCGCCCAGCAAGACATCGGTGTGCGGGAAGCCCAGCGCCCGGGCCACCGCCGGATCGTGCGGCGACACGCCGATCACGGCCGCGGAATTGCCGGCGGTCCACACCTCCAGCGGCACGACCTTGTGGCCCATCTTCTCCAGGGCGGCGACGACGTCCGGCGACAGGGCGCCGGGCTCGGCCTGCAAGGTGTCGGGCAGCCACTGGTGGTGGAACCGGGGAGCGTCCACGGCCTCCTGCAAGGGAACCTGGTGGTCGATCACCGCGACGAGGATTTCCAGCACGGTGGTGATGATCCGCGCGCCGCCGGGCGATCCCACCACGAGGACGGGCTTGCCGTCCTTGAGGATCATGGTCGGGACCATGGAGGACAGCGGCCGTTTGCCCGGGGCGATGGCGTTGGCCTTGCCCTGCACCAGACCGAACCCGTTGGGCGAACCGGGCTTGGCGGTGAAATCGTCCATCTCGTCGTTGAGCAGATAGCCGGTGCGGTCGGCGATGACCTTGGCGCCGAAGTCGTCATTGATGGTGTAGGTCACCGCCACGGCGTTGCCCCAGCGGTCGACCACCGAATAGTGGGTGGTGTTGGCGTTCTCGTGCGGCGCGACGGCATTGCCGAGCGAGGCCGACGGCGTGGCGCGGGCCGGATCGATGCCGGCCCGCAGGGTGTCGGCGTAGGCCGTCGAGGTCAGGCGCGCCACCGGATTGCTGATGAACGCCGGATCGCCCAGGACGCTGTTGCGGTCGTAGTAGGCGCGCCGCATCGCCTCGGTCATCACGTGCACCTCGGCGGCGGAGCGATAGCCGTACTGGCTGAGCGGATAGCCCTGCAGGATGTTGAGCATCTCGCAGATGGTCACCCCGCCGGAACTGGGCGGCGGGGCGGAAATGACGGTGTACCCGCGATAGGTACAGGTGATCGGCGCGTCCTGGGTGATGGTGTAGGACTCGAAGTCGGCGCGGGTGAGCAGGCCGCCGTTGGCCTTGCTGGCGGCCGCCACGGCGTCGGCGTTGGCGCCGTGATAGAACGCCTGGGCGCCGCCATCGCTGACCAGCCGCAGCGACCGCGCCAGGTCCTTCTGGACCAGCCGGTCGCCGGCCACGAACGGCTTGCCGCCGTTGCTGAAGATGGCCCGCACATTCGATCCCGCCGGCGCCGCCAGGGCCCCGGCGTTGATCACGCCGAGGTCACCCTGACGGAGAACGAAGCCGTCGTCGGCGAGGCGGATGGCGGGGGCGATAAGTTGGCCCCGCGGCCGGGTGCCGTATTGCTTCAGCGCCGTTTCCAGGCCGAGCACCGTGCCGGGCGTGCCCACCGCCAGCCAGCCAGCCAGACTCTTTTCGGGGATGGGATCGCCCTTGGCGTCGAGATACATGTCCGCCGTCGCGGCCAGCGGAGCGCGCTCGCGGAAGTTGATGAAGGCGTTCCGGCCATCCTTCAGGTGGATCAGCATGAAGCCGCCGCCGCCCAGGTTGCCGCAGCAGGGATGGGTCACGGCCAGGGCGTAGCCCACGGCCACCGCCGCATCGACGGCGTTGCCGCCCTTGCGGAGCACCTCCGCGCCGACATCGGAGGCCAGGTGCTGGGAGGTGACCACCATGCCCGCGGAAGACTCCACCGCGGGCGGCGAGGCGGCCCGCGCGGGCAGGGCCGAAAGGGCGCACAGGGCCAGCAGGAGCGGTGCGAGGCGGGCGGTTTTCGTCATCATGGCCGCCTCCATACCAGAAATTCGCCGAAGTCGAGGCCGGCGGCGCCCGCGCGGCGGTGTTTGCGACGAAACGTCCGCCCGCCGGGTCGATTGAATTTGGGCGCTGCGGCGTCCTCGGCTAGGCTTGGACCGTCGGGGATCAGCGGGGAACGGCGTGTCGAACGACCTGGAAATCGCGGCGGCGGCGTCGGCCGGAGGCTTCGTGAGTTCCGTCCGTCCCGGACACGTCCCGGCGCCGGGGACGGCGTGCGCCAATTGCGCCACCCCTCTCCAGGGTCCCTGGTGCCATAGCTGCGGCCAGTCGGCCGAGGATTTCCACCGTTCGATCGTCAAGCTGGCCGCCGAGGTGGTCGAGGGCCTGCTGCACGCAGACGGGCGCCTGTGGCGCACCTTGCCAGACCTGATGTTTCGGCCGGGAAGGCTTACCCGCGCCTATCTGGAAGGCCACAGGGCGCCGCAGATTCCGCCGCTGCGGCTGTTCCTGGTGGTGCTGCTGGCGCTCTTCGTGGTCGGCGGCCTGACCTCGGGGGGCAAGTTCGGCAAGGTGACGTCCACCACGACCACAGAAGCCAATGGCAAGGTTGTCACCACGGCCGCCGCCACCCACTCGTTTTCCGAGCTGACCCCGGCGGAGAAGGCTGCGGTGCAGGCCAGGCTGGGCCAGGTGCACGTGACGATCGGTGGCTCAAAGCCCAACGTGGCGGCCAGCAACTGGCTTGAGGAGCGTCTCCGCAAGACCTTGGACGATCCTGAGAGGTTTCACCTGATCCTGGAGCAGTGGTCGGAACGGTTCGCCTTCCTGATGCTGCCGGTGTCGGCCCTGCTGCTCAGCCTGCTGTTCGTCTTCCAGCGACGCTTCTTCCTCTTCGACCACACGATCTTTTCGCTGCATTCGCTGTCGGCGATGGGGGTGGTGATCACCCTGGGCCTGCTGCTGACCCCGGTGGTCGACGACTGGGCCTTCCTGCTGCTGCTACCGGCGCCGGTTCACCTGTTCGTCCATATGCGCGGCGTCTACCGGACCAGCGTGGCCGGCGCCCTGGTCAGGATGGCGCTGCTCTTCCTGGGCTCGAGCGTGGCCGCCTCGCTGCTGGTCGTCGGCCTGCTTGCTGTCGGCCTCAACGGCATGGTCGGCTGAGGGCGATCACCCGGACTTGAATTGACGGCGGCGGGCGCCGCAGCGTCAACTGCGTCTTGCGAATGATTGTCGTTTCCAAAACGTCCCGAACCGGGCGGAACGATGACACGCCGGAGGACACGCCCGATGACCCTTTCAGAGGCCCTGACGCCGCCCGCCTCAGGCGCGCCGCCCGCCGTGCGCCACATCGACTCGAGCGACCTCGACTGGGCCCTGGCGGAGGGATGGAAGGATTTCCGCGCCCGGCGCGGCGACATCTTGGTGCTGGCCCTGCTCTACCCCGTGATCGGCTTCGTCGCCGCGGCGATGACCATCGACGACCGCCTGCTGCCGCTGTTCTTCCCCCTGGTGGCCGGCGTCTCGATCCTCGGCCCGGCGGCGGCGGCGGGGTTCTACGAGATCGCCCGGCGACGGGAGGCCGGTCTGGATTCCGGCTGGATGCACTTCCTCGACCCGTTCACGGGCCGGACGCGAGCCAGTCTTCTCACGCTGACCGCCGGCCTGGCGATCCTGTTCATCGGCTGGCTGGGCGCCGCCTCGCTGATCGCCGCGGCCACGATCGGCTTCGGCCCGACCTCGGGCGTCGTCGGCGGGGCCGACTTCATCCGCCACGTGCTGCAGACCCCGCAGGGCTGGACGCTGATCGTTCTGGGTAATCTGGTCGGTCTCGCCTTCGCCTGCGCCACCCTGGCGCTCGGCCTCACCTCGTTTCCCATGGTCGTCGACGGAGCGGCCGATCCATGGACGGCGGTCACCACTTCGCTCCGGGCCGTGCGGGAGAACCCGCTGGTCACGGCGGCCTGGGGCCTGAGGGTGGCCGGACTGCTGGTTCTGGGCTGTCTGCCGGCGTTCATGGGCCTGGCCATCGTCCTGCCCGTGCTCGGCTACGCCACCTGGCATCTCTATACGCGCCTGGTGCGGCGCTGATCATCGCCATCGCCGGAGCCGCGCGGGCGACCCCGGCGATGGCGCGCGTCAGGCGAACGGCCCCTGCGGACCGCCCACCGCGTTGGACCACATCAGCTGGATCGGCGCGGTCTTGCCGTTGACCAGACCGACCTCGACCATGACGCTGCGCAGATTGGCGCCCGCCTCATTCATCGGGATGTCGCCGATCTAGCCGCCGCCCTGCGCGTCAGAATACCAGCCCAGCAGGGCGTCCTTGTTCTGGCGGATGGCGTCCTCGACATCCGGATCGGTGCGCGCCTCGTTGAGCTCGTGGTAGAAGGTGGCGACGATGTTCTTCCAGGAGTCCGGCCAGACAGGGATGCCATTGGGCTTGCCGCCGATGAACTGCGAATAGACCCCGACGGCGAAATACACCCGCTGGGCGCCGATGTGGCAGGAGCCGTGGTACCCCCCCAGCCCCTCTTTCGAACTGTCGAGGTTGTCGTCGGTGTCGCCCTTCACCTTGCCCACCCCAGCGGCGGCGTCGGTGGTAAGTTCGCTTCCGGGGGGCAGGAACAGGCAGATGATCGTATTGTCGAAATCGACGCCGGCCAGGGTTCCGTCCTTGATCAGGCCGGCCACCACCGGATTGACGTCATCCCGCGTGAATTTGGCCGGAGCGGCCCCGGGCAGCTTGGATGAACCCAGGAACGTCGTGGTGATCGGCGCGGCTCCCGGATAGTACTGCTGCATGACATTGTTCAGATGGGGATCGGCCATCGCGCCGGAGAGCGCGGTGTCGATATTCTGGATGTCGGAGGCCGCCCAGCTGGCTCCCGCCACGTAGAAGCTGCGGAACGACAGGTTGGCGATGGTGCGTCCGCCCTTGAAGGTCATGTTCAGCCGCTTGCGGGCCTTGAACCCCGGGGCAATCTTTCCGTGTACGGATTTGTGCCCGGCCAGGCCGATCAGGGCCCCCGGATCGATCTTGACGATGCCATGGCGGCGGATCGCCATTGTTGTGGTCATAGGGTTTCCTCCGAAAGGGTCCAGCGTCGCATAGCGGATACACTGGCGCGCGACCGTCGCCAGGCGGCCCCGACGCCTCCGATTGAATAGATGAACCTGCAACCGCCGCCATTGAACAGTAAATTCGGCGTGATTGAAGCCACGCTTGGCAGGGTCGTCATCAACATCAAAGCAACATTGTGGGAAAACGCACAGTCTTCACAGCATAGCTTGAAATCCGGTGCTCAGGCGTCGAGGAACGCCCGTATTCGTTCGAGGCCACTCCGGGTCATCGCCGGATCGCCGCCCAGGCCGATGCGGATGTGCTCCGGACAGCCGAAGAACCGGCCCGGGACCACGCTGGTCTCATAGTCGGCCAGCAGCCGCTGGTAGACCGTCTCGCCGTCGGCGCCGGCGACGCGGGGGAACACCGTCGTGCCCTGGTCGAAGACGGTCTGCTCCAGGCGGGGATGTTCGCCAAGGATCTCCCGGTACGCCGCCCGGTTGGCGTCGATCATGGCGTTGGCCCGCTCACGCAGGCCCCCCAGGCGATCGAAGGCTCGCACGCTCAGCCGCTCGGCCATGTGCGGCGGCAGGGAGGCGAAGAGGTCGTTGAGCCGCCGCATGCGCTCGGCCGCCCCGGCGGGAGCCAGGATCCAACCGCAGCGCAGACCGCTGAGGCCATAGGCCTTGGTCAGGCTGCTGGTGACCACGATGTTGCCGTCGGGGCGAAAATCCGTGTGCGCCTCGCCGGAGCGGAACAGCAATTCCCGGTAGACCTCGTCGATGAGCACCAGGGCGCCGACTCGATCGGCCGCACGGGCGATGGCCGCCACCGCGCCCTCCCCGGCCAGCGCTCCGGTGGGGTTGTGCAGATTGGTCAGCACCACCAGGCGGGTGCGCGGCGTCAGGCGCTCGATGACGGCGTGGGGGTCCAGCCGCCAGTCGTCGGCGGGGCGGCGGGGGAAGGTCTGCAGGTCGGCCTGGAAATAGCCCAGGGTCGCCCGCAGCAGTTCATAGGTCGGATCCTCGATCAGCACCTCGTCGCCCGGCGAGACCAGGGCGGCGAACGCCAGGTGGTTGGCGAACGACGCGCCCCCGGCGGCGACCACGTGGGCAGGCTCGACGCCGAACCGGCCGGCGATCCGATCGGTCAGAGGCGCGAAGCCATAGGCGTTGGGCCCGTGCAGGGCCAGGTCGTCCAGCGTCGGGGCCAGGTCGGCCATGGCGCAATCGGCGACCCCGCTGCTGGCCAGGCCGAAGCGCGCCGCCACCCGCAACTTGGCAAAGTTCATATAGTCGGACTGCATGGCGCGGGCGGGGAGGATCATGGCGGTGGCGCGGCGTCCCTTGCGCCCCTGCGGCGCCAGTAGAGGTAGGGTGGCACGCCCAGAAGCAGGATCGCATAGCCGATCAGGCTGTTGACCGGATAGGCCCAGAACGAACAGCCGACGATGGCCAGGCAGGCGAGGATGAAGGCGCCCGTGGTGATCGGATGCCAGGGCGCGCGGAACCCGGACGCGCCGGCGGCGGCCCCGGTCTTTCGCGCCCGCCGGCGCAGGACGAAGAGGCACGAGGCGCTCACCGCGAAGAACAGGAAGTTCATCGACACGACATAGGAGAGGATCTGGTCGTAGCGGCCCGACAGGGCCAGCACCGCCGTCCAAGCGGCCTGCAGGACGATGGCCACCGCCGGGGCGCGGCTGCCGCGGGCCACCGTCGCCACCCGCCGGAAGAACAGCCCGTCTCGGGCCATGGCGAAGCAGACCCGCGGCGCGGTGAGCATCGACTGGCTGAGGAACGCCAGCGCCGAGAGGGCGATGGCCGCCGCCGCCAGCCGGGCGGCCGCCGGCCCGACCGAAAGGGCCAGCACGTCGGACGTCGGCGTCAGGGTGCGCCCCAGGGCGTCGACACCCAGGGCGCGCAGGCAGGCGACGTTGACCAGCAGATAGAGCACGATCACCGCCGCCACCCCGGCCAGCAGCGCCCGGGCCAGGTTGCGGGCCGGATCGCGGATCTCCCCGGCGACGAAGTTGGCGGTCTGCCAGCCGCCATAGCTGAAAACCACGGGGATCATCGCCCCGCCGAAGGCCTTCCAGGCGTCGAGGGGCGCGCTGCCGGCCATGGGGGCGACGGCGGCCGCGGGACGATGAGGCGCAAGCGACAGGCCGGCGACGATGAGGGCGGCGATAGCGCCCACCTTCAGCAGACCCAGCAGGCTCTGCAGGCCGTTGCCCGACTTGACCCCGACGCAGTTGACCGCCGCCAGACCCGCCAGCACGGCCACCACCACCAGAGGCTCGGACAGTCCGCCGCCGAACAGCACGTCGAGGTTCCTGGCGAAGACGATCGACACCGCCGCCATGCCGCCGGCCTGGACGACGAACAGAGTGGTCCAGCCGAACAGGAAACCCGCCAGGGGCCCGTAGGTGTCGCGCAGATACACATATTCCCCGCCGGTGGCGGGAATCCGCGCCGCCAGTTCGGCGTAGACGAAGGACCCGAGCAGGGCCACCACGCCGCCAAGACTCCAGGCGGCCAGAACCAGCCCCGGCGCGTGCAGTCCGCGCGCGACGATGGCCGGATTGGCGAAGATGCCCACCCCGACGATGCCGCCCATCACCAGCATCACCGCGCCGGGAAAGCCGATGGCCACGCGGAGTCCCTCCGCGCCGTTCCGGGTTTCGCTCATGGCCTCACGCCTGGGCGCGGGCGTCGACGGCTGTGGTCATGGGCCCTCCGGTTTCGCACGGCGCAACCCGCAAGGCTCTGCGTCGACCGTGCGACAGTACGGCCGGGGACGACACGCGCAAGCAAAGGTTGCGGCGCAGGGTGGACGGGACGGCGGATGCGCGGGGCGGGATCGCCTGACGCGCCCCGGCGCCCTAGACTGGAGCGGCCCGAGGGGACCGGCAGGCACGAGCGCCGGCCGCCCGGCCAGGAGAGGACACGGCCATGAGCCTCGAGCTGGCGGCCATCGCCGCGAACCGTTTCGGCCTCGGCGCCCGACCGGGCGACCTCGCCGCCATCGCCGGCGATCCCCGCGGCTGGCTGCTGGCCCAGCTGCGGCCGGAGACCGGCCTGCCCGCGACGCTGCGGGCCCTGCCATCCACGGCTCAGGCCGCGGGCGAGTTCACCCGCTGGCTGACGTCGATCGGCCTGACCGGCAAGGCCGGCAAGGCCGGCGAGGCGGTCGCGCTGTCCCGCGACGCCCGCAAGCCGGACGCCATGGCCGTGACGACGGACGGCGGCCAGCCCCTGAGCGTCGAGAAATCCTATGTGCGCTATTTCTGGCCCGCCTACGCCGCCGGCGTCGAGGCGCGGTTCCAGACCGGCGTCGCCAGCGAGCGGCCGTTCTTCGAGCGGCTGTCGCGGTTCTGGGCCAACCATTTCACCGTCTCGGCCGCCAAGGCCGACATCATCGCCCTGACGCCGCTGTTCGAGCGCGATGTGGTCCGCGCCCACGTCTGCGGCCGCTTCGAGGACATGCTCCTGGCTTCCTGCCATCACCCGGCCATGCTGATCTATCTGGACAACTATCTGTCGATCGGCCCCCGCTCGTTTCTCGCCGGACACCCCGGGTTCCTGCCGCCCTATCTGCGCGAGCGGATGAAGGGGCTGAACGAGAACCTCGGCCGCGAGATTCTCGAACTCCACACCCTGGGGGTGCGCAGCGGCTACACCCAGGCCGACGTCACCACCCTGTCGAAGATCATCACCGGATGGTCCGTCCACGGCCCGCGCGACATGCCCCCGGGCGGCCCGGTGTTCCATTTCATCAACGCCGCCCACGAACCCGGGGCCCAGACCCTGCTCGGCCGAATCTATGAGGCCCAGGGCGAGGAGCAGGGGGTCTCCGCCTTGACGGATCTGGCCCGCCATCCGGCGACCGCCCGTCACCTGGCTACTAAACTGGCGCGCAGTTTCATCGCCGACGATCCGCCGCCCGCGGCGGTGGACCGTATCGCCGCGGCCTTCCAGCGGTCGGGCGGCGACCTGGTCCAGACGGCCACGGCCCTGGTCGAGTCGCCCGAGGCCTGGACGCCGCGCCCGGCCAAGATAAAGCCGCCGGAAGACTATCTGCTGTCGACGGTGCGCGCCCTCGGCGGGCCGCCGCTCAGCGGCCTGCAGCTGATCGCCCTGCTGGACCGCATGGGCCAGCGGCCGTTCTGGGCCCCGGGCCCTGACGGCTGGCCCGACGTCGAGGACAGCTGGATCGGCGCCGACGCGGTGTGGAAGCGGGTGGAGTGGGCAAGCACCCTGGCCGGCGGTTACGCCGCGGCCAATATCGACCCGGCCCGGATCGCCGACGCCGCCCTCGGCCCGCAGCTCGGCGAGACCACCAGGCAGGCGATCCGGGGCGCAGACAGCCCGGCCCAGGGCCTGGCCCTGTTCCTCGTGTCGGCCGAATTCCAGCGGAGGTGAAGGCGATGATCGACCGCAGACAGTGTCTCGGCGGCCTGGGGCTGGCGGGCCTGACCGCCGCCGGTGCCCTGGCGGGCCTGCCCTCCGTCGCCTTCGCGGCCGCCGAGACCGACCACCGACTGGTGGTGGTCCTGCTGCGCGGGGCGATGGATGGGCTCTCGGCGGCGCCGCCGTTCGGCGACCCCGATTATGAACGCGCCCGCACCGGCCTGGCCTTGCCCCCCCCGGGGGCCGCCGGCGGCGCGCTGGATCTGGACGGCCACTTCGGCCTTAATCCGGCCCTGGCGCGGCTGCACGCCCGCTACGGACGTGGCGAGCTGGCGGTCTTCCACGCCATCGCCTCCCCCTACCGCGACCGCTCGCACTTTGACGGCCAGAACCTGCTGGAGACCGGTTCGACGCGGCCCTACGGCCTCGCCGACGGCTGGCTGAACCGGGCCCTGGAAGGCCTGCCGGGGTCCGCGCGGGAGGGGCGAAAGGAACTGGGCGTCGCCCTGGCCCCGGCCATGCCGCTCATGCTGCGCGGCCCGGCGGCGGTCACCTCCTGGTCGCCGTCGGTCCTGCCCGGACCGTCGCCCGACCTGGTCGCCCGGGTCAAGCGGCTCTACGCCCAGACCGACCCGAAGCTGCTGGCGGCCCTGACCAGCGCGGCCGAGGCCAATGCCGCCGCCTCGGGGATGGCCCCGGGCGGGGCCGGCGGCGACGCCTTCGTCGCCCTGATGACCGCCGCCGCCCGGTTCCTGGCGGATCCCGACGGGCCCTGTGTCGCCATGGTGGACTCAGCCGGCTGGGACACCCACGCCAACCAGGTAGGCCCCTACGGCGTCCTTCACCGCAATCTCCTGGCCCTGGACGCCGGCCTGGAGGCCCTGGCCGCTGGCCTGGGGCCTCGCTGGCCGCAGACCGCCGTGCTGGTGATGACCGAGTTCGGCCGCACCGTGGCGATGAACGGCACCGCGGGCAGCGATCACGGCACGGCCGGCGCCGCCTTCCTGGTCGGCGGGGCGGTGGCCGGCGGGCGGGTGGTGGCCGACTGGCCGGGGCTCAAGCCCGCCGGCCTCTACGCCGGACGCGATCTCGCCCCCACAGCCGATCTCCGCTCGCTGCTGAAGGCGGCCCTTCGCGACCACATGGGCGTCGATCCGGGCCATATCGAGCGGACGGTGTTCCCCGGCGGCGGCGAGGCGCGCGCCTTCGACGCCCTCTTCCGGCGGGCCTAGAGCCAGATCCGGTCGCACGGAACAGATGCGAACGACGAAGATGGCTCTAAAGGTTCGACGCTATGGCAAAATATTTCCGACCAGATGACTCCCTCTGGCCGGCGTTTGCCCTGGAGGGCGCCGCCCTGACGGAAGCTTCACTTGGCATGGCGCGGTCCGGGGCGGACAACAGGGGCGGGCGTCCGACGTGGCCGGGCCGTCCGACCTGCGAGAGTTGATGCGATGTTCCGTCCCCTGGCCGCCCTGGCGGGCGCCATCCTGCTGGCCGCGGGCGCTCCCGCGCTAGCCCAGGACCTGCCGTCGCTGCTGGCCACGGCCATGGCGGGCTCGAAGGTTCCGGCCATGGGCGTGCTGGTGATGCGCGACGGCCGGACGGCGGGCGAAGCCGTCCGCGGCGTGCGGCGCAACGACGCCTCCGCGGCGGTCACAACCGACGACGTCTGGCATATCGGCTCGGACGGCAAGGCGATGACCGTGGCGATGGTGGCCCGGCTGGCGGACCGGGGCGTCCTGTCCTGGACCGCGCCGCTCGAGGTCATGCTGCCGGACCTGGCGGCGTCGATGCGCCCCGAATACCGCCGGGTCACCCTGGTCCAGCTGCTCTCCCACCACGCCGGCCTGCCGGAGAACATCGTCGACGAGAAGGCCCTCAACGCCCTGCTGACCGCGCGTTCAACCGCCCCCCTTCCGCGGCAGCGACTGGCCTACGTGACCCGCGCCGTGCAGGACGCCCCGGTGGGGCCGACCTCCGCCTTCAGCTATTCGAACAGCGGCCTGCTGATCGCCGGAGTGATCGCCGAGCGGGCTGCGGGGCAGCCCTTCGAGGCGCTGATGCGTCAGGAGGTGTTCGCGCCCCTGGGCATGAGCCATGCGGCGTTCGGCCTGCCGCCCGGCGGCCAGCCCAGTGGTCACGTAGGCGGGCGACCCGCCCTGCCCGCCGACGAGAATCCGGACTTCTTCGCCCCGGCCGGCAACCTGTACATGCCCCTGGACGACTGGGCGCGGTTCTGCCTCGATCAGCTGGCCGGCGCCCGTGGCCAGGGCCGACTGCTGAAACCCGGGACCTACGCCCTGATGCAGACCGCCCAGCCGGGTGGCTCCGCCGGCCTGGGCTGGGGGGTGCAACCGACCATCGCCGGTCGCAAGGGACCGGCCCTGGTCCACGCCGGATCGGACGGCGCCTGGTACGCCCTGGTCGCCCTGCTTCCCGCGACCGGGTCGGGCGTGCTGGTGACCGCCAACGCCGGCGAGGGGATGGGCGGCGATGCGGCCGGCAAACAGGTGTTCAAGAGCGTCATCGACACCCTGAGCCCGCCCGCGCCCTGACAGCGTCGTCGTCGGTCAGTGGTTGTTCCAGGGAAATCCGGCGGCCAGGGTCATCTGATCGTTCACCGGATAGCGCCGCGGATAGAACCCGGTCGCCCTTGCCTGCCCGGCCCGCACCCGGGTCAGGGCGACGTCCAGCGCCCGAAGGTCGTTCATGCCCAGCCACGGCGCGGCGACGCCGCCGCCGGTGCGGCAGCAGTGGGCGGTCCATAGCACCGTGTCCGGCGGCAGGGTCGCCAGCAGCCGCCGGGCCGTGGCCTGATAGGCCGCGAGGCTCGCGCCCGGGAGAAAGGCGTAGAGGGTCGTCGGATAGATGAAGTCGCCGATGAACAGCCGATGCGCCGCGGGGTCGAACAGGGCCGCCGAGGTGGGCGTATGGCCGGGCGTCGCCAGCACCGTGAGCGTTCGCCCGCCCAGGTCGATCGTGGCGCCGGGGGCGAGCCAGCGAACCACGCGTGGCGAGGGCGGCGCGCGGCCGTCGACGAAACCTAGATACTCATATCGTCCGGGCGTGAAGCGACCGTCCGAGACGTCCGCGCGCGTCGCCGGTAGGTCGATCATCGCCAGTTCGCCAAACGGCCCGATGCCGCCGAGATGGTCGAAGTGCAGGTGCGAGACCATCACCGTCACCGGCAGGCGGGTCAGCGCGCTCACCACCGGACGGATGTCGCGCGTTCCCGAGCCGGAGTCGAACAGCACCGCCCGCGTTTGGCCGACGATCAGATAGGCGTAGTTCTGCTGATAGTAGCGCGGCTCGCCGATGGCCCAGGTCCCCGCCCCCAGGGCCTCGACGGCGAAATAGTCGCCCGCCATCCACCCCCGGGCCAGTCTGGCAGGCGCCGGATCGACGATGGCGTGCGGCGCCAGCCAGGGTGACAGCTCGGCGAAGATATAGGGCGCAAGGAGCGCCGTCACTGCCGCGATGCAGAGGGCCCCCAGCCCGATCGCGCCGCCGACACCTACCGCAGTCCGTCCCGCCCTGATCGCCAGTCGCCGACTCACGCCAGACACCGTCCCGTCTGTTGGCCTTAACCCAACCCTACAGCAAATCCGGTCGCATGGACTGTTGACCTTTATGTGCGTTTTGACTTACCGTTAGTCATGACTTACTCGAACTCAGCCATCCTGGCGCTGGGGGCTCTCGGGGATCCGACCCGCCGGGCGATCTTCGAAAGCCTCGCCCGGAAACCTTCGGCCGTCGGGCAACTCGCCGACGGCCTGCCGGTCAGCCGTCCGGCGGTCTCGCAGCACCTGCGGGTCCTCAAGGCGGCCGGCCTGGTCACCGAGGCGGCCGACGGCGCGCGACGCATCTATCGGCTGGATCCGCGCGGCGTTGGCGCCATGCGCGACTGGCTCGACACCCATTGGGCCGGGGCGCTGGACGCCTTCCAGGCCTTCGCCGACAGTCACACTGAGGAGGGGAACCCATCATGACCATCGCGCCCATTGTTCGCACCGTCCAGGTCAAGGCGCCGCCCGCGCAGGCCTTCGACCTGTTCGTCAGGCGCATGGAGGACTGGTGGCCGAAGGGCCGCACCATCGGCCGGAACCCGCATGTGGCCATCATCGCCGAGCCGCGGGCGGGCGGGCGCTGGTTCGAGCGCGACGCCGAGGGCGCCGAGACCCCATGGGGTCAGGTCCTGGCGTGGGAGCCGCCATTTCGCCTGTTGCTGGCCTGGCAGATCAACAGCCAATGGGCCTACGATCCGGCCCTGTTCACCGAGGTCGAATTGACCTTCGTCGCCGCCGAGGCCGGCGGGACGGTGGTCACTCTGGAACACCGCCATCTCGAGCGCTTCGGCGCCGGGGCGGCGCAGCACGCCCAACTGCTCGGCGGCGGATGGCCGGGCTATCTGGCTGCCTTCGGCCAATTCGCCGACACACTGGCCTGAGGGGGCCGACCAACATGACCGGTTTCATCGTCCACTCCATTCCCGGCAGCCCCTACGGCCGGGCCGTCCTCGCCACCCTGGAGGAGAAGGGCCTGTCGTGGCGGCTATCGCCGGTGGCGCCAGGCACGTTTCGCTCTCCCGCCCACCTGGCCCGCCACCCCTTCGGCAAGGTGCCGGTTCTCGAGCACGACGGCGTCCTGGTCTACGAGACCCAGGCGATCCTGCGCCATCTCGACCGCGTGGCGCCAGAGCCGCCGCTGACCCCGTCGGATGTGAGGTTGGCGGCCCGGATGGATCAGCTGATGGGGGTCAATGACTGGTACCTCTTCCAGGGCGTCAGCAACACCATTGGCTTCCAGCGAATCGTCGGGCCCCGCGTCCTTGGCCTGACTCCGGACGAAGCGGTCATCGCCGAGGCGATGCCGCGGGCGCGCGTGGTGATGGATGAACTGGCCCGGCAGCTCGGAGCCGGCCCATTTTTCACCGGCGACAGCCTGTCGCTGGCGGACCTGATGCTCGCGCCGCAACTCGACCTGATGAGCCTGACGCCTGAATGGGCGGAGCTCAGCGCCTCCCACGGCCAGCTGGTCGACTGGCTGGCGCGCATGGAGGCCCGGCCCAGCTTCCGGGCCACCACGTGGGACCGGGTGGCGCAGATCGCCCAGGCCGCCGGAGCCCGTTCATGACCGTCTACGCCATCGCCCTGCTGACCATCACCGACCGCGAGCGCTATGGCGACTACGAGCGGGGGTTCATGGAGGTCTTCGCGCCGTACGGCGGCAGCGTGCTGGCCGTGGACGAGTCGCCGACCGTGAAAGAGGGCCTCTGGCCCCACAGCCGCACCGTGCTCCTCGCCTTCCCCGACGCCGCGGCGCTCGACCGCTGGTATCACTCCGAGGCCTATCAGGCGCTGGCGCAGCACCGGCTGGCCGCCTCCACCGGCGCGGTGACGGTGATCAAGGGGCTGGGCGCCGGCTGACGTTGTCAGGGCGGCCCCGCCCGCCCTATAGCCTGCGGCCACAAGGGAAACGCCCACACGCCTCGAAGGACCCCGTCATGACCGCCGCATTCCGCGCCATCCGCCTGTTCAAGACCGACGCGGGACAGGAGGCGCGCTTCGTCGACCTCACCGACGCCGACCTGATGGAGGGCGACGTCACGGTCCGGGTCGACTATTCCACCGTCAACTACAAGGACGGCCTGGCCCTCACCGGCGCCGCGCCGATCGTGCGGGTCTGGCCGCTGACCCCCGGCATCGACTTTTCCGGCGTCGTGGAGGCGTCCACCCACGCCGGCCTCGCCCCCGGCGACCGGGTGGTCCTCAACGGCTGGGGCGTGGGCGAGACGCACCACGGCGGCTACGCCCAGCGGGCCCGGGTCAGGGGCGAGTGGCTGGTGAAGCTGCCCGAGGCGATCTCCAACGCCCGCGCCATGGCCATCGGCACCGCCGGTTACACCGCCATGCTGGCCATCATGGCCCTGGAAAAGCAGGGGCTCACCCCCGCCTCCGGCGACGTGCTGGTCACCGGCGCGGCCGGCGGCGTCGGCAGCGTGGCCATCGCCCTGCTCAGCGGCCTCGGCTACCGGGTGAGCGCCTCCACCGGCCGGCGGGATAGCGAAGGCGCCTATCTGACCGCCCTGGGCGCCGCCGAGATCATCGACCGCGCCGAACTCTCGGCCCCCGGCCGTCCGCTGGGCAAGGAACGTTGGGCGGGCGTGGTCGACAGCGTCGGCAGCCACACCCTGGTCAACGCCATCGCCCAGACCGGCTATGGCGGCGCCGTGGCCGCCTGCGGCCTGGCCCAGGGCCTGGATCTGCCCGGCAGCGTCGCCCCCTTCATCCTGCGCGGGGTCACCCTGTGCGGCATCGATTCGGTGATGCAGCCGGTGGCCGGACGCACCGAGGCCTGGCGGCGCCTGGCGACCGACCTCGACCTCGCCCGGCTCGACGCCATGGTCCGGCCGGCCACCCTGGCCGACGTGCCGGCCCTCGGCGCGGCGATCCTCAAGGGCGAGGTGCGCGGGCGCGTGCTGGTGGACGTCAACCGCTAGAGCAAAATCCGACCAGATGGGAACATCTGGTCGGATATAATTTGCTCTAGAATCAAAAGTTTAGAGCCTTTCTGATCCGATCTGATTGTTTCAATCAGATCGGGAAGGGCTTGAAACCCTGACGCTCAGGTCCCCGGCGGGTCGTCGGTGCGGCCTGGGGTGAAAGGTCCGGAGTCGGGCCGGATGTCGGCGCCCGGGTTCGACCCGTTGCCGACCTATCGGTCGGCCCACGGTATCGGGGCGGCCCGACGAGCCGCCTCCTGGCTGGCTGCGTTCCCATGGTCGACCGCGATAATATGGCGGGGCTCGAACGGCAACTCCGTGCCGCACCAGAATGAGTCGTTCTCCTCAATGGCAGACGGCATGTTGTCGAGAATGCCTATGTAACCAGTCGACACTCGCTCGGTCACTATGACCCACATACGCTCAACCGCTTCGGTGTTCTCCCCATCAGCAACGGAAATACGAAAGATGAGCTTAGCGAGATCGCCCGGTTGAAGATTCTGCCGCAGTTCGAGACTAGGAATTAGAAACGTCAGCGGTGCCGCGCGGTGGTATTCCTCGCCGTCCTCAAGGCACCAACCGTCCGAAAAGATATCAGGAGTTCTCATGGGTCAACCTTGGGCGGCCGGCTCAAGCATATCCTATTCCGACGGAGGCCGTTCACCACCCAACTCGGAGATTCCGAAGGTCCGCTGGTTGGCGGGGCCGGGCCGCTGATCCGCAACCGGCATGCCCGGTCGCGGGGGCGCCGCCAGGCGTCCGGGTCCATCCCCCAGCGGCGGGCATCAACCGAATCGCGCCGCGTAGGTCTCCGGTCTGAAGCCGACGATCAGGGCGCCGTCGACGTCCAGCACCGGCCGCTTGATCATCGACGGCTGGGCGAGCATCAGGGCGATGGCCTTTTCGGCGGTCAGGTCCCGACGGTCGGCCTCGGGAAGCTTGCGGAAGGTGGTTCCCGACCGGTTGAGCAGGACCTCCCAGCCCGCCTGCCCCATCCATCGCCCGAGGGTGGCGGCGTCCACGCCCCGGGTCTTGTAGTCGTGGAATTCGTAGGCCACGCCGTGGCCGTCCAGCCAGTCGCGCGCCTTCTTCATGGTGTCGCAGGCCTTGATTCCATGGATGGTGACGGTCACGGCGTTCCCCCTTGATCGGCGCCGGGGACGTCTAGCCGATCGGGCGGGTCGCCGTCATCCGGCGATATCCCCTCCCGACGGCGCGACATAGAGGCGCCGGGGCACTGTGGAACTTGCATTTGCTGCGCATTCCTGACGATGGTCGGCTCAGGTCAGTGGTGAATTCCCGCAGGCCCGGGGCGGGCTGGTCCCCGGCTTGCTTCACTGCGACGTAAACTGTTATTGATAATTAGTCGCATAATGAACCCGCCCCTGACCCAGACCCACGCTCTTGCGCCGATTGCCGGGCCGGACACGCCGGCCGCCGATCCGCGCGACGGCGAGCCGCTGGGCGAGGGCCGCCGGGGTTTCAAAGGCGTGATCACCGCCGTCCGCGTCCAGAAGGCCTCGCCCGGCCTCGATCCGGCCGAGCTCGAACGACGGCTGCTGGAGATGGGCTTCGTCGAGGGCGCCCGCGTGGAGATCCTGCACGAGGGCTTCATCCGGCGCGATCCGATCTGCGTCAGCGTCGACGAGCGGCGGGTGGCCCTGCGCCGCTGCGACGCCGGCGGCGTGTTCGTCCGCCCGGAAACCGCCCGTTGAGCGAAGCGGTCCTCGCCCCCCCGCCGACGCCGTCCGTGGCGCCCAGGTCCGAGGCGGCCGTGCTGAGGCCGGTCCGCGTCGCCCTGGTGGGCAATCCCAATTCCGGCAAGACGGCGATGTTCAACGCCCTAACCGGCTCGCGCCAGAAGGTCGCCAACTACGCTGGCGTCACCGTCGAGCGCAAGGAAGGCCGGCTGACCGCCGCCAGCGGCCGCGCCATCAGCATCCTCGATCTGCCCGGCACCTACTCCCTGCGCGCCCGCAGCCCCGACGAGATCGTCACCCGCGACGAGGTGCTGGGGCGCCTGGCGGGCGAGGCGCCGCCGGACGTGGTGGTCTGCGTCGCCGACGCCACCAACCTTCGGCTGGTTCTGCGTCTGGCTCTTGAGCTCAAGGCCGTCGGCCGGCCGGCCGTCCTGGCCCTCAACATGATCGACATCGCCGAGCGTCAGGGCCTGCGGATCGACGTCGACGCCCTGTCGGCCGAACTGGGCATGCCGGTGGTCGGCACCGTCGCCACCCGTCGCAAAGGCGTCGCCGAACTGGTCGGGCAGATCGAGGCCCAGGCCCACCTGGCCTCGGCCACCAGCATCGACACCTGGCGCGAGCCCACCGCCGCCGAGATCCGCGCCCTCCACCGCGAGGCCGAGCGCATGCTCAAGGCCTGCGTGCGGCCGCCCGAACGCCCCGACACCTGGACCGGGCGGCTGGACGACGTGCTGCTGCATCCGGTGGCCGGCATCGCCATCCTGCTGGCCGTGCTGTTCCTGATGTTCCAGGCGGTGTTCACCGGCGCCAAGCCGGTGATGGACCTGATCACCGCCGGCTTCAACATGCTCAGCGGGGCGGTCGGCGCCGCCCTCCCCCCGGGACTGCTGCGCAGCCTGATCTGCGACGGCGTCATCGCCGGGGTCGGCAGCGTGGTGGTCTTCCTGCCGCAGATTATGATCCTGTTCCTGTTCATCATCCTGCTGGAGGACGTCGGCTACATGGCCCGCGCGGCCTTCCTGCTCGACCGGATCATGGGCGCCGCGGGCCTGCACGGCCGCACCTTCATCCCCCTGCTGTCCAGCTTTGCCTGCGCCATCCCCGGCATCATGGCGACGCGCGTGATCGACAACCGCCGCGACCGCCTGACCACCATCCTCATCGCGCCCCTGATGACCTGTTCGGCGCGCATCCCGGTCTACACCCTGATCATCTCGGCCTTCATTCCTCAGAGACAGGTCTGGGGCTTTCTCAGCCTGCAGGGGCTGGTCTTCTTCGGTCTCTACGCGGCCGGCCTGATCAGCGCCCTGGCGGTGGCCTGGGTGGTGCGCACGCTGTTCTGGCGCGGGGCGTCGGAGCCCTTCCTGATGGAGCTGCCCGCCTACAAGGCCCCCGACGCGCTGAACGTGGCGCGAAATGTGCTGCAGCGCGCCCAGATCTTCCTGCAGCGGGCCGGCACCACCATCCTGTCGATGATGATCCTGATCTGGTTCCTGGCGTCGGTCCCCGGCAAGCCCGCCGGCGCGGTCGGGCCGGCCATCAACTACAGCTTCGCCGGCATGATCGGCCACTTCATCGAGCCGGTCCTGGCCCCGGTGGGCTTCTCCTGGCAGATGAGCGTGGCGCTGATCCCGGGCATGGCCGCCCGTGAGGTGGCCGTTGGCGCCCTGGCCACGGTCTATGCGGTTTCGGGCGGCGAGGGCGGCGTGCTGGGGGCCAGCCTGGCCCGCCACTGGTCGCTGGCCTCGGCCCTGGCCTTCCTCGCCTGGTACGTCTTCGCCCCGCAGTGCGCCTCGACCCTGAGCGTGGTGAAGCGCGAGACCAACTCCTGGCGCTGGCCGATCGTCATGTTCGTCTACATGACCGCCCTGGCCTATGGCGCGGCCTTCATCGCCTATCACCTCGCCCTGGCCATGGGCGGCGGCTGAGATGGTCCAGTCCCTGATCGTCTACGCCATCGTCGCGGTCGCGGCAGGCTGGGTGGCCTGGTCGTTACGGCCGCGTGGTTGGCTGCGGCGGCCGGCGGCGGGCAAGCCAGACCCGGCCTGTGGCCCCGACTGCCCCTGCGGCCACTGAGGCGGCGCACGCCCTGCCGATCAGGCAACCTTCGGCGCGATCCGGGCATTAGAGCCTGAGGAAAAACCGGCCTAGAGTGGCCGGGCCCTGAACAGGAGATCGCCCTGACGGTCGCCGCCCCCTTCTGGAGCCAGACCCCGGCCCAGGCCGCCAAGGCCCTGGACTGCGACGTCACGGGCCTGACCAGCCAGGCCGCCAGGACGCGCCTGGCGAAGTACGGCCCTAACGCCGACACCGAAACCCGGGAGCCGGGCCTGCTCGCCTCGGTCGGCCGCCGCCTGCTCGAGCCGATGTGCCTGATCCTCATCGCCGCGGCCGGCGTGTCGGCGGCCACGGGCGACGTCCCCAGCGCCCTGATCATCCTGCTCATCCTGGGCGCCTCGGTGGCGCTCGACACCATGCAGGAAGGCGGCGCCAAGCGGGCCGCCGAGGCCCTGCGCCAGTCTGTGGCGATCAAGGCCATGGTCCGTCGTGACGGCGCGTTCGTGGCGGTCGACGCCGCCGCGGTGGTCCCCGGCGACGTGTTCCGGGTCGGGGTGGGCGACATCATCCCCGCCGACGGCCTGCTGCTGGAATCGGCCGCCTTCACCGTCAATGAGGCCGCGCTCACCGGCGAGCCCTATGGCGTGGTCAAGCGGCCGGGCGCCGCCGCCGGGCCCACCCCCACCGAGGCCGGCAACGCCGTCTTCCGCGGCGCCATCGCCGAGACCGGCGAGGCCACGGTGCTGGCCGTGGCGACCGGCCCCGCCACCCTGTTCGGCAAGGCGGCGCTGTCGCTGAGCCAGGCGGCGGAGGTCTCGCCGTTCCAGCACGACCTGCGCCATCTGGGCTTCCTGGTCGCCCGCGCCACCGCGGTGCTGGTCATCGCCGTGCTGGCCGCCAACGTCGCCTTCGGCCGCCCGCTGATCCAGTCGCTGATGTTCTCGGTGGCCCTGGCCGTGGGGCTGACCCCCGAACTGCTGCCGATGATCACCACCGTCACCCTGTCGCGCGGGGCGGTGCGGATGTCGCGCAAGAAGGTCATCGTCAAGCGCCTGGCCGCAATCCACGACCTGGGGGCCATGACGGTGCTGTGCACCGACAAGACCGGCACCCTGACCCTGGCCCAGATCGCCCTGGACGGCTCCCTGGCCCCGGACGGCTCGACCAATCCCGAGCCGGCGCGTCTGGCGGCGCTTGCCGCCAGCCTGGGCGGCGACAAGGGCTCGCTGGACGAGGCCCTGGCCAAGGCCGACCCGGACGCCGCCAGGGGGTGGACGCGGCGGGGCCTGTTGCCTTTCGACTATCAGCGGCGGATGGGCGCCATACTGGTCGAGGGACCGGACGGCCTGCGGCTGATCGTCAAGGGCGCCCCGGAGGCCGTCCTGGCGGCCTGTTCCACCGCCGGCGGCAAGGCGTTCGACGCCGCCGCACGCGCCGCGGCGCTGGACCGGGTCCGGGCCCTTGCCGCCGACGGCCTGCGCTCCGTCGCCGTGGCGTCACGCCCCTGGAGCGGCGCGGTCCACGACCCGCTCGCGGCCGACGAGACCGGCATGGCCTTCGAGGGCCTGTGCACCTTCGCCGACCCGCCAAAGCCCAGCGCCCCGGCGGCCGTGGCCCGCTTCGCCGCGGCCGGGGTGCGGGTGGTGATCCTATCGGGCGACGATCCCCTGGTCGTCGGGCGCCTGGCCAAGGTGGTGGGCCTGCGCACGCGACGGGTGATAACCGGCGCCGCCCTCGATCACCTCTCCCACGCCGCCCTGCGTGTGCGGGTGCGCGACACCGACGTCTTCGCCCGGCTGTCGCCCGACCAGAAGGTCCGCGTCGTCCAGGCCCTGCGGGCGTCGGGCGAGATCGTCGGTTTCCTCGGCGACGGGGTGAACGACGCGCCCGGCATCATGGCGGCGGACGTCGGCCTGTCGGTGGATGGCGCCACCGGCGTCGCCCGCGCCGCGGCCGACATGATCCTGCTCGACGTCGATCTGGCCGTGGTCGCCGACGGGGTGGAGGAAGGCCGGCGGACCTTCGCCAACATCCTCAAATATGTGCGCATGGGCGCCAGCTCGAACTTCGGCAACATGCTGTCCATGGCCGCGGCCTCGCTGTTCCTGCCGTTCCTGCCCATGCTGGCCACCCAGATCCTGCTGAACAACCTGCTCTACGACGTCTCCGAGATCGGCATCCCGTTCGACGACGTCCGCGCCGCCGACATCGCCCGCCCTCAGCGCTGGCGTCAGCGCGACATCATCCGATTCGCCGCGGTGATGGGCCCGCTGTCCTCGGCCTTCGACCTGGCCACCTTTGGGGTGCTCATCTGGCTGTTCCACGCCGCGCCGGAGACCTTCCGCACCAGCTGGTTCGTCGAATCCATCGCCACCCAGACGCTGGTGGTGTTCCTCATCCGCACCCGCGGACGCCCGTGGAAGGACCTGCCCAACCGCCTGCTGGCGATCACCACCCTGGGGGCCCTGGCCGTGGCCCTGGCCGTCGCCCTGTCGCCGGTGGGCGCCTGGTTCGGCTTCCAGCCCCCGCCGCCGCCGGTGATGGCCGCCATGGCCGCCATCGTGGCGGTCTATCTGGTCTGCGCCGAGCTGCTCAAACCGTTCGCGGTGGAGGGACGTCTGACCCTGCGGCCCGCGCCTCGGCCCGTCGCATCTCGCGCGGCACATACCAGAACGTCCAGGCGCTGAGCGCCCCCATGGCGCCGTAGCTGACCGGCCCGCTGATCAGCAGATAGGCCCGGATGGAGACGGCGAACACCAGGACGCAGTTGAGCGCGCAGGCGGCCGACAGGCCCGCCCCCCAGGCCAGGGTCGCCACGACCGTGGCGGCGCGGAATCGCCAGTCGTAGCGTAGCGCCTCGAAGACCTCCAGTCGGTCGGCCGCCCGCCGCCGGACCCCTGCCCGCGCCAGCTGATAGATCAGCGGCCGGCGGATCGCCGCCGAGCCCAGGAACACCAGGCCGACCAGGCCGGCGACCAGGTTCTCGCGCAGCTGCAACGCCCTCACCCCGCCGCCGCCGGCGAAGGCCAGCAGCGACAGGACGATGCCGCCGAGCACCACCACCGATATGGCGTCGATCCGTCGCTCGACGATGAAGGCGCCCACCGACCACAGCACCGGCGGGCCGGAGGCGAGCATCAGGGCCGGCGCCGGCCCCAGGCCCGGAGCGGCGAGGCTGAAGATGGCGAACGGCAGGACGAAGTTGAAACCGGCCTCCAGGGCGACCTTCGCCCCGTGCGCCCCGGCGAAGTCGAGCGCCCTGGCCAGCCAGGATGCGGCGGCGCTCACCACGCCCGCTCCCCGCGCGCAAGGCACTCCAGGCCGCCGTCGACGTACAGCACCTGCCCGGTCATCAGGGCGTTCTCCGCTCCGGCGCACCAGGCGATGGCCGCGGCCATCTGCTCTGGCCGTCCGGGATGGGCCCCCCGCAGCGGCGCCATGCGCTCCATCTGCGCCCGCGTCCCGGGGTCGGAGAGGATCCAGGCGGCGGCCGGCGTGTCGATCACCCCAGGAGCCAGCACATTCAGGGGGATGCCGGCGCCGGCCCACAGCGGCTGGGCCGCCTGCCGCCGGCACCAAATGTTGAGCGCCTGCTTGGCGGCGCCGTAGAGCTCCAGCGCTGGCCGGCCCGCCGCCAGCGCCGCCGCGCCGGCGGCGATCGCCGCGGCCTCGTCCTGGGCGAGGCAGGCCTCGACGAGCCGTTCATCCACCGGCCCCAGGGAGCTGACCGACGAGACCGCCACCGCCCGCGGCGCCGGCGATCCCGCCAGCAGCGGTCGCAGCCCCTCCAGCGTCGCCACCGCGCCGAAGACGTTCAGGGCCAGCAGGGTTTCGGGCGGCCCGCCGCCGGCGTTGGCGACGATGGCGTCGATCCGACCGCCGGAGAGCCGTGTCACCCCGTCCACCACCGCCGCGCGCCCCGCCGAGGTGGCCAGATCGCCGGACACCTCCGCGCCGCGCAGGTCGCAGCCGATCACCCGCTCGCCGCGTCGCCGCAGCAGCTCGGCCGTGGCCGCGCCGATGCCGGAGGCGGCGCCAGTGACGACGGTGGTTCGCGGCATGATGGCGGCTCCGGCCTGCAATCCGAACGTACCGTACCGTTCGGTACGGTTGCATAGACCGACATTCCGGCCTAGGCAAGGGATCTCGACAGCGCCCCCGACCAACGCCAGACAGGATCCGATGACGTCCCCGTCCGCCCTCCCCGCCAAGGCCGAACGCCGTCGCGAGATTCTCGAGGCGGCCTTCCAGGAATTCACCACCCGCGGCTATGCGGGCGCCAGCATGGAGGCGATCGCCCGCCGGGCGCGGGCGTCGAAGGAGACCCTCTACGCCTGGTTCAGCAACAAGGAGGCCCTGCTCGGCGCGGTGTTCGCCGCCCGCCTGGAGGGCATGACCAGCCGGGTCAGCGCCGCCGCCGGGACCGACCCCTCCGCCGCCCACGTGCTGCCGGTGATCGCCGAGGACGTCATCCGCTTCATGCTGGCCATCGCTCCGCTCAGCCAGGCCATCGGCCCGGGCGAGGCCGGCGACCGGCTTCTGCGGATGGTGGGTGCGACTATCGCCGACGAACGCCGGCGATTCGTCGGCTATATCCTGCAGTGCCGCGACCGCGGCGAGATCGCCTTCGACGACGACCCGTTCGAGATCGTCTCGCTGTTCGTGGCCATGGCCCAGGGCGAGTGGAGCCTGCGGCTGGCGGCCGGCCTGCTCGACGAGCTCACCGACGCCATGATCGCCGACCATGCCCGGAGGGTGACGCGGATATTCCTCAGGGGGCTGGCGCCCGCGGCGCCTCGCCGATGATCAGCAGCGACCGGATCAGTGCGGCGCGAAAAGCGCCGCCTGCCGGACGCCGTCGAAGATGAACTGCACCGCCAGGCCCGCGAGCAGCACGCCGGAAATCCGCCCGACGACATCGGCGCCCGTCTGGCCCAGGCGCCGCACCAGCGGCTCGGAGGCGAGCATGGCGAGATAGGTGGCGACCAGACAGGCGGCGACCATGGCGATGACCGCCGACCGCTCGAGCCAGCCTTCGGTCCGCCCCATGACCAGCACGACGGCCGCGAGGCTGCCGGGACCGGCGATCAGCGGAAACGCCAGGGGAAAGACGGCGATGTCGCCCGCCTGCTGCGCGGCCCGGGTCTCGCTGGCGTTGATCGATGAGAGGCCGGGACTCGAGAACGTCAGGGTCAGCGACTGAAGGAACAGCAGCACGCCGCCCGCCACCCGGAAGGCGGGCAGCGACACGCGCAGCCACGACAGCACGACGCCGCCGCCCAGGGCGAAGAGCAGCAGGACCATCCCGGCGATGGCCACCGACCGGGCGGCCAGGCTCCTGCGTTCGGGCCGGTGCGCGCCGGCCGTCAGGGCGGCGAAGACGACGGCGGTCTCGATCGGTCCGATCGTCACGAAGACCGTGGCGAAAGCCGAGAGAAGGTTCGGTGGAAGGCTCATCCCGCACCTGGCTGCGCAAACCCACGGACCGCGTCAGGCCCGCCAGCGACCGAGGTAGGAAGAACGGAAAAAACCGCAAGCACAGGCCTTGATCCGGTGTCGGCGCTTCCTAATTTTTTCCTCCGCCGGACGCCACGCGGGCCCGGCGGTCAGGGAGACGCCCGCGCTTCCGGGCGCCCTTCCGGTCCAACTTGCTCACTCCGAGGAGATGGAAATGAGAACGGCCTATGACTTCTCCCCCCTCTACCGGTCGATGATCGGCGTCGACCACATGGCGGACCTCGTCGACAACGCGCTGCGGCGCGGGGCCGACCGCGGTCAGCCACCCTATGACATCGAAAAGGCCGGCGAAGACGGCTACCGCATCACCCTCGCCGCGGCCGGCTTCGGCGTCGATGAGCTCGAGATCACGGCGCAGCCGAACCGCCTGATCGTCGCCGGCCGCAAGGCGGCGGACGGGGCTGAGCACAGCTACCTCTATCACGGGATCGCCGGCGGCGACTTCGAGCGGACCTTCGAACTGGCCGACCATGTGGTGGTCAGGTCGGCCGCCTATGAGGACGGCCTGCTGTCGATCGATCTGGCCTGGGAGGTCCCCGAAACCCGGAAGCCCCGGCGCATCGCCATCCGCGGCGGCGCGCCGGAGGCCCTGAGCGCCTAGGGACGGCGACGATGCGACTGGCGACAACCCCACAGATCTTCGCCCGGCAGGGCATCGACGCGCCCTGCACGATCCGGACCGCCCTCGAACGCGGCGTTCGCCCCGCGGTCGGCTTCCAGAACCCGGAGGATGTGGTCAGGGACCCTCACCTGACGTTCCGCGAGAAGCGCGAAATCCTCTCCTCCTGGGCCTCGGACGCTTCGGCGGTGCAGGACGAGCCCCGCCTTCGCTGGCTGCTGGGCACGGTCGAGCCTGTCCCCTGGCAGGACGTCATCGCGGCGCTGAAGCGGCTCGACGCCCTGCAGGCCGGCCGGGACGACCGGCCGCAGTGACGCCGCCGGGGCGCCCGGCCGACTATTCGACACTGCTGTAGCGCGCCTTCACCTCGGCCACCGGCAGGGCGTCGAAGTGCCACCACTCCTCGTCGATGGTGTGGAATCCGGCGCGGGTCATGACCTCGCGCAGGATCAGGCGGTTGGCCGCCTCGGCGCGGGTGAGCCGACCGGAGGCCACCAGCGCGGGCTCCCGGTCGGTGCGGGCCGCGTCGGCGAAGTCATCGAAGCCGGTCCCCATGTCGAGCGTCTGCCCGTGCGCGTCGAGCAGGGTGAGGTCGACGGCGAGGCCGAAGTTGTGAATCGAGCCCCTGTCGGGTTCGGCCACATAGTCCTGCCCGGCGCGCCGACCACCTGCTAGCCCGATCCGAGCCTGAACGTTCAAGTTTGCCTGGCCCAGGGTATCAGGACAATCTTGCCGCCGAGCCCGCCGGCGTCGATGCGCCTGTGGACATCAGGCGCGGCGGAGAGCGGCAGGCGGTCAATGACGACAGGGTGGATCCCGCCGCCCAGCAGCATGCCGAACAGTGTCGCCATGTCGGCCTTGAACTCGTCCGGGTGGGTCCGGCGGCGATCGGTGATGCTGTACCAGGCCGCGTGACGGCCGCCGAACAGCGCGCTGAACACGTCCCACAGTTTGAGCCGGAGCAGCCCGAGGGCAGCCGACACCAGGCCCTCCCCGCCAACGGCCATGGTTTGCGAGCCATAGCCGACCAGCCGCCCGCCGGGCGCGAGACAGGCGAAGGCGCGCGAAAAATGCCCGCCGCCGATGGCGTCGAAAGCGGCGTCGACACCGCCGCCGCCTGTTCCCTCTTTAGTCAGACGCCGCACGGCCGCGGCAAAGTCGCCGGACCGGTAGTCGACCGCCTTGGCGCCGAAGCCTTCCACCGCCGACATGTTCCTGGCCGAACACGTGCCGATCGCCTTCAGACCCAGATGACGGGCAAGGTCGAGGAACGCTGTGCCGACGCTGCCTGACGCGCCGATCACCAGAACCGTCGCGCCCCGCGGCAGGTGGCAGACGCGGGTCAGCATCTGGAACGCCGTGAGATAGGCCAGCGGGATGCAGACCGCTTCGGCCGGATCAAGGCCCGCGGGAACCGGCACGAGGAAAGCCGCGGGTCGGATCGCATACTGCGCATAGCCGCCGACGACGCAGAGGTCCGCCACCACCTCACCGACGCGAAGCGCGCTCACGCCGACGCCAGTCTTCTCGACGACGCCGACGAGCTCGTAGCCCGGCGTAAACGGCAGCGGGCCCTTGAAATCCGGATATCGGCCGCGACGGATGAAACTGTCGGTGAAACCGGTCCCCGCGGCGAGCACCTTGATGCGGACCTCGCCCGGACCAGGCTCTGGGATGGCTGTCTGTGCGGACAGTTCCAGGACCTCGGGGCCCCCGAAACGGGAGATGCGGATGTTCTGCCAGGTCATGGTTCATCCAGGGGGACGGGGTCGCGCGACGATGCACGCCCGAGGTTGATCGCCGCAGACTATCGGACAGCGACGCAAACCGGCCAGCCTCGGGATTTACCCACCGTGGTCAGGCCCGTCGTGGTTGTGACCTGTCGGTTGGTGTAGGGACTGAGCCCAAGTCGGCCGACGGCCGAGTCCACGAGGGGCTTGCGCGATCCTTATGGCGCCCGGCGCATCCAGGTTTTCCGGCCTCATCCTGACTACGATCAAGCTCGGCCACACGATCGTCTGGGGGTTCTTCGTCGCCTGGATCGTCGCGATCTGGGTGTTTGCCTGGATCGGGAACCTCGCATGCGCGGCGCTCTCGATCGGTGTCGTCTCCGTCGAGGTGGTCGTCCTTGTCGCCAACGGACTTCACTGCCCACTGACCCCGATCGCCGCCCGCTATACCGACGACCGTCGCGACAATTTCGACATCTACCTGCCGCTATGGCTGGCGAAGCGGACCAAGGTGACTTTCGGGGGCCTCTATGCGGGCGGCATCGTTCTGACCCTGGTGCGGTGCGTCCTGCCGGCGACGTGACGCCAGGTTTGCAACGCGGAGGGGCCATCGCCCCCGGCGTCAGGCCGTCACGCCAGATCGTCCGCGCCGTAGAACGGCCGGATCTCGATCTCGCTCGGCCCCGGCATGGGATTGGGGCAGCGCTTCGCCCAGGCGACCGCCTCGTCCATGTCCTTGACCTCCCAAAGCCAGAAGCCGGCCACCACCTCGCGGGCCGGGCCAAAGGGGCCGTCGATGACCGTGCGGCCCTCGCCGTCGAAGGCGACGCGCTTGGCCTCCGACGTGGGCTTTAGACCCTCGGCCATGATCAGCACGCCGGCCTCGCGCAGGGCGTCGTTGAAGCGGCCCATGGCCGCCATCATCTCGCTGGCCCAGGCCGTCGGCATATGGCCCTTCTCGCTGTCCTCGGTCGCCTTGACCAGCACCATCACACGCATTGCCTGCCTCCCTCTCGGATACCGCCCCCTAGGCCGCCGCGTCGGCCCGCGCCATGGCGCCGCGAAAGGCCCACAGGATCAGCCCCAGCACCAGGCACGCGCCCGCCGTCATGGCCGCGTCGGCCAGCAGGCCGCCATTCAGACCGTGGGCGGTGAAGGCCGCACCGTCGATGATCTGCATGTAGTACAGCGGCACGGCGCTGGAGGCGAACAGCAGGCCGAACTGCGTGGCGGCCAGGGGATTGTCCTCGCCCAGCGAGTTCAGCGAAATCAGATTGGAGACGGCGAAGGCGGCGGCCTGGAAGATGTTCTCGCCCAGCAGGGCGACGCCGAACATCGCCGGCGTCCGCGGCGCCAGGATCAACGCGGCGCTGAAGCCCGCCCCCAGCAGACCCAGCGTCAGGTACAGCACCCGCGGACGAAGGCCGGCCCCCAGCCCCGGAGCCAGGAGGCTGCCCACCACGCCGGCCAGGCACACGCCGGCGCCGCCGATCAGGCCGGCCATGGCCTCGCCGACATGGAAATCGCCGGCGAAGCCCGACAGCGAGTTTGTCAGGGCGAAGGCCGTCGCCGGCGAGACGAACAGTAGCAGGGTCCACAGCACGATCGGCCGGCGGACCACCCCCGTCACATCCCGGGCGAAGGCGACGACGCTCTCGCGCGCCAGTCTGGCGTCGGCCGGAGGACAGGGAATGGCCAGGAACAGGGGCACGGCCAGCAGGCTGACGCCGCCGAGCAGCAACGCGCCGACCGGCTCGGGGAGGCCCCGGAAGATCGGGATGGCGACCGCCGCGACCAGGCCGCCCGAGGCGATGTTCACCGCCGCGAACCAGGCTCCGAGGGCGCGATGCCGCTCCGGAGCGATCAGCTCGCCGAACCAGCCGCCGCAGGCCGCCGAGACCAGATAGGCGCCGAGATTGGACAGGAAGAAGAACACCCCCAGGATCTCCAGCCGCCGGACGAAGAGAAAGGCCGCCGCGGCGCCGAGCCCGGTGACCAGGGTGAAGGCGACCGCCCAGGTCCGGCGGGAGAAGCGCCAGTCGAGCAGCGGGGCCATCAGGAAGCTGACGAACCCCGGCGCCAGGGCCAGGGCGGTGATGGCCGCGATGCGCCCGGGCGGGGCGTGCTCGGCCGCCAGCAGCTGCGGCATGGTGATCAGCATCAACGCGCCGTTCACCCCCAGGGGCCAGAGGCCGAATCCGAGGAGCCAGATCGGCGGATGCGAGGCGCGGGCGGTCATCCCTCCGTGGTTAACGGCGCCGTCATGGGTGGTAAAGAGTCTCCGGGCGCCGACCGGCGTTCCAGCCCTGCCTGCTCCCGCCCGGTGCGCGCGGGGATCGTAGGGACAGAGGGCGCGCCCATTCTCCCGTCACGACGTCTCCTGGATCGCGGACAGCTTCCACGCCCCGCCCGGGGGCCGGACGAAGGTCCACAGTTCGGTGGTCGGCGTGGCGCGGGTCGGGTCCCCGCTGCGGACGGCGCCCGTGGCGCGGTCGCGCATCACATCGATGCTCTCGTATCGCAGGGCGGCGGTGACATAGTCGGCCTGATCCTCGCGCCAGGCCTCGGAGATGTCGGCCTGCAGCAGCCGCGTGTTGCTCACCGCGTTGCGCGCACCGGCCACGGAGTTCTGGCTGAGCTCCTCGGCCAGGTAGGACATCACTTCGGGCGTCGTGCGCTCGCGCAGGGCGGCGAAATCCTCGCGGCCGAAGGCGTCCTGGATCTCGACCAGCAGACGCTCGAAGGCGGCCTCGTCGGCCGCGGTGACCGGAAACTCGAGCTCCACCGGCTGCGCGCCGCCGTAGGTCGGCGCGACGTAGGGCGTATAGGAGGACGCGGGCACGAAGCCCCCGCCGGGAAACGATGAGGTCGGAGCCTGCGCCGGCGCCGGCGCGAAGGTTGACGGCGCGCCGCGGCGGCCGGTCACCATGCGGAACACCCTCACGGCGAGGAAGGCCACGCCGGCGAGGATCGCCAGCTGCACCAGGATGGTGAGCAGGCCGCCGCCCGCGTAGCCTCCGCCATAGCCGCCGCCCCATCCGCCGCCGCCCCACCCGGCATGGTGACCCAGCAGGCCGCCGATCAGCCCGCCGGCCAGCACGCCGCTGAGAAAGCCGCCCATGCCGCCGAATCCGCCGCCCCGATTGCCCGGGACGTAGCCGGGCGCATAGGACGGCGCCGCGCCATAGGCCGGCCTGGGCGTCATCGATCGCTGGACCGGCGCCGTATAGCCCGGCGAAATCGACGTCGGTCGCGGCGCCGCATAGGTGCGGTGGCCGCGACTGCCGAAACTACCGCCCCGCCGCGCGTCGGCCGGCCCGGCGGACAGCAGGGCGACGGCGGCGACCAGCGCCACCGAACGCCAGAGGAACGAGACCCGCGCCGTCATTGTGATCGTCTCCGTGATCCGGCGCCCAACGCCGTCGCGCCGCATATAGGAAACCTTCGCCGCGACGCCAGTTGCGACAGATTGGCCGCAATCGAGGCCGCGTGAACGGCGGCGTCCGTGTCGAACGGGAGGACAGCCAGGCGAACTCAGCCCCTCACATCACCCCGGCGCAGCGCCCTGCATGAGCTCGAGCATCTCACCGGCGGCGGCGACGGCCAGGTCGACGCCGCCGGGCGTGAGACCGGCCGTGACCGTCTCGTACCGCTGATCGGCCTGCGGCTCGGCATGTTGCGCGGCCAGAGGCAGGTAGCGGAAGTGGCCGTTGGCGAGACCGACAACGAAGGCCCGGTCGTGGCCCGCGACATCCCGCCAGGCCTCGCCGACCTCCACCAGCACCTCGCCTGGCAGGGTCACAAGATCGTGGCCATTGAGCGAGATCACCTGGATCGGCACGGCCAAGGGCCGGGGCGGACCTGGCCGGGCCAGCCGCGCGGTCAGGCCGAGGCAGCGACAGCAGGCGATCATCAGCCGGCGCATGTCCTCTTCATCCAGATCGAGCCGGATCACCGCGGCGCTGGCCAGCGACCAGAGCGGTCCTGGCGGCAGGGCCCGGCCCAGGTCGTCGCCAAGATATTCCGCCAGGACGCGATGGCTTTCGGCGAGATCGGCGGCGACCTGGACAGGGTCGCCGGCGCCAGCGTTGGGGAGCACCGAAAGGGTCTGTCGCGCCGTGCGAAGCGAAAGCTCGCGTGGCGGGCCGCGGTGCGCATGCGCGGCCAGCACGGCCTCGGCCAGGGCCTCGCCCATCCATCGGGTGTCGGCGGGGCCGCCGCCGCAATAACCGCGCGGATCGAGGGCGTCGCGATCGGGACTGGTGATCGGAATCACATTGCCCTCGGTCGTGTTGAAAAACAGCGCCACCGCCCCGGGCAGGGCCGCCTCGATCACCCTCTGGGCGACGCCGGGAAAGTCGGCGCTCACCAGCGGATTGTCCCAGCCGAGCGTGACCGGATGGCAGCCCGCGCCGAACAGCAGCGCGCGCGTCGCCCCGGTCTCGGCATCCTCGACGACGATGACCGGCACACGAGGGTCAACCCGGTTGGGCCGGCCCCGCGTTCGACGATTGAAAAACAGATCCGCCGCGCCAACGGCTGTGGAGACCCGGGCCGGCCGGGCGGCGGCCCGGGCGGCCGCCACCAGCTCGACCAGCGCCGCCTCAAGGAACGCGACGTAGGCGGCCACACCCGTGGCGCCGTCGCCGGCGTCGTAGGGCGCGGGTCCGGAATGGGTATGCGAGGCCGTCAGGCAGATCTCCGCAGGCGTCAGCCCAAGCTGCGCGCCCGCCGCTTGGGTAACAGCCGCGGCCAGCGGCCCGGGGACGCACAGCAGATCGGTGGTGATGAAGGCGAGGCGTGTCGTCCCGGCCTCCAGCCACAGGGCCTTGGCGAAGATCGGATCGAGCACGCCTTCGCTTGGGCTCACCCTCTGGCCGAAACCGGCCAGCATCACTGGCCCGGCTGGCGTGATGTCGCAAACCGCGACACCGATCTTCGAGTTCGAGGTCATCAGCCCGCCTCCAGCCGGCGGCCAAACCGTTCCAGCAGACCTTCGAGCCCGCCGAACCGCACCACCCGAAACTCCTCCGCGGGGCCGAGGCCGTGGCGCTCCCCCACCTGGCGCGCGCCCCCGCGGACAAGCATCGCCATGAACTCGTCCAGGTCGCCGCCGGCGGCGATCGCGTCGAGCATCGGCAGGCTCCATCCGCCCGTGCGCGCCTGCAGGCGCAGCTGGTTGACATAGTTGCCCATCATCGTGCGGTGACAGAGGGCCGCGGCGAGCTTGCGATCCAGCACGTCCGCAATGTCGACGACGTCGGTGACCCGCGTCACCGTCCGGCCGAAATACCAGCGCTCGAAACACCCGTGCGGCGCCAGCCCCTCGGCCAGGTGCTCAGGATGGTGCAGCGGGAACTGGCTTGTCCAGAAGGCTTCGTCCACCGCCGCCGCCAGCTTGATGTGGTCCTGATTGTCCTCGCCCCACATGGCGTAGGGATCGAACGACACCAGGGCATAGGGCCGGCAGCGGCGGATCTGCCGGATCACCGCCTCCCGCAGCGCGACCTCGCTGGCGTCGCCTAATACATCGGTGGCCCAGCCCAGCTCCACGATCTCCGCAAGGCCCAGTCGCGCCGCCGACTCGCGGAATTCAGCGGCGTTGGCGGCGATAGTCTCGGCTTCATCGGGGCCGAAGGAATCCCAACGATCGTCCGTGACCCGCACGCACACGACGCGCCAGCCGGCGTCGGCCCAGCGGATCAGGGTTCCGCCCAGAAACAGCGCCGGGTCGTCCGCATGCGCCACCACCAGCAGGATGGTCCGCCCTTCGCCAGGCGAGATCACGGTGGGCTCGGTCATGTTCGGCAGGCTAGGCGCCGGGTCCGTCGCCGTCAAACAATTGACGCGCGCCCCGAAATATTGCAAAATGCGACTTTCATCGAGTTCTTTCTCATTGTGAACGGGCGGCGGTATGTCCGGCGCCCCTCCCCTGAACGCCTCCCGCGCGGCCATGCTTGGGAGGCGGTGGGACCGCCGGCTCCTCTGGCGGTCGCGGCGAAGCGGGATGGGTCAATGAAACATCAAGAATTTCAGCGACATTTGGAATATCGCGACCTGGCGGGCGCTCCGCCCAGCGCCCGAAAGCGCCCCGCGGACTCCCAACGAACTCCCCGCCGACTCCCAAGAATCGCCCAGACAGCGCCCCGAGATCGCCCCTGCACCTCCCGAAGAGCTCCCAGCCCTCTCCCACCTCCCTCTCCGCCATAGGCTCGTCGCCGCTCACGCCGCTTAGGCCCGGATTACTTCACGCGCACCGAGTGACCGCAAGGTAAGCCGTCCAAAGGTTCACGCCTCAATTCCTGGAGTTCCACCGATGTCCACGGTGACCGTATCGTCGAAGGGTCAGATCGTTCTTCCCGCCGCCCTGCCTCGGCGCCTGCACAGGGGCGCCGGCTTGACGGTCGAAGTGATCGAAGACGGCGATGGGCTGAGACTGCGCGTCGTTCGGCCCACCGCCATCTCCGCCGTCGCCGATCTCGCCGGTATGGTGACAGCCCCGCCTCACGGGGCGCCCCGGCGGCTGGACACGTTCAACCCCGTGTCCCTGCTGGCCCGACAGGGCCCTCGCCAGCCAGGAAGGCCTTGGACACCGCAATCCGACGGCGGCTGATAACCGAGCGACGTGGCTTGCCGAAGGAATTGGCCTGCGCTCGGCAGTCATTCGCGAGGACGTGGTGCTAGGAGACACCATCTCATCAGCGATCGAGACGATATGTCTGACATTGACAATTTGTCTATCCGCGACTACCGATCCAAATGCGCTGGAATCCCACCCCCTATTTTGTCATCGCCGACGCCGTAGCCGCGTTGCTTCAACCGCAGGCCGAGGTGGTGGTGCACGACCTCGATTCCGATCGCATCCTGCACATGGCCGGCGCCTTTTCCCGACGCCGGGTGGGCGATCCATCGCTGAACGACATTGCCGATCTCAAGCCATTCGACGGCGGTGTGATCGGCCCGTATGCGAAGTCAAATTTCGACGGACGAGAGCTCAAGTCTGTCTCGGCGACGATCATGGGTCAGGATGGTCGTCCGGCAGGCCTGTTCTGCATCAATCTCGACGTCTCGGCCCTTTCGGCGGCGCGGAGCGTTCTGGAGCGGCTGATGTCCGTTCCGCCTGACGCACCGACCCGCGTCGAGCAATTGTTCCCGGCCGACTGGCGCGAACAGATCAATGCAGAGATCGCGCGCTTCCTGGCGACCCGCAACGCGTCTCTAGGTGGGCTCACGACGGCGGACCACGTCGAACTTGCGGCGTCCCTTGACGCCCGCAACTTCTTTTCGATCCGCAAGGCCGCAGACCATATCGCCTCGGCGCTCGGGGTCTCGCGGGCCACGCTTTACAAACGCCTCGCCGCCGCACGGAGTCTAGAAAGATGAACACCCTGCCGGAGTTCCGCCTCGAAACCTATCTAGGGAAATGGGAGTTTGGCTCTCGCTATCACATGACGGCGTCCGATGCGCAGTCGATCACCATCCGAGACGTCCTGGCGCTGGCCGGACCGGGAGCGGTGGACCGATTTCTGGACGAGCCACTGAGCTACACCCAGCCCTACGGGGCGCAAGACCTTCGCGAAGCGATCGCTGCGACCTATGACACCGCCGCTCCGGAGGATGTGCTCTGTTTTGCTGGAGCTGAGGAAGGGCTCTACGCCTTCTATCGCGTGCTGCTGGATGCGAGCGCTCACGCCATCGTCGTCACCCCAAACTACCAGTCGGCCGAGAGCCTGCCCTTGTCGATCTGCGACGTCACCGGTGTGCCACTGGAGGCCGAACATAACTGGACCCTGGACATTGATAGGGTCGCCGCCGCGATCCGACCCAATACTCGGGTCATCTCGGTCAACTTCCCCCACAATCCGACGGGCAAGATCCTCGAGCGCGACCGCTTTGACGCCCTGGTCGATCTCTGCCGCCGCCACGGCATCTGGCTGTTCTCCGATGAAGTCTACCGCCTGATCGAGCGCGACCCGGCGATCCGGTTGCCCCAGGCGTTTGACGCATACGAACGCGGCGTATCCCTGAACGTCATGTCCAAGGCCTATGGGCTCCCTGGCCTGCGCATTGGCTGGATCGCCAGCCACGACCGGGACCTGCTCGAGCGCATGGTCCGCTACAAGCATTACCTCTCGATCTGCAACAGCGGTGCCAGCGAGCGGCTGGCTGTTGCGGCCCTGCGGGGCGCCGACGTGATCCTGGACCGCACCCGCGCCATCGCGCGCGCCGGTCTGGCCAAGACTCAGGCCTTCCTGAGCGAGTTTCCGCACCTGTTCGAAAGCTATGTTCCCGACGGGGGCATTGTCATCTACCCGCGCTACAAGGGCGCGGACGGAGTGGAGGCGTTTGCCCGGCGCCTGGTCGAAGAGGCCGGCGTCGTGGTCCTGCCACCCTCCGTCTACGCGTCGGCCCTGACGGCCACGCCGACCGACCGCTTTCGCATGGGTTATGGCCGCAATCACATCGATGAAGGCCTGGCGGCCATGCGCGCCCATCTGTTGCAGAACTATGCGTGAGCCCCTGCGGGTCGTCGGCCCGGACGCCATCCGGGCGATGGCGACGCCGGACCTCGTGATTCCAGCTGTGCGGCAGGCCCTGATCGACCATGCCCGGGGTCGGGTCACCTCGCCGCCCCCCGGCCATCTGAGCTTCACCGACCCGCCGGGCGACTGCCACATCAAATTCGGCCGCGCCCAGGCTTCGGACCTGTTCGTGATCAAGGTGGCGACCAGCTTCTACGACAATCCCCGCCGCGGCCTTGCCTCGAGCGATGGCCTGATGCTGGTGCTGTCCGCGCAGACAGGCGCACCACTCGCCTTGCTTGCCGATGAGGGCAGGCTGACGGACACACGCACCGCCGCCGCAGGAGCGTTGGCCGTCGAGGCCTTCATGCCCGGAGGTGCGGAGGTGCTGGGCGTGCTCGGTGCAGGGACCCAGGCGGCTCTGCAGGCCCGTTGGATTTGCGCGCACTGCCGCCTCGCCAGCGTCATGATCTGGTCTCGAGCGTTGTCATCAGCCCAACGCCTGGCCGATGAGTTGCGGGCCGCCGGTCTGAACGCCACAGCGGTTGACAGTCCTGCGCAGGTTGCGGCGCGCAGCGACGTCCTGGTGACATGCACGCCCTCACGCTCACCGTTGTTACAGGTCACCGAGCTGGGCCGGGTCAGGCTGATCGTCGCCATGGGCGCCGACACGCCGGGCAAGCGCGAGCTTGAGTCTGCGGTGATCGACCTGGCAGACTGGATCGTCTGTGACGACATCGGCAACTGCCTTGACCATGGCGAAATCCAGGGGCGCGATATCCCCAAGGCGCGCTTGAGAACCCTCGGGGACGTCTTGGACTCCGCGCGACCTGGAGGCGCGGGATTAACTGTCGTGGACCTGACGGGCCTGCCGGCTCAGGACATAGCCGTGGGCACTGCAATCTATCGACGGTCGACCTAAAGTTTACCTACAGCTGACCGTCTCAACGGTGATCCGGGGTCGCTTCTTAGCCCAGGCCTCTGGCCAGAAGGTTGCCTTTAGAACCAAACACGTCTCGTCAATTTTTACCGATCGGGAAAAATCAGCGGCTCGGGATGACTCGGATGAAAGAATTTTCCCGAGCGGCAAAGTCGGACCCTGAGATCAAGCGGTCCCCAGCCTGACAAAAATACCGTCAGACCCTGCCACGCTTTTTGACGGTATTTTCGAGAGGCGTCGCCCAGGCGAATTCAAAGACCGTCAGAATGACCGTCAATTGGTTTGGCTGTGGAGACATATGAAGCGCGACAAAATTTGTTTCTTCAAACAATTCAGACCTTTAGAAAATCGCGTCACGGATTGACCATCGAGTTCATATCGTCAACGGAAGAGACGCTAAGCCACTGTTTTTTCTACGATATTCTACGCCAAACTACGCCCGACCACGCCAATCCCCTACTCCCACTCAATTGTTCAACAGACCCGTAAGAGTCTGTTTTCATTTATAAAATCCGTCCAGCCGCCTCGCTTTTCCCGTCAGCCATACCGTCAAAAATTCGGGCTGTTGATTTCATTGGAAAATTTCGAGCGTTGGAAAAT
>CAIXWN010000202.1 GCA_903923135.1 uncultured Caulobacteraceae bacterium | reverse complement strand
GCGTTGCCGTCGTCCATGGTGCTGACGCCGGCGAGCCTGAGCTCCTTCACAAGCCGGTCCTGCAGGGTCTTGTTGGCGCGCTCGACGCGGCCCTTGGCCTGGCTAGAGTTGGCGCAGATGATCTCGATCGTCAGCGCCTTCAGCGCGCGCCCGAACTGGGTCATGCCGTCGCCATGAAGGCCGGCGGGCTTGTTCACCCGGAAGACCGAGTGCTTGTCGGTGTAGAAGGCCACCGGCTTGCCGTGCCGCTCCAGATATCTCTGCGTGGCGTTGAAGTAGGCGAACGTCGACTCCGACTGCACGAACTGCAGGTGCATCAGTCGGCTGGTGGCGTCGACGATGAAGACGAGCAGGGTGCATTCTCTAACTGGCACGGTGCGACATTACTAAATGGCGGCTACATGCATTTCCCGTCTAAGATATATTATCGGAAATATGAGACGGGCCGCGGCGACTATGCCGATCCACCCCCCGGATCTAGGATCATCCCCGATCGCCAGCCGCCCGGGACCCGACGCCATGGATCTGATTGTGCGAGGCTTTTCCGCGTCGGCCTACCGGTCTCTGCGCCAGATCCGCTACCCGCTGTCTCGCCTGGACGTGTTCGTCGGCGCCAACGGCGTGGGAAAGACCAATCTCTATCGGGCGCTGGACCTGCTGCGATGCGCCGCCGACAACACCCTGGGCGTTCGTCTCGCGCACGAAGGCCTTGCGTCCAGTTTCTGGGCCGGTCCGCGGCGCCGTGGCGAACCGGCGGAAATCGCCCTTTCGGTGTCGCTCGCCGACCCGAAGGCCCGGGACCGGCGTTCGGCCATCGACTATGAGGTCGTCATCGGTTTCCCGCCCAAGGAAGCGTCGGCGGCGTTTGCCGAAGAGCCGCAGATCAAGCGCGAGCGACTGAGCCAGACCGTCGGCGGCCGGCGCGTGCAACTGGCTGAACGGACAGGACATTCCCTGATGGCGCGCGGTGAGGATGGCCGCCCCGCGCCCATCCCCCTGGATCTGCTGGCCTCGGAGACCATGATCGGTCGCCTGGAGGATCCGTCCCGTTATCCGGGGCTGGACCTGGTGCGCCGGACCCTGCTGGGCTGGCGGTTCTACCACGATCTGCGCACCGACGCCGACGCGCCCATGCGACGGCCCTGCGTCGCGGTGTCGTGCCCGGATCTCGCCTCCGACGGCGGCAATCTGAGCGCGGTTTTCGCCACCCTGACCCACATCCGCGAGGACACCGCGGACCTCGACGAGACCGTGGACGCGGCCTTTCCCGGCGCCAGGCTGATCGTACCGCGGCCCGGGCGGATGGCGAGCTTCGGGATGATCTTCCCGGAGTTTCCCTCGAGACTGTTCGATTTGTCAGAACTTTCCGATGGAACCCTGAAGTTCCTCGCCCTGGCCGGCGCGCTGCTGGCCTACCGGTCTCCGCCGTTCATCGCCCTCAACGAGCCGGAATCGAGCCTGCACCCGGACCTGATCGAGCCGCTGGCCCGGCTTGTGGTCCGGGCCTCGGCGCGGTCCCAGATCTGGCTGGTGACCCACTCCGAGCGACTGGCCGCCGCCATCGCCGCCACCGGCGCCGGTCGGGTGCGAAGGGTCACCAAGCTCGACGGCGCCACGGGCATCGCCGGCCTGGCCCCCTTCGGCGCGTTTTCCGACGAGGATGACGACGACCTGGATTGACCGGCGTCTTCCCGGTCGGGCCGTTCCCGGCCGGCCGGCCGGCCGGCCGTCAGGCGGAAGGCAACGTCAGGTTTCCGCAAACAAGCCTCTGTAATGTGGATACAAACAGGCCTGGCTCTGCAGCCATCACCCGCCGCTCCACCGACTCGGCCGGCTCTCCGGGCGCCAGTGGGACGCGAACCTGGGCGACCACGGCGCCGTGGTCGTATTCGTCGTCCACCAGATGAACGGTGGCGCCGGATTCGGCCTCGCCGGCGGCGACCACGGCGTCGTGAACGCGCCGCCCATACATCCCCTGCCCGCCATATTTCGGCAGCAGCGCCGGATGGATGTTGAGGATCCGCCCGCCGTAGGCGGAAAGGGTGACCGGGCCGAGCTTGCGCAGGTAGCCGGAGAGGATGACCAGGTCGGCGCCGGCCGCCTTGAGGGCGGCCGCCAGGCGAGCGTCCGCGGCGTCCGGGTCGGACGTCGTCGGGATGCACAGGGCCTTGATGCCGTGTTCCCGGGCAAAGTCGAGCGCCGGGGCGCTCTTTCGGTTGCTCACCACCAAGCGGGGCGTGGCCGCGAGGTCACCGGACTCGACGGCGGCGACGATGGCGCGCAGACTGCTGCCATTGTTGGACGCGAGAAACGCGAGGTTCATGCTCAGTCCGCTTCGCCCAGGGGGATGGTCAGGGTCATGCCGTCATAGGCCGGTTCAACCCCCGGCGGCAGGCGGCCTGTCAGCGCGTCATAGTCCAGATCGATGTGCAGGTTGGTGAGGATCGCGCGCCGCGGCCGCACCCGGGCGATCCACTCGAGGGCGCGGTCCACATGGGCGTGGGTGGGATGGGGCGTGTAGCGCAGAGCGTCGACGATCCACACGTCCAGCCCCTCGAGGGCCTCGAACGCCGGCTCCGCAAGGTCGACGACATCGCTGGAATAGGCCAGTCCGCCAAAGCGATAGCCGACGCTTCTCACCCCGCCATGATCCTGGTCGAAGGTGACCACGGGAATGGGTCCGGACGGGCCCTGGACGCTCCATTTCGCGCCGTGCGCCGGTAGATCGTGGATGTCGGCGATGGCCGGATAGTAGCCCTCCCCGGCGAAGATGTAGCCGAACCGGCGCAGCAGCGAGGCCCGCGTGGCCTGGTCCATCCAGCAGGCGATGCGCGCGCGCTGGGTCAGGGCGAAGGCGCGGATATCGTCGATGCCATGCGCCTGGTCGGCGTGATCGTGGGTCATCAGCAAGGCGTCCAGGCGGCGCGTTCCCGCCGCGGCGGTCTGGATGCGGAACTCCGGCGAGGCGTCCACCACCACGGTCGTCTGGCGCTCGGGCCCCTCCTCCGACGTCCGCCGGACCATCAGGGAGCAGCGCGAGCGGCGGTTCAGCGGGTTGGCCGGATCGCAGGCCCCCCAGGCGCCATCGGCCCGCGGCACGCCGCCGGAGGAGCCCGACCCCAGGATGACGACCTCAAGACTGGGGCTCAAGGTTTTGGTATCCTGTCAAAAAGAGCAAAGAACGCGTCTTCGGTCCGGCGTTCGGTTTCGGCCAGGGACCAGCCGCGCACGGCGGCCAGGGCGGCGAGGACGTGCGGCAGATACGCCGGTTCGTTGCGACGCCCGCGCATGGGGACGGGGGCGAGATAGGGGCAGTCGGTCTCCAGGATGATGCGGTCGGCGGGCATGGCGGCGATCACCTCGCGGACATCGCCGGCCGCCTTGAAACTGGCGATGCCCGAGACCGAAAACCAGGCGCCCAGGGCCGCGGCGCGCGCCGCCAGCCCGGCGCCAGAGGTGTAGCAGTGCATCAGCAACCGGAACGGGGCCCGTTCGTATTCCCGCTCCAGCAGGTCGCCCATGGCCTCGTCCGCCAGGCGGGTGTGAATGATCAGCGGCAGGCCGGTGAGCCGCGCGGCGGCGACGTGGACGCCGAACACCTTCGCCTGGATCTCGCGGGGGCTGAGGTCGTAGTGAAAGTCCAGTCCCGTCTCGCCGATGCCCACCACCCGCGGACGGCGGGCGATATCGCACAAGGTCTCCACCGCAAGGTCCCGAAAATCCTTGGCTTCATGGGGATGGACCCCGACGGTGGCCCAGATGTCGGGTTCGCTCATGGCGATGGCGTGCACGGCCTCGAAACGGTCGATACGGTCGCAGATCGTCACCATCAGGCCCACGCCGGCGGCGCGGGCGCGCTCGATCACCGCCTGTCGATCCTCGTCGAACTGTGGGGCGTGGAGGTTGACGTGGCTGTCGATCAGCATCCGCGCGGCCTAGCCGATCGTCCGCAGGCGCGAAAGGGTGGTGTAGAAGACGTCGGCGCGGTCGAGATTGACCGCCTCGACCTGACGCGGAACGGCGATAAGGTCCTCCCAGACCTCCGCCCAGCGATCCAGGGTCACGCCGCTCTCGCCCTCCGCCGCCCGGCGGGTCGCCATGGCGTGAACCTGCTCGGCGAGGCGGGCGAACAGCAGATTGAAGCGCAGGGCCCCGGCGGGGCCGCGAAAGCCGTCGACGATCGACTGCATGGCGGAATCGTCGACCTTCGGCAGGTGGGCGAGCAGGTCGTGGGCCAGACGATCGGCGTCGAGCGCGCCGTCGACGGCCAGCCGCCAGGCGCCGCCTGGCGCCCCCTGGGCCATGGCGAGGAGTCGCCGGGCGTCGCCGGCCCCCAGCTGGGTCTTTTCCTCCACCCACAGCGCCGCCCGCTCCGGGCGCGGGGTGTCGATGCGCAGGCGGCGACAGCGCGAGCGGATGGTGGGCAGCAGACCGCCGGGGGCGTGGGAGATCAGCAGCAGCACGCCGCGTTCAGGCGGCTCCTCCAGGGTCTTGAGCACGGCGTTGGCGCCGAAGGTGTTGAGGTCATCGGCCGTGTCGATGATCGCCACGCGGTAGGGCGCTGCCGCCGGCGACTTGGAAAAGAATTCCGGCAGGGTGCGGGCCTCGTCCACCGGTATGCCCCGGCGCGCCTTGCCGTCCTCCGGGTCTCGCTGCAGGACCAGCAGGTCCGGATGGGCCCGGCCGATGATCTGGCGGCTGACCGGGTCGTCCGGCGGCGCGCCCAGGGGGCCAAATTCCGGGGCGACGCGGGCTCCGAGCAGTCGCCGGGCGGCGCGATAGGCGAAGGTGGCCTTGCCGACGCCCTCGGGCCCGATGATCAGCCAGGCGTGGTGCATCCGGCCGCGGTCCAGGGCGTCGAGGAAGGCGCGCTCGTGCGCCTCTTCGCCGGCCCAGTCGAAGGTCTCGCGCGGGTGCGGGATGGCCTCGCTCATGGGGGGCCGAGCCGGGTGCGCACCCAGCTCCACACCGCCGCCGCCACCGCGGCCTCGTCGCGGGCGGCGTCGATCAGCACGCAGCGGTCGGGTTCGGCCTCGGCGATCTTCAGGAAGGCGCCGCGCAGGCGGCTGTGGAACTCCAGCCCCTTGGACTCGAAGCGCGCCTCCGCCCCGCCGCGGCCGGCGGCGCGGGCGAGGCCCGCCTCGACCGGCAAGTCGAGGATGAGGGTCAGGTCGGGTCGCAGCCGGTCAAGCACCGCCGCCTCGAGGGCGTCGATCAGGCCGGCCGGGGCGCCGCCGCCGGCTCCCTGGTAGGCGCGGGTGGAATCGGCGAAGCGATCGCACAGCACCACCGCGCCGCGCGCCAGGGCCGGGGCGATCACGCGCTCGATGTGGTCGCGGCGGGCGGCGTACATCAGCAGCGTCTCGGTGACCGGCGACCAGCGGTCGGCCTCGCCGGTGACCAGCAGGGCGCGGATGGCCTCGGCGCCCGGCGAGCCGCCGGGCTCGCGGGTGCGCACGACCTCGCGGCCGGCGGCGCCGAG
>CAIXWN010000201.1 GCA_903923135.1 uncultured Caulobacteraceae bacterium | reverse complement strand
TCCTCGGTCACGTAATCGTCGAGCGCGGCAGGTAAAAGCGACGACTGCTGTCGGTCGCTGCCCTCGACGAAACGCCCCATGTCCGGCCCTCCGAAACCGAGCCGATTCTAGCAAAAGCAGGAGCGTTTTTACACAGCCTGGGTCGAGCCTTGCCGAAGGCCTTTCAACCCCGATCGCCCGGGCAACGCCGCCTGAACTCGCCGCGGGAAGGCGAGCGTCAGGCCGCCCCCTAGACCAAAATCCGACCAGATGGAAACATCTGGTCGGATATAATTTGGCCTAGAATCAAATATTTAGAGCCCTTCTGATCCGATCTGACTGTCGCAATCAGATCGGGAGGGGCTCTAGCCCCCGCGTTTCATGGTCTCGCGGGCGATGACCACTTGCTGGATCTGGCTGGTGCCCTCGTAGATGCGGAAGATGCGGACGTCGCGGTAGAGACGCTCGATGCCGTAGTCGGCCACATAGCCGGCGCCGCCGAAGATCTGCACCGCCCGGTCGGCAACCCGGCCGACCATCTCTGAGGCGTAGTACTTTGAAGCCGCCGCCTCGAGTGTGACGTTCTGGCCGGAATCACGCTTACGGGCGCTTTCCAGGGTGAGCGCCCGGGCGGCCATGGCCTCGGTCTTGGAATCGGCGATCATGCCCTGGATGAGCTGGAAGGCGGCGATCGGCTGGCCGAACTGCTTGCGCTCGGAGGCGTAGGCGACGCAGTCGGCGATGAGCCGCTCGGCCACCCCGATGCACACCGAGGAGATGTGCAGGCGGCCGCGATCGAGCACCTGCATGGCCACTTTGAAGCCCTCGCCCTCGCCGCCCAGGCGGTTGGCCACCGGCACGCGGACGTTGTCGAAGATCACATCGCAGATGTGGGCGCCCTGCTGGCCCATCTTCTTCTCGGGCTTGCCGATGGAGAGCCCCGGCAGGTCGCGCGGCACCAGGAAGGCCGACACACCGCCGCCGCCGCGGACGTCCGGGTTGGTGCGGGCCATGACGGTGAACAGGCCGGCCTTGTTGGCGTTGGTGATATAGCGCTTGGCGCCGTTGAGCACATAGACATCGCCGTCGCGGGTGGCGCGGGTCTGCACCGAGGCGCTGTCGGAGCCGGCCTCGGGCTCGGTGAGGGCGAAGGAGGTGACCAGCTCCCCCGAAGCGATGCCGGGGAGCCACTTCTGCTTCTGTTCGGCGGTTCCGAACATGACCAGGCCCTGGCTGCCGATGCCGACGTTGGTGCCGAAGGCCGAGCGGAAGGCCGGGCTGGTTCGGCCCAGCTCGATGCCGACCAGGCACTCGTCCTCCATCGACAGGTCCAGGCCGCCGTATTCCTCGGGGATGGTCAGGCCGTAGAGACCCAGCGCCCGCATCTCGGCGAGGATGTCATCGGGGACGGCGTCGTTCTCGGCCACCTGGGCCTCGATGGGCCGCAGGCGCTCGGCGACGAAGCGGCGGACGGTCTCGATCAGGTGATCGCGGGTTTCGGCGTCCAGGGCCATGGGACTGTGTTCTCCTCGTTGAGCGCGGGCGGCGCGCTTGCATCCGCCCGTCCCTCGCCCCATTAGGCCAGCGTCCGGCGGACGCAAAGCCGGGCGTTCACACCGGGCACAGGAAAGACAGGCGATGGACGGCGGCGACGCGCAGGCGCCCTGGGTTCCCCAGGAAATCACCGAAGGCGAATGGGCCGGCTGGAAGCTGTGGAGCACCGATCCGTTCGAGCTGCTTTCCGGGCCTTTCTACTGCCGCGACGCGGGAGACGGACGGATGGTCTGCGCCTTCCGCGCCGAGAAGAAGCACATGAACGGCGGCGGCTTCATGCACGGCGGCTGTCTGATGACCTTCGCCGACTACGCCCTGTTCTGCATCGGCGGCGAGGCCTTGCAGGGCAGCGGCTCGGTGACCGCCTCGCTGAGCGGCGAATTCGTCGACAGCGCCGTCGAGGGCGAGCTGATCGAGGCCTCCGGCGAAGTGACCCGCGGCGGCCGATCCCTGGTGTTCATCCGCGGAACCGTCTCGACCGGCGGGCGGCCGCTACTGACCTTCTCCGGCATCGTCAAGAAGGTGCGGCGCAAGGATCCCGCCGACGCCTGAGGTTCGCCGGCCGCGACAGAAAGAGGCGCACGTTCCGCCTTTGGAGAACGGCTCCTGCAGCGCCGAAAAAACCGGCAATTTCCCGTCAATCTTCCATAGTGCTGTTTTTCAATCGTTTTTCTGATTTTCGAGCCCTCGCAGCCCGACCTCGAAAACAAACAACGGTGTCGCTTTTTTTCAATTTGCTGCTGATTCTCATTTGACAGACAGAATGGAGAGTGAGAGCCTCCCCCTCAGCCGCAAGGCATAAAAAACACAGGGAGGTTACGATGACTCGAGGGGGACACTCTCGCTACCGGACAACTGTGGCCGCAAGGGCGCTCGCCCTGGCTGCGCCGGCCCTGCTGCTCGGCGCCGGGTCGGCGGCCGCGGC
>CAIXWN010000200.1 GCA_903923135.1 uncultured Caulobacteraceae bacterium | reverse complement strand
TTCGCCTCCGCGATCGCGCCGGCCAGCCGGGCGCTCAGGGCGTCGTCGAGCTTCGCCTCCAGGGTGATGGTCAGCCGGGTCGCGCGGGAGAGCCTGGCGAAGGCTTCGGCGGTCTCCTTGCCGCCATCGGCGTTCACCGCCTCGGCCATGGCCAGGGCCTTGTCGGACAGGCGTTGCAGCTTGGCCAGCCGAAGCTCGGCCCGCGCGACAGCGGGGTCGCCGGCCGGTTGCGGAGTGTCTGGGGCGGGGTGAGGCGCGGACATGAGAAGGAGTCTGGATGATTGCAATACGCAAGTCAATAGCCTTCCCGACGTTGACTTTGACCCCATATCATTGCAAACTGTGCCTTCATCAGATCGGAGCGTCATGACCCTGCTGAGCACCGCCAGGCTGGAAACCTTCGCCCGGCTGATCGCCCTGGGCTGGCCGCCGATGCTGGCGGCCAACGGCGCGGGATACAGGAACCGGCGTGCGGGCCGCACCGCCGCGCGGCTGGCCGGGCCGGGCGTCAGCGCGCGGATCGCCGAGCTGGCGCCGCCGCCCGAAACGGACGAACCGCCGCCGGCCGCGGGGAAAAAGGCGCGGCGGGCGGCGCCGGAGGCCGAAACCGTAGACACCGCCCCGCCCGCCCGGCCGCCGCTGGAACCGATGATGACCGAGGAGGAGTGGCTGGCCGAATTCGGCCCGATGCTGCGCGCCCGGGCCGCGGATTACGGCGCGGGGGCCGGGGTGACCTGCAGTTTGTAGGCGATATAGAGCGCCAGATCGAGCGGGCCCTGCTGGTACCAGGTGATCGGGTGCTGCAGCCCGTCGACCGTCGCCGCATAGCCCGGGCCGAACGCCCCGGCGGTGCTCCTGGCGTCCTCGGCGATGAGGGCCAGCAGGGCGGGCCGGCTGCGTTCGGGGCCGACGATGGTCAGGTTCCAGTCGTTCTCGCGCAGCACCTCGGTGCGGCCGACCTTGGGGGTGGCCTTGAGGAAGGCCAGGATGCGCCCGGTGGCGGCGTCGAAGGTGTCGGCGGGCGAGACGCGCGTCTTGATGACCACCCGCGCCGAACTGGTGTCGGACCGGGCGTCCGGCCGGATGACCGCGTCGAGCATGGTCTCGTCGAAGGCGCCGACCACCTCGTCGCCCAGACCCAGGCCGACCTGGCCATCGCGGGCGGCGGTGCGGATCATGCCCCGCAGGGTCTGCTTCAGTTCGTCGCGGCGCAGGGCGGGATCGCGCGTGTCGCACACCACCTTCACCTCGGTGATCAGGTTGTCGGCCCGCCGGATCAGGGTGACGTGCGGCGTCTGCTGGGGATCGTAGTCGCGCTTTTCCGCCGTGACGACGAGTTCGGCGGTCTGGCTTTCGCCAGCGGCGGCGGCGACCGAAGCCGTGGCCGGCGACAGGATCGCGGCGGCGAGCGCCATCGCCGCGCCGACAGATGCGAGTTTCATGCGAACCGCTCCCCCAACGGGCGCCGAAGCCCTCTTGTCCGCTGTTTAACCCCAGCCTTTCACGGCGTAAAATGCTTCCGGCAAAGGGGCCGAGCTGGCGGACGCAACGGCGGCAGAGTCGATCCGGCGCCAAGGCCCTGGCTACGGTGACAGTGCACTCCGCTCACCCACCGCCTCGCCTCAGGGAAATTGCGAGCTCTCGCAAGGCGACGTTGCGAAGGCCGGAATAGCGTGCACTGTCACCGCAACCCAATATCTTTGTTCATATGCGAGACGAATCCATGGAAGTGAACAACAAAACATCTTCTTTGTTATTATTGTTTATTTCTGTTATAATTTTGTTTCCTGCAGCAAAGGCCATTGTCAATTTTGACAAGAAAAGGGTGTACGTGCCAAATGGGAACAAGCCCGGTCACTGGGTGTACAAAACGGATCAACCACGATTGTACTGGTCAATTTTTATTGGCACGATCGTAATTTTTTGTTCATTGTCTATTTTCCTTTTTTCTTTGTCTATGATTTATCTTTTCAACCTATAGTTTAACTATTTATGAATGTTATGTCACATATTATTTTTTATAATATAGCAAATAGATAATATTATTCATATCCGGGGACACCATATCCGGGGACACAATACCTAAATACTCTCCATATCCGGGGACAAAATACCTAAATACTCTGCCCGTCCAACCGGATCCAACCAGGGCGATGGCGCGCCAAAATCACCCCCCCAGTGCAACGGTATCCGTGTCAATTAGGCATCATGTCCCCGGATATATATTGAAAAAATCCACACGCGATGATATTCTATTCCATGAATAGAAACTTTACGCTTGTAAAACAGAAATAGAGAAATGCGGGAACAAATATTGCCATTATGGCGAAGAAGAACGACCAATAAACTATGGGGTCGTCCTTTTTGTAAACAATCCCGCCCATGTGAGAGTCCGTTTGGAAAATGCCGTGGCGGGATTCCTGCGGGGCGCGGTCTATGATTCAAGCTCTGGATGTGGACAGAGCGGACGCGTGGCCGGATGGCCGAGATCGCCAAGAAGACAAAGCGTTATCCCTCCGATCTGAC
>CAIXWN010000199.1 GCA_903923135.1 uncultured Caulobacteraceae bacterium | reverse complement strand
CGCCACCAACGACATGGGCGCGGTCGGCGTGTCCGTACACTCTGTCCAACCCGGCAGCGGCAGCCTCTATCTCTACGGCGATCGCAGCTGCCTGAACTGCCACTCGCAGATCCACGGATCGAACAGCCCCAGCGGCTCAACCTTCTTCCGTTGACGGTGCAATCATGACCGGACTTTCGCTGAAGATCGCCCTTCTGGCGGGTGTGATGACCATGCCCTTCGCCGCCTTCGCCCAGACCACCCCGGCGGCCAAGGACGCCGGAAGCGGCTTCGACGTCGCCGACGCGCCGCCGGCCGCGGCCCAGGCCCCGCCGGTGATTCCGCCCACGGACATCCGCGAGGTCAGTCTGGGCGTCGGCTATGTCTCCGACACCTCCGATGTCTTCGGCCGCTACAACGGCATGCCCCGGGCGGGGGCCGGCCAGATCGGCGGCTGGAGGATCCAGCATCGCGACGCCTGGAACAGCGGCAGAAGCCGTTTCCTCAGCTTCACCGGCGAGAATGTGAACTTCGGCTTCGGCCGCATCGCGCCGGAGGCGGCGATCGACCTGGCGGTCGGCGAACAGGGCCGCTGGTGGGCTTCGGCCGGCTACAGCGCCCAGACCTACACCGCCTCGGACCACTTCACGACGTTGATCCAGCCGAACGGCGCCCTGGCGCCCGGCTATCTTTCCGCCATCACCGCGGCCGGCGCCTTCGTCGACCATTCGGTCACACCGAACCTGCCCGGCCAGAGCTTCTACGACACCGTCTATGAGCCCGACCCCGCCACCGGCATCGCCTCGGCCGCCGGCGACAATGTCGCCCTGTATGGTCCCCAGAACGCGCTGCGCCTGAGGATCGGCACGCGCCGCGACAAGGCCGCCTTCGCCGGCGGCTTTCAGACCGGGAACTGGAAAATCACCGGCGGCCTGACGCATGAACACAAGCTCGGGTCCCTTGAGTCCTCGATGACCACCAGCGGCGACAACCCGGGCATGATGACCTTCGCCCAGCCTGTCGACTACGACACCGACATCTTCTCGGTGTCGGCGGCCTACAGCGCCCGCAGGTTCCAGGCGGTGTTCTCCTACGAGCTGTCGAACTTCACCGACAACAACGCCGGTGGCTTCCGCGTCAGCGGCTGGAACTTCAACAATGTGCTCGACCCGGTCAGCAACACCTACACGGCCTATCAGTCCAACGCCGTCTACAGCCTGCCGCCGAGCAACCAGGCGCACACCTTCACCGCCCAGCTCGGCTACAACGCCAACCCGACCACCCGTCTCAACGCCACCCTGGTCTACGGCGCCCAGTTCCAGAACGACCGGTTCCCCGACCCGACCGGCAATGCCTACACCCTTGATGTCGGCGGCGCCGCCGGGCGCAATTCGCTCGACGCCCCGGCCGTGCCCTTCGGTCTCAACCCGGCCTCGCTCAAGGGTTTCGTCGAGACCTGGTTCGGCAGCGCCTCGCTCAACTCGCGACCGTTGAAAACCGTCGACTTCCGCGCCAGCTACACCGTCGATGTGCGCGATCCGCATCAGGCGCCCATGTGGATCTTCGGCAATCCCACCGACGGGCTCCAGAACGCGGCCAAGGACGGCGACGGCGCCTATACCTCGGCCGTCTATCGTCAGGCCGTGCCGGAATCCTGGACCAAGCAGAAGGTGACGGTCTCCGCCGGCTATCACCTGGCGCGGGACACAACCCTGACGGCCACCTACACCTTCCGTGACGACCGGCGCGGCAACGCCATCACCCACCACGCCCGGGACAACGAGGAGTCGGCGCGGCTGCAGACCGCCCTGTGGAACAACACGGTCACCGGCTCGCTCACCTACACCCATGCCGACCGCAACGCCTCGGCGCCCGACTTCAGCCTTTGGCTGGTGCAGATCAATTCCGAGTGCGGCTCACCCATCGACCAGCTCGGCTGCCAGCAGGTGCCTTTCTATCAGGCCGCCCGCGTCCAGGACGCCGCCACCGGCCTGTTCACCGCCAGCCTCAACCGGAAGGTGACGCTGAGCCTCTACGCGAAGTATGTCGACAATCGTTACCGCCTGCCGGCGGCTGTCTACAACGGCACGGTGAACCCCGGAGTGGGGATCAACCACGACCGCACCATCGACATCGCGCCGGACCTGACCTGGCGCCTCAACGACGATGACCAGGTCCACCTGTTCTACACCTATCTGCAGACCTGGCGGGCGATGCGGGCGCTGAACGACCAGAGCGTGCCCGATGGCGGCAACTACTACAGCGAGGGGACCCGCTATGAGATCCAGACCGCCGGCGTGAGTGTCGCCCATCGCGTCAACGCCAGGCTGAAGGTCGGCGCCGACTATGTCTATTCCTACGGCCACCAGGGGTTCAGGCAGAATGGAACCTGGGCCAACGACGAGGCCGATCAGGTTTATGGCGGCGATCCCTACCTCAGCACCAGCAACAGCCAGCACCAGGTCAGGCTGCACGCGTCCTACGTCGCCTCCCGCAGCCTGTCGCTCTATCTCAGCTATCGCTACAACAGCCTCGACACCACAGACTGGGCCCTCGTCGGGGCTTCCGCAGGCCAGGTGCTCACCGGCGACATCCCGGCGAAGTACAATGTCCACACCCTGATGGGCGCGGCGGTCCTCAGGTTCTGAGGCGCTGCGGCGAGGCGACCGGGGCTTCAGGCCCCGGTCGTGTCCACGACGATGGTCACGGTCTTGCCTCGGGACAGGGGCTCCCACCCGGCCGCGATGGCCGAGGCGATGGCTCTGGCCACCAGCTCCGGAGCGATCCGCGAGGGCTTCAGCTGCGGCGCGCCGAACCTGGGCTGCGGTTCCGGCGGAAACTCCAGCACGGCCTCGCGCTGTCCCTCCCGGTGACGCACGGCGATCGCCTTGCCGTGCCGCTCCATGGCGTCGCTGGACCACCCGGGCTGGCGATGGAGACGCCAGACATAGGGCTCTCCGCCCACGTCGATCTCGAATTCCGGGCTTTGCTTGGTTCGGGCCATGCCTGGGTGTTAGCCCGCCACGCCAGCCCAGGCCACCCGGTTCACCACCCCGCTCAAACCAGACTTCCGCCGCCGTCGACCCCGACACGCTGGAGTGAACCGTGCGCCCCTCCGTTGCGGGGGATTGATGCGGTACGCAAATTCACCGACGTCCTCCGGGGACGATCCGCCGCCCGATGTGGCGCGGGCGCGACGGTCTGCTACCCTGTGCTCATGAGCGATCTTTTCGAAGCGGCGGGTCTGACGTCTCCCGGTCCGCCGGCGCCCCTCGCCGACCGGCTGCGGCCGCAGAGCCTGGCCGAGGTGGTGGGCCAGGACCATCTGCTGGGGCCGGAAGGGCCCATCGGCCGCATGGCCTCGGCGCACCGGCTCAATTCGATGATCCTCTGGGGCCCACCAGGCACCGGCAAGACCACCATCG
>CAIXWN010000198.1 GCA_903923135.1 uncultured Caulobacteraceae bacterium | reverse complement strand
GCGGCCGTCGCCGCCGCGATAGTCAGCGTCCATGCGGCGGATGTCGTCCAGCGCCCGCAGGGCGTGGCGGCCCTCGCGCTCGTCGAGGGCGCCCTCGGCGATGCGGTGCTGGATGCGTTCCTGAAGCCGCGCCTCGCGCTCGCGCGTGTCGCCGCCCCAGCGGTCGTGGTCATGGTGGTCACCGTCACCGTCGTAGGCGACGGGCGGCGGACCGGGGGCGTAGGCGCCGCCCTGAGGCTGACCCCAGGCCTCGGGCGGCGGGGGCGGCGCGGTCTGGGCAGTCTCCACCCAGCGGCCACTGGCGTCGTAGAAGCCGTAGGCGGTGGCTGTGTTGGGGACCCAGCGGCCGTTCTCGTCATAGTAGCCGTAGCGGTTGGAGCCGCAGTTCACCGTGGCGCCGCCGATGGCGTTGCCGGCGACCGCGCCGCCGACCCCGCCGATGATCGTGCCGCCCACGCGGCCGCCGTGCTCGCCGATGGCGTTGCCCAGCAGGGCGCCGAGTCCGGCGCCGACGATGGTGCCGACGACCCGGTTGTCGTGTTTCTCCTCGAGGCAGCGGGTCTGGGCGGCGGCCATCGAGGGGGCCAGAGAGCCGGCGAGCGCCGCGGCGGCGAGGCCGGCGATCAGAAAGGGCCTGGACATGATCTTCACTCCTGAAACGGCCGGGCAGGCCCGGCGAGATGGGATGACGTGGCGGGCGTCCGGCGGACGGCGCGTTCGCGTCATGTCAGGAGGCTAGACCTTCGCGGATGAACCCCGGGTGAACCTCAGCCGGCGAGCAGGGCTGTCAGGCGCAGGGCCAGGTCGGTGGGGTAGACCGGCTCCTCGCAGGCGGCCAGGCCCGCCGGGGTCCACCAGCGGATGTCGTCGACGAACTCCTGTTCGAGGGCCTGCCAGCCGTCGCGGACGGGCTCGCCGCCGGCGCAGCGGGCGAGCAGGAAGGTCTCGCGCACCAGCACCGGCCGGCCCTTGCGGTCGTGGTGGATCTGCTCGCCCCGCCAGAGAACCTCGCCGACCCGCGCGTCGGCGAAGCCGGTCTCCTCGCGGATCTCGCGCAGGGCCGCCTCGACGAGGCTCTCGCCGGGCTCGACCCCGCCGCCGACGGTGAACCAGGCGCCGGGAGCCGTCGGATCGCTGGGCAGGCGGCCCTTCATCAGCAGGATGCGGTCCTCCGAATCGAGCAGCACGACCCGGGCGGTGATTCGCTCACGCATGACCCTAGTCGCCTTGCAGTCGCTGCTTCACCCGCTCGGCCAGGGACTGCAAGTGCAGGGGCTTGGGCAGGAAGGAAACCCCGGTCTCGCCCTCCAGCAGGTCGGAGAACTCCGATTCGGCGTAGCCGGAGATGAACATCACCGGGGCCGCGCCGAGGAACGGGCGGGCGGCCCTGAGCAGGGCCGGACCGTCCATGCCGGGCATGGAGACGTCGGAGATCATCAGGTCGATGCGGCCGGCGTTGTCGCGGGCGATCTCGAGGGCCTCCTCGCCGTCGCGCGCCTCGATGACCTCATAGCCGCGGCCGCGCAGCAGGCGGGCGGCGATGTCGCGGACCTGATCCTCGTCCTCGACGAAGAGGATGCGCCCGGCGCCGGACAGGTCGCGCGGGGCCCGGCGGGCGGCGGCGGGCGACGGCGGCTCGACCTTCAGGCGCAGGGTTTGACCTGGCAGGAAGATGCGGAACGTCGCCCCTTGGCCGGGCGGCGAGGCGGCGGTGATCCAGCCGTCGGCCTGCTTGACGATGCCATAGACGGTGGCGAGGCCCAGGCCCGTCCCCTCCCCCGCCGCCTTGGTTGTGAAGAATGGCTCGAAGATGCTGTCGATCACCGTCGGCGGGATGCCGGGGCCGTCGTCGGAGACCTCAATCAGGGCCATGTCGCCCGGCTCCGGCGCCGGACAGCCCAGGCGAGCGGCCTCGGCGGCGGTCAGCCGGGCGGTGCGCAGCCGGATGGTCCCGCCGCCGCAGGCGCGCATGGCGTCGCGGGCGTTGACCACCAGGTTCATGATCGCCATCTCCAGCTGGGCCTTGTCGGCCCGCACCAGGGGCGTCGAGGGATCGTAGTCGGTCTCCAGGCGCATGTTCTCGCGCAGCAGGCGGCGCAGCAGGATCTCGAAGTCGATCAGGGTCTCGCCCAGATCGACCGCCTGGCGGCGCACGGTAGCCTTGCGCGAGAAGGTCAGCAGCTGCAGCACCAGGGCCGCGGCGCGGTTGACCCCCTCGCGGACCTCGCTGAGGGTCTCGTAGGCCGGATCGCCCAGGGGGTGGCGCAGCAGCAGCTCGTCCACCCGCATGCCGATGGCGCTGAGCAGGTTGTTGAAGTCGTGGGCGACGCCGCCGGCGAGCTGGCCGATGGCCTCCATCTTGTGGCGCTGGGCCAGCTGCAGCTGCAGATCCTTCTGGGCGGTGACGTCCAGCAGATAGGCGGCCAGGCGTTCCCCGGCGCGGACCACATAGAGCTGGGCCTGGCGGTCGGGCGCGGCGGCAAGGGCGACGTCGAAGGGGCCCGGACGGCCGTCGGCCAGCAGGGCGGCGACCTCGGCCCGCGAGGCGGCTCCGATCAGCTCGCCCAGGGTCGCCCGCGTCGCGGCGGCGCGGCCGGCGATCGCCCACAGGGCGGCGTTGGCCTCGACGATGGGGCCGGCGAAGACGTCCTCGCCGTCCACCAGCGCGGCGCCGAAGGGCGCCGGGCCGGACAGGCGGCCGGTGACGATCGCGGCGCCGGCCGGCGCCGGGTTACCCGCCGGGATCGGGGCCGCCGGCGGCGGGACGGGCGGAAGACGCACGACGAAACGGCCCTCGCCGGCCCGGGCGATGCTGACGGGGCGCTCCGCCTGGCCGAGGCCGAGGGTCCCCTCGCCGCGACCCTGGTCCCGCGCCTGGCGGAAGACGCCGAGCAGGCCCCGGGCCGAGCGAAGCGGCCGACGGCCGTCGCCGAGCGCCTCGCGCCAGGGGTTGTTGCAGGCGAGGACCTCGCCGTCGACGGCGCAAAGGGCGGCGGGCTCGGCCAGGGCCCCGAGCAGGTCGGCCGCGGCGAGGTCCGTCGAGGACCGCGCCGAACGACGCGTCGTCGTTCTTGTAGTAGCCCTGAAAGATGTTCGCTCCCTTGAGCAGGATCTCGCCATCGTCGGCGATCCGG
>CAIXWN010000197.1 GCA_903923135.1 uncultured Caulobacteraceae bacterium | reverse complement strand
TTCGGATGGATGACCAGGTGGCGCCGTCTCGTGCGCGACTATGAGACCCGGCTCGACGTCTCCGAAGCCATGATCCTCGTAGCCATGGGCGGCAATCTTCTACGCAGAAACGCTCACCCGTGAGTTTCCAAACGGACTCTTAGGGGTTTTGCGTCGTGGTGGCCGCCGGGGGTTTCCAACCGGCCAGGATCCGCTGCTTGACGATGAACCGCCGCAACTTGCCCCGATCGGAGCGGGTCAGGGTCTCCAGCGCGTGGAAATGCACCTTTGGGAAAGCGGCCAGTTCGTCCGCCGCCAGGGCCTTGAGGTCCTCCACCGGCGGGATGGTTCCGCCCTCGAAGACCACGTGCAGTTCCTCGGTCAGCCCCTCGCCCGGAGTGGAGAAGACGGCAACACCGGTCTCGCCCAGACGTCGCTGGACGATCGCCTCGAACGCCTCGGCGGCGCGCTTCTCGCCCCCCACAACCACGACGTCGCTCATCCGCCCCTGGATGGTCAGGCGACCGTCCGCATCGAAGACGCCCAGGTCGCCCGAATAGAAAAATCCGTCGCGGAACCACGTCTGCGTCGCCGCCTCGTCCTCGTGATAGGACCGGGCGCCCGGAAGGCTGTCGACACGGACCAGGCCGGTCTGGCCGGCCGGCAGCACCGTTCCGGATTCGTCCACCACCTGCACCACCCGTCCGGGCGTCGGGCGATGGCTGGCCACGTCGCGGGGCTGGATGATGGGAGTGCGGCACCACATGCCCGCCTCGGTGGATCCGACGCTCTGGATCAGGTTCGGGGTCAGCCTCCGCAGGGTCTCAGCCGCCTGATTGAGGCTCAGCGCGCTGCCGGTGACGAACAGGCGCGGCGCGCCCGGCCAGGGGCCCTGTTCCGGGTCGGCCAGAATGCTGGCCAGCATCATCGGAGTGGTGATGGCGTGGGTCATTCGTCGGTGGCCGCGGGCGCCGGGATGACGGGCCGGCTGGCGGATGACGACCGTGCCGCCCAGTTCCCAGACGGTGATCGGGATGATGTAGCCCACCGAACTCCAAAGCGCCCAGTCGAAGATGTTGATCACCGTGTCGGCGTCGAGGTCCATGCACAAGGTGCGCTGACGCACGTGACCCGGCTCGCTGCCGGCGTTGATCAGCACCTTCTTGATGGTCCCGGTGGTCCCCGAACTCAGCATCAGGTGCCCACCGGCGAGGGTCTCCGGAAAACCGCTCAGGGGTGTGCTGTCGGATTCGCCGCAGAGCACCGAACGCGGCGTTCGGATCACCCGCAGGCTATTGTCGGCGGCAAGGCCCGTCAGTGGCTCGTCGTCGCTGACCACCAGGCCGGCGATCTCGCTCAGCGCGAGCAGCGGCGCCTCGCCGGGCGCCGCGATCGCCACGCTGATCCGGCCCAAGCTGCGCAGGGCCAGAGCCGTCACCCAGGCGTCCAGGGTGTTGGGCAGGCACAGGGCCACCGCTCCGCGGCGACCGAGCCCCTGGCCGGCCAGGAACCGGCGGGCGCAATCGATCCGCAGGTTCAGCGCCGCATAGGTCAGCGCGGTGTCGTTGTATACGATGGCCGTACGGTCGGGCCGCCGGGTCGCCTGTTCGGAAACGGGGTTGCGCATGATCGGAGCCTAGGTCCGCGCCAGCGCGACGGAGCGAGCCAGATCCGGGATTGCACCACGCCGTCGCATCCGCGCCATCCTCTGGAAACGGACCCGCGCCGGGCCGGCGGCGACGTCCGTACTTTTGCCTTTGTTCCGCCTGCCGAAGGGCGCGGTCAAGTCTCGCCTGGGCCCCCGGGCGCCCTATGGTGCGCGCTGAGGACGAACAAGGAGATTCCCCCCATGAGCGCCGCCTTTGACTACCTGACGCTGACCCTCGGCCGTGGCCGCGCCGCCTGGCAGACCTTCGCCGATCAGGTCGCGGGGCCCGCGGCGGCCGACATCCGGCGCCAGGGGGGCGAGCTGACTGGACTGTTCGCCCCGCAGCTGGGTTTCGGCTCCAACGAGGCGGCGGTTCTGGTGCGCTGGCCGGGCGGCGCGCCGGGGTCGACCGGCAGCATTACCGGCGCCGCGCCGGTGACCGCCTGGTCTCTCGACCGGCTCTCGCCGACCGCCCGGCCGCGCGACGACCAGGCCCTGCGCGAGGGCGGCGTCTATGTACATCGCTGGTTCGTGGTCGACGCCGGGCGCGAGGCCGAGTTCGTGGATCTGTCGACCCGGGCCTGGATCGGGTTCGAGGGGGCCTATGAGACCGAGATTTTCGGCTTGTTCACGGCGGCGGCGACCGAGGTTGACCTCGCCGCCGGCCAGGGCCGCCTGCTGCTGCTGACCTGGTACGCCAGCCACGGGGTGTGGGAAGCGTCGCGGGAGCAGACGGTCGACCCGGAGGGCCTGTTCGTCCGCCGGCACGAGCTCACCCGCTCCACGATCGGCCGCAGTTCGCTGCGGGTGGCGACGCCGACCTAAGCAGGGGAGAATCGCGCCGGGTTGAGGATCTTCGATTCCTGTCTGACAATCATCGGCACGATCTTGGGAATGTAGGCCAGCCAGGCAGGATCGGCGAACAGCGCCGCCCGGCGGGTCTGGCGATCAGCGAAGTCCTCATAGGCCCAAAGGTGGATCACCTGGTTCACATCGCCGGTTTCGCTGGAATAGTAGCCAAGCAGACGGCCGAGGATGCGGGTCTGGGTGGCCAGGCCCTCGGCCTCGTAAAGTCGCAGGTAACTGGCCGCCTGGCCGGGGTGCAGGGTGTAGGTTCGCATTTCGACGATCATCGTGGGCTCCACGGCAGGTTGTGTCCGCTCTCTATCACCGCTCCCCCGCCACGCCCAAGGTCGCCCGCGTCCACCGGAGCACAAACGGCGTTCGACATGACGGCCGACCAAAGTGTTGGCCTGACGGCTGGCGAAATAATTCATGCGACCGGGTGACGATTTCGCCGCGGGCGCTGGGCCGCTGTTCGGGCGTAAGCAAGCGTCAAGACACGCAGTTCGCCGCCTGCCCCCCGCACCGGTCAGGCGGCGACAGGCGAACCGCCCCAGCCCTCGGGGTGGCGTCTCTGAGCCATGCGGCCCCCCCAATCCACCCGCATGGCTTCGAGTGCTTCCCTGCAGCCCCCGACGGGGCTTGGCGGCGCGGCGCGGTCCCTTATGCTGGGGCCGGCGAGGCCGAAGAGGGGGATGTCGCCATGCTTGCAGCCGTTCAACTGGGGCGCAACAGCGGCCTCATGGTCTCACGCCTTTGCCTTGGCACGATGAATTTCGGCGAACCTGGCCGCGGTCACCAGGGTGACTGGACCCTGGGGCCGGACGACGCCCGACCCCTGTTCAGGGCGGCCATCGACAAGGGCCTTTTCTACTTTGACTGCGCCGACATCTATGGGGTTGGCGCCAGCGAGACCGTCGTCGGCGCGCTGCTGCGCGAACTGCTGCCGCGCGACCAGTATGTCCTGGCCACCAAGATCGCCATGCCCATGGGCCGCAACCGCAATCAGGGCGGGCTGTCGCGCAAGCACGTGATGGAGGGCGTTGACGCCAGCCTGAAGCGCCTAGGGGTCGACTACGTCGATCAACTGGTCATCCACCGCCATCCCCAGGGCGTGCCCGGTTATGACGCCACCCCAATCGAGGAGACGCTCGAGGCGCTGCATGACGTGGTCAAGGCCGGCAAGGCGCTCTACCTCGGCGCCTCCTCGATGTTCGCCTGGCAGTTTGCGGAACTGCAGCTTACCGCCCGGATGAACCGCTGGACGCCATTCGTCTCGATGCAGAACCACTACAATCTGGTCTATCGCGAGGAAGAGCGCGAGATGATCCCTTACTGCCTGAACAGCGGCGTGGCGATCACGCCCTGGTCACCCCTGGCCCGGGGCATCCTGGCTGGCGCCTACCAGGGCGGTTTTGGCGGCGGATCGACCGCCCGCTCCCAGGGGCGTGACCGGGTGCGAACCGAGAGTCTCTATCAGGGCGAGGCGGTGTTCGACATCGCCGCCCGGGTGATCGAGACGGCGGGGAAATACGGCAAGACCCCGGCCCAGATCGCCCTGGCCTGGCTGCTCTCCAAGCCCGGCGTCAGCGCACCCGTCGTCGGCGTCTCCCGCGTCGAGCAGGTCGACCAGCTGGCGGCGGCTACCCAAATCACGCTTGAGCCAACGGACATCGCCTACCTGGAGGCGCTCTACCGGCCGGTGGACAATCTTCTGTCGCTGGGTTCGAGCTGATTTGGGTCTTGGCGGCTCCGCCGGACCATGACATCCGGAACCCGCGGGCCGGCAGACCCGCGCGTCCCCGGACGCCGGACCGACATCAGGGAGAGAGCTGACGTGCGCTGGTTGAGCTTCGAGAGGAACGGCAAGGCGAGCTTCGGCCTCGTCTGCGACGAGGGCGTGGTCGATGTCGGCGCCCTGGCGCCCGACGTGGCCGATCTGAAGGCGGCCATCGCCGCCGGCCGGCTCGCGGACCTGGGTGCGGCGGCGGTGGCCCGCCCGGTCGATCTGCCCCTGGCGGGGCTGACCTTCCTGCCGGTGATCCCCTCGCCGGGCAAGATCCTCTGCGCCGGCCTCAACTACCGGGCCCACCAGGCCGAGACCGGCCGTGGCGGCGAGCCTTATCCCACCATCTTCGTCCGTTTCGCCGGCGCCCAGGTGGCTCACAATCAGGCCATGTGGCGTCCGCGCGAATCGACCAACCTCGATTTCGAGGGTGAGATCGCCCTGGTCATCGGCAAGGCCGGCCGGCGTATCGCGAGGGAGGACTGGCTGGACCATGTGGCCGGCTTCGTGCCCTATAACGATGGCAGCGTGCGCGACTGGCAGCGTCACACCTCGCAGTTCACCCCGGGAAAGAACTTCGCCCGCACCGGTGGCTTCGGTCCCTGGATGATGACCCCTGACGAGGTCGGCGACCCGGCGGCCCTGGAACTGACCACCCGCCTCAATGGCCAGGTGGTGCAGAACGCACTGTCGTCGCAGATGGTCTTCTCGTTCGGCGACCTGATCGCCTACTGCTCGACCTTCGTCGAACTCGAGCCGGGTGACGTGATCGTCACCGGCACGCCGGGCGGCGTTGGCGCCGCCCGCACACCGCCGCTGTGGATGAAGGCGGGCGACCGAATCGAGGTCGAAGTCAGGCCGATCGGTACTCTGGTGAACGACGTCATCGATGGGTAGGCGGCGTCCCCGCACCAGACGGGCTGGAGCGGGGATCCGATGGCCTCAGCGGCAGTGGGCGCCGTTGCGGTCGATCTCGCTGCCGATCACTGCGCCACCGCCGGCGCCGACCAGGGTGCCGATCACCTCTGAACCGCCCGGGGCCAGGGCGTTGCCCAGCAGGCCGCCGGCCAGGGCGCCGACGATCAGGCCGGTGCTGCCGTTCGAGCGACGGCAGTAATAGCGGCCGTCCTGGCCCCGATAGATCCGTTCGTTGGTCGCCATGCGGCGATCGCCGTACTGCGGTCCGTCCTTGTAGTAGCGGCCGGCGTCATAGCCGCCGTAGGACGGATCCGGTCGGTTGTAGTCGTAGCCGGCGTAGCGCGGACCGTCCTCTCCGTAGGTTGAACACCCGGAAACCAGGGCGGCGAGCGCCAGCACAGGGACAAGAAAACGCAGGGTCATAGCTGTTTCTCCAAAGAGCTGTGACCCAAACGTCCGAGATGTCGGCAAGTTGCCCAGCGCCGAATTCATCGGTTCAGTCCTCGTCGACGGCCCGGAACAGGTCGCCGGTGGCGCCAGAAACGCCGCGGACTGGCGTCCGCCGCGACAGAACCGTCAGTCCGCCTGGATGCGGGTGCCGCGCGCTTCCAGATGGTGCCGGGCGATTTTCCACTCGCCGCCGATTCGCTTCATGTCGGTGTTGTAGGTCGCCCACAGGGTCAGGGTCTTGTTGGGCTCTGTCTTCAAATAGTGCAGCGCCTGAACGTCGGTGCGGCAGTGGGCGGTGTCGCCGTCCACCGTGGCCAGCTGCGGGCCAAGCATGTGCTGGGTGGGGCCATAGGCCTGCAGCGCCGTGGTGACATAGCCGACCCAGTTGTCGCGACCATGGAAGGTCTCGGCTCCGAAGCCGACCACCTCCACATCCTCGGCGAACACCGAGGCATAGAGCGCCATGTCGCGCTGGTCGACGCCCTTGGCGTATCGCAGCATCACATCCATCAATGCGATGCGGTCGGCGAGATACTGTATGTCAGCCATGTGTTTGCCTCTCCCTAGTGCGGCCTTCGGGCCGCTTTCCCTGTTGTCTCCCCCGTTAGCGCGTTGATCGCCGTGCGGCCAGAGCGCAGTCTCGCGCCATGGACTGGTTCGAGCGCCTGACGGGATTTCGCGAGGACGGCTATGAGGCGACACGCGGCCGGCTGCAGGTGCGGGGGCGCCAACTCCGCTCGTTGATCAACGGCCGGGCCTTCGGGATCGGCGCCTTCGAGACACCGTCCCTGCAGGACCTGCGCGACCGCGCTGCGTCGACGCCGTGGCGCCCGGGACGACTGACGGCGCGCAACCTCACCGGCGATGTGCGCGCCCTGCACGGCGCGGCCGCCAACGCCGGGGCGCTGTTCCAGGTCGCCTCGCAGTTCAACATGCTGGAGATGCTCTCGCCTGACGTCACTCCGGAAGACGGCGTCACGCGGTACCAGGACGACCACACGCAGGGCCCCGCGTGCGCCATGGCCGCCGGCGCGGCGACGATCTGGCGCAACTACTTCGCCCCGGCGGGGTCCGGCGCCGGCCAGACGGCCGCGCGGCAGCTGGACGGGCTGTCTGACATCGGAGACGCTCTCGGCCTCTGGCTCGGCCGGCCGGCCGAGTCGCTGTGGACCATGCGCAACGGCTACGCCCTGTGCGAGGCCGAGGCGTTGTCGGCCATCGGGGGCTGTCTGAAGGGGCTGGACGAGGTGAGGCTCGACGCCCTGCGCGCCCTGCTGCGCGTTGGCCTGCATTGGGACGTCCAGGTCACCGATGGCGATGGGCCCGACCAACCCCGCGTCTCACAGGCGTTCTGCTCGGCCCTGCCGGTGGCCTACAGCCGCGTTCCGCCGCCGTTGTGGGCGCCTTTCGCCCGGCTGGTGCTCGATGCGGCCTATGAGGCGACCCTCTGCGCCGCGCGGCTCAACGCCGACCGCGGCGGTTCACGCAGGGTTCTGCTTACCCGCCTGGGCGGCGGCGCCTTCGGCAATGACGACGCCTGGATCGACGCGGCCCTGCGGCGCGCCCTGCGGCTGTTCGGCGATGTCGACCTGGAGGTGGTGCTGGTCAGCCACGGCGCGCCGCCGCCGTCGATGCTGGCCATGGAGGTCGAGTTCGCCTGAAGCGCGTGCGGGGCCTTACATCCCCCCCGCGACGATGAAGGTCTGGCCGGTGATGAACCCCCCGGCCTTCGAGGCCAGCAGCAGGGCCATGCTGGCCACATCCTGCGGCGTTCCCAGGCGCTGAACCCAGACCCCCCACTCGCGGGCGATGCGGTCGTAGTCCTCCCGGGTTTTCAGGTTCAGCGGTCCGGTCAGGGCGTCGGTGACGATCGGTCCTGGGGCGATGCCGTTCACCCGGATGGCCGGGGCCAGTTCCTGGGCCAGGGCCAGCGTCAGGTTGTTCATCGCCGCCTTGGCGGCGATATAGCCCGCCGATCCGCCGGCTGGTTTGGTCGCCATGATCGAGGACATGTTGATGATCGCCCCACCGCCGGTCATGAGTGGCGCGGTGGCCTGGGTCATGGTCAGCACGCTGGTCAGATTCACGTCCAGCTGTTTGCGGAAGACCTCCTCGGGGATCGCCATGGCCGAATGGATGGCGGTCTCGCCGCCCAGGCCGCCGACGTTGTTCACCAGTATGGTCAGGCGCCCCAGGGCTCCGTGCGCCTCGGCGGCGATGGTCGCCGGGGCGCCGCGTGCGGTGACGTCCTTGACGATGGCCACGCACCTGCGGCCGAGCGCCTCGATGCGCGCCCTGACCGCGGCCAGGGCGTCCGCCGATCGCGCCACAATAGCCACGTCGGCGCCCGCCTCGGCGAAGGCCACGGCGATGCCGGCGCCAATGCCCGTTCCCGCGCCGGTGACCAGCGCGGCCTGGCCGTCCAGCCTGAAGCCATCCAGGATGCTCATCCGTCTTCCCCCCTTTTGCCCGTCGAAATCCGGCGGTTGGTCGATGGTTAGCGCGTCCGGCGGGTGCGGTTAAGGGGCCCGGCGCTTGCGTGGCCGGCGTTTTGGATTCACGCTGGTCCTCATGAGCGCGCCGCCCAAGACCGTGCTGACCGCCTCGCCGGAGGAGGAGGCCGCCATTCGCCAGGCGGTGCGGGCCGGTGATGTCCGCGGCCTGGGCCTGCTGAGCGAAGTGGCCGGGCCGCAGCATGTGACGGGTTTGACGACCCTGCTGGCCGATCCGGCGGTGTCTGGCCCGATCTATGATCTGCCCCGGCCGATCACGCGCGAGAGCATCGCCGCCTGGGTGGCCGAGGCTGGCCGGCTGCAACTGGCCGGAGAGGCGGTGCTGGTGGTCAGCCTCGACGAGGCTGGCGATGTGGTCGGATATTCCCGCTTCACCGTCTGGCCGGAGAGGTCCTCGGCCGAGATCGCCGGGGCGCGCCGGGCCGATCGGCAGAACGCCGGCAGCGGCACGGCCGGCGCTGCGCGCAGCTTCAACTGGATGTTCGAGACACTCGGCGTACGGCTGATCGGCGTCACCGCCGCCCTGGACAATCCCCGATCGGCGCGGGTGATCGAGGCCGCCGGTTTCACGCCCATGGGCGAGCGCGACAGCCTGCGCCCGGACGGCTCCGTGCGAAAGTCGTTCTATTGGGAGATGACGCGCGAGGCCTGGCGGTCGAAGTGGGGTGGCCGGGCCGGCTGACGCCCGGGGCCAATGCGGGTCAGCTCAGTTGATCGAACGCCGATTCCAGCCGGGCCAGGCTCGCGGGGACGTCCAGGAGCTTGTCCAGGCCGAACAGGCCGAGCCTGAAGCTCCGGTAGTCGGGGCCCTCGTCCACCATCAGCGGCACGCCGGCGGCGATCTGCAGGCCCAGGGCGGCGAATTTCCGGCCGTTCTGGATCTCCGGGTCGCCCGTGTAGGACACCACCACCCCCGGCGCGCCGAACCCCTCGGCGGCCACTGACCGGATCTGCCGCCGCGCCAGCATGGCCCGCACCGCGTTTCCCTGTTCCCATTGCGCCGCGCGGAGGCGTTCGAAACCGATCGCGCGGGTCTCGAGGATCGCATCCCTGACCGTTCGCAGGGCGTCGGTGGGCATTGTGGCGTGATAGGCGTGCCCACCGCCGAGATAGGCCTCCACGATTGTCAGCCATTTCGCCAGATCCAGGGCGTAGCTCGTCGACCTGGCCGCGCGGCAGGCTGCCAGGGCGGCGTCGCGCATCATGACGAAGCCGGCGCAGGGCGGGCCGGACCAGCCCTTCTGGGGGGCCGAGATCAGCACGTCGACGCCGGTGGCGGTCATCTCCACCCACGCGCAGCCGGAGGCGATGCAGTCGAGGACGAACAGGCCGCCGACCTCGTGGACCGCCTCGGCCAAGGCGCGGAGATAGGCGTCCGGAAGAATCATGCCCGATGAGGTCTCGACGTGCGGCGCGAACAGCACTTCGGGGCGGTCAGCCTTGATGCGGGCGACGACCTCGTCGATCGGCGGGGGGGCGAATGGGGCGTCCGCGCCGTCACCTTGCCGGCGCGCCTTCAGCACGATTTCCTCGGACGGGATCCCGCCCGCTTCGAAGATCTGGGTCCACCGATAGGAGAAGAAGCCGTTGCGGATGACCATCACCCTGCGGCCTGTGGCGAACTGGCGGGCCACCGCTTCCATGGCGTAGGTGCCCCCGCCCGGAACCACTACCGCCCGCTCGGCGGCGTAGACCTCGCAGAGCGTGGCGTGGATGTCGCGCATCACGCCCTGGAACGCCTGGCTCATATGGTTCAGCGAACGGTCGGTGAAGACGACGGAAAACTCGAGCAGTCCGTCGGGGTCGATATTCGGGCGCAGGCCGGGCATGCGGGTCTCCTTGATCCGTGCAGGCGGTTCGCATGAATCGGCGGTGCAGTAAAACCGAGCTGGGGGAACGGGTCTGCGGTTCCATGAGGCCCGCACGGGGGCCGCGACAGGCCTGCCCACCGCGCGGCCTTGCCCGGCTGCTACAACAGCCGGAATTCAAAGGAAAAATTGGCGCGCCCGGAACGATTCGAACGTCCGACCCTCAGATTCGTAGTCTGATGCTCTATCCAGCTGAGCTACGGGCGCGCACCGCCTGTTCGGCGAAGGCGCGGAACCTAGTCGGCGTGGCCGGACAATTCAAGGCGCCGCGTGAGATTCGCTTCAGACGCTGCTGACATAGGCTTTCAGCCCCGTCGCGAGGTGGTCGAACAGCAGGCGCATACGGCGATCGGCCTTCAGGTCCTCGTGCATCACCACCCACACCTCCAGGTCGAAGCCGAACACGTCTTCCAGCAGCGGCACGAGGTTGGGGTCGCGGGCGGCGATCTGCGGCTGGCACGGCCCCAGGCCATAGCCGGCCCGCAGCATCGCCAGCTGGGTGGTCTCGCTGTCGGTGTGCAGGGCGAACAGGTCGCGGGTCACCGGAAAGTCGATCTGTTCGATGACCCGCGCCAGCGGGATCGCCCGGTCATAGCCGATCAGCGTGTGGCCGCGCAGATCCTCCAGGGTTCGCGGCGCGCCGTGCTTCTGCAGATAGCTTCTGTGGCCGTAGAGAATCAGCCGCAGCGAGCCGATCCTCCGGGCCAGTAGGGCCTCCTGGGTGGGTCTGGCCATCCGCACGGCAATGTCGACGTCGCGGCGCAGCAGGTCCTCCAGGCGGTTCGAGGCCACCAGCTCGATATCGACCTGCGGCCAGGCCTCGCGGAACGTGGTGAGGATCGGGGGCAGCACCTCATTGGCGGCGATCTCGCTGGTGGTGAGGCGGATCGTGCCGCGCACCTCGTCGGCGTCGCCGCTGGCCGTGCGCAGCAGCGTCTCGGCGGCGGTGGCCATGGCCTGGGCGTGCGGCTCCAACGCCCGGGCGGCCCGGGTCGGCAGCAGGCCGCCGGGCGAGCGGGTGAACAGGGGCGCGCCGCCCAGCGCGGCCTCCAGGGCCTCGATGTGGCGGCCCACCGTCGGCTGCGCGATACCCAGGGTGCGCGCGGCCGCCGACAGGCTGCCCGCCTGCATCACCGCCAGGAATGATCGCCAGAGATCCCAGTCCGGAGTCTTCGCCATGCGGCAATGCATATCAGACCTTCGATGTTAGACAATTCCGAATGTCATGAACGGCGCGCATCTTCGGGGCGTCCACACGGAGAACCCTCATGACCAACACTGTCGCCGCCCCCGCCACCGTCCTGATCATCGGGGCCACCGGCTCCTTCGGCGGCCACGCCGCCGCCGCCCTGATCCGTCACGGCTGGCGCATCCGGGCCCTGGCTCGCGATCCCGCCGCCGCCCGCGCCAAGGCCGGGGATCGCATGCCCATCGACTGGGTGTGCGGCGACGCCATGAACCCCGCGGACGTGACCGCCGCCGCAGCCGGCGCGACGGTGATCCTCCACGCCGCCAATCCGCCCGGATACAAGAACTGGCGCGGCCTGGCGATCCCGATGCTGGCCGCCGCCATCGCCGGGGCCAAGGCCAGTGGCGCCCGGCTGGTGCTGCCCGGCAACGTCTACAACTATGCCCCCGACACCGGGCCGAGTATCGCCGAGGACGCTCCCCAGGCGCCGGTCACCCGCAAGGGCCGGGTTCGCCGGGAGATGGAGCAGATGCTGCGTGACGCGGTCGCCGGCGGCGACTGCCGCGCCCTGGTGCTTCGCGCCGGCGACTTCTTCGGCCCCGCCGCGCCCAACAGCAGCTTCCTTTGGCTGACCAGCCGCAGGGGCGGGCGTATCCGTTCGGTGGCGGCCCCGGGGCCGGTGACCGTGGGCCACGCTTTCGCCTATCTGCCCGACCTCACGGAGACCCTGGCCCGGCTGCTGGACCGCGAGGGCGAGCTGGCCGATTTCGACACCTTCCACTTCGCCGGCCACTGGCTGGCCCGGGGCGACGAGATGGCGGCCTCGATCCGGCGGGTGACCGGCGACGCCTCCATTCCGATCAGGCCGTTCCCCTATCCACTGCTCTATGCCCTGTCGCCCTTCGTCGAAATGTTCCGCGAACTGCTGGAGATGCGCTACCTCTGGAACCGGCCGATCGGCCTGGACGGCCGCAAGCTGAAGGCCTTCCTCGGCGATGTGCCGGCCACGCCGTTCGACGCCGCGGTCCGCGAGACCCTGGCCGACATGGACTGTCTGCCCCGGACGGCGGCCCCGGCGGTGCGGCTGGCCATGGCCTGAGGCGGTCGCCGGGATCAAACCTCAAGGTGGACGCGCGGCCCCGGGGCCCTTAGATGCGGCGCATGTCCGGCAAAACTCTCTACGACAAGATCTGGGACGCGCACGTCGTCTCCACCGACGCCAACGGCGAGGCCATTCTTTATATCGACCTGCACCTCATCCATGAGGTGACCACGCCCCAGGCCTTCGCCGGCCTGCGGGCGGCCCACCGGCCGGTGCGCCGGCCGGACCGCACCCTTGCGGTGGCCGATCACAACATCCCCACCGAGGGCCAGGCCCTGGGCGTCGGCGCCGTCGCGGACGTCGAGGCCCGTGCCCAACTGCAGGCGCTGGAGCGCAACGTCGCCGACTACCGCATCGAGTTCTTCCCCATGGGCGATCCGCGCAATGGCATCGTCCATGTCGTGGGTCCCGAGCAGGGGCGCACCCAGCCGGGCATGACCATCGTCTGCGGCGATTCCCACACCTCCACCCACGGCGCCTTCGGAGCCCTGGCCCAGGGCATAGGCACTTCGGAGGTCGAGCACGTTCTGGCGACCCAGACCCTGCGCCAGCAGAAGTCGAAGAACATGCGCGTCACCTTCACCGGCGCGCCCGCGCCCGGCGTCGGCGCCAAGGATTTCGCCCTGGCGATGATCGGCAGGATCGGCACCAGTGGCGGGACCGGTCATGTCATCGAGTTCGCCGGCGAGGCGATCACCGCCCTGTCGATGGAAGGCCGGATGACCCTGTGCAACCTGACCATCGAGGGCGGCGCTCGCGCCGGGCTGGTGGCGCCAGACCAGACCACCTTTGACTACCTGATGGGTCGTCCTTCGGCGCCCAAGGGCGCGGCCTGGGAGATGGCCGTCCGCCATTGGCGGCGCTTTGTCACCGACGCTGACGCGGTCTTCGACGTCGAGGTGGCCATCGACGTATCCACCATCGCGCCCACCGTCACCTGGGGCACCAGCCCGCAGGACGTGGTGGCCGTAGACGGCCGCGTGCCCGATCCTGCCCAATTCGACACCGACACCGCGGGGGCGATCCGCCGCGCCCTTGACTACATGGGACTCGAGGCCGGCCAGCGCATCGACGAGGCCCGAATTGACCGCGTGTTCATCGGCTCCTGCACCAACAGCCGCATCGAGGACCTGCGCGCCGCCGCCGCTATCGCCGCCGGCCGCCAGGTCGCCCCGCACGTGCGGGCCATGGTCGTGCCGGGCTCGGGCCTGGTGAAGGACCAGGCGGAATCCGAGGGCCTGGACGTGATCTTCCGCGAGGCGGGCTTCGACTGGCGCGAGCCCGGCTGCTCGATGTGCCTGGGGATGAATCCCGACCGGCTGGCGCCGGGCGAGCGCTGCGCCTCCACGTCGAACCGCAACTTCGAAGGCCGCCAGGGCCGCGGCGGCCGCACCCATCTGATGAGCCCGGCGATGGCCGCGGCGGCCGCCGTGGCCGGACACATCGTCGACGTGCGGACCCTGCTGTGACGGCGTGATCGTCGCTCTGGACCATATCGCCCTGGCCATCACAGGCCCGGCCACGGCCGCGGAGGCCTACGCGGTTCTGCTGGGCGCCCGCCCCGGTGGCGGGCGTCGCTTCCAGCTGGCCAACATGGCCCTGCAGATCACCCCTGGCGCCGCCGAGCCGGAGTTCAGCCTGGGCTTCGCGGTCGACGATCTGGCCGGGACCCGGCGGATGCTGGAGCGCCGCGGCCTGCCGGAGGACGGAGCCGGCCTGTCGCGCGCCGCCACCCACGGCGTCGGCGTTTCGCTGGTCGCCCATCACGCGCCGGCGCCGCCCGCCGCCAGGCCCGACGCGCCGCACGCCCTGGATCACGTCGTCATCCATACGCCGAACCCGGAGCGCGCCGTGGCTCTCTATGGGGGTCGCCTGGGGCTGGACCTCAGGCTCGACCGGGTCAACCCCCAGTGGGGCACACGCCTGATGTTCTTCCGCTGCGGCGGCGCCGTGGTCGAGATCAGCGCCGACCTCAAGGCTCCGGTCGGCGACGGCCCCGACCGCGTCACCGGCCTGGCCTGGCGGGTGGCCGACCCGGTCGCGGCCCGCGCCCGCCTCGCCGCGGCGGGACTGGACGTCTCTCCGGTGCGCCCCGGCCGAAAGCCGGGCACCCATGTCTTCACCGTCCGCGCCGGCGTCCCTGGCGCGCCCGCCCTGATGCTGGGCGGCGATGAGGATTGAGTCCTCCACCGCCGCAATGCGACACTGACCGCGAACGATCGGAACCCTGCAGAACGCCATGATCCCCTTCACCCGCCTCGACGCCAAGGCCGCGCCTCTCGACGTGGCCAACATCGACACCGACCAGATCATCCCCAAACAGTTCCTCAAGACCGTCGATCGCGAGGGTCTGGCCCGGGGGCTGTTCTACGACCTGCGCTTCGAGGCGGACGGCCGGCCGAAGGGCGGCTTCGTGCTCGACGATCCGGCGTTCGCCGGCGCCGGGGTGCTGATCGCCGGGGACAACTTCGGCTGCGGCTCCAGCCGCGAGCATGCGCCCTGGGCCCTGCTGGATTTCGGCCTGCGGTGCGTGATCTCCTCCAGCTTCGCCGATATCTTCTACAACAACTGCTTCCAGAACGGCCTGCTGCCGATCGCCCTTCCGCGCGAGCAGGTGCGTATGCTGATGGCCGAGGCCAAGGGCGGCAACCACGTGTTCTCCGTCGATCTCGAGACCCAGACCGTCACCTCGCCGTCCGGCCAGGTGTTCGCCTTCGACATCGATCCGGGCGGCAAGGAGAAGCTGCTCAAGGGCCTGGACGCCATCGGCGAGACCCTGCAGGCGGCGGCGGACATTGACGCCTACGAGGCCCGCCGCGCCCTCGATCAGCCCTGGCTGGAACTGGCGTGACCCTGGTCGTCGCCGGCACGGTGCGCGTGCCGCCGGACCGGCTCGAGGACTTCCGTCCGCACATGATCGCCATGATGACGGCCAGCCGGGCCGAGGACGGTTGCCGGGTCTATGGCTACGCCGAGGATGTCGGCGAACCCGGCCTGATCCACGTTTTCGAGGTGTGGCGGGACCAGGCCGCCCTCGACGCCCATGCCCTGACCGACCATATGGCCCGCTGGCGCGCCGCCTGGCCCGGTTTTGGGGTTTCGGATCGCCGGCTCATCGCCTACGAGGTCGCCGGCGAACGCCCCCTCTGAACACGATCCGAGACTCCATGCCCACCTTGCTCCTGCTGCCCGGCGACGGGATCGGCCCCGAAGTCACCGCCCAGGTCCGGCGCGTCGCCGAACGGATCATGCCCGAACTGACCCTCGAGACGCGCCTCTTCGGCGGCTGCAGTTTCGACGACCTTGGCACGCCGTTGACCGACGAGGCCCTGGCTCTCGCCAGGGCCTCCGACGCCGTGCTGATGGGCGCCGTGGGCGGACCGAAATGGGCGACCGCCCCCCGTCACCTGCGGCCGGAAGCGGGCCTGCTGAACCTGCGCTCCGGCATGGGTGTCTTCGCCAACCTGCGCCCGGCTCTTTGCTTCCCGGCCCTGGCGGACGCCTCCACCCTCAAGCGCGAGGTGGTCGAGGGCCTGGACATCATGATCGTTCGCGAACTGACCGGCGGGGTCTATTTCGGCCAGCCGCGCGGCGTGGAGACCCTGCCCGATGGCCAGCGCCGGGGTGTCGACACCCAAGTCTACACCACCTCCGAGATCGAGCGGGTCTCACGCGTGGCCTTCGAGCTGGCCCGGGGCCGCCGCAACAAGGTCACATCCGCGGAGAAATCCAACGTCATGGAGACGGGTCTGCTCTGGCGCGAAGTGGTCACCGCCCTGCGCGCCCGCGACTATGCGGACGTGACCCTGGAGCACATGCTGGCTGACAACACGGCGATGCAGCTGGTGAAGAACCCCCGGCAGTTCGACGTCATCCTCACGGACAATCTGTTCGGCGACATCCTCTCCGACGAGGCGGCGCAGCTCACCGGATCCCTGGGCATGCTGCCCTCGGCGGCCATCGGCGTGGCTGGATCGCCGGGCCTCTATGAACCGATCCATGGTTCGGCCCCGGACATCGCCGGCCAGGGCGTCGCCAATCCCCTGGCCGCCATCCTTTCCTTCGCCATGGCCCTGCGCTGGTCGCTCGGGCGGGCCGATCTCGCCGACCGCCTCACCGGGGCGGTGGAGTCCGCCCTTTCCGGCGGCGCCCGCACCCGCGACCTTGGCGGTTCTCTGGGTTCGGGCGAAATGGGCGACGCCGTCCTCGCCTGTCTCTAGGCGTCTCGACGGGCCCTTGTGGTCTTTTCGCACTGGCGGGCCCCGATGCGGCGTGAGAGGCTGGACCCGGTCGGGTGGTCAGTCGGGGGTTCGGGTTTGAGCAAGGCTCTGGCGATCGGCTTCGCCCTGCTGATGACCCTGGTTGAGGCGGGACCGGCCCTGTCGACGCCGCCGTCGCCCGACCGTAACGCCATCGCCTGGGACCCGGCCGTCCGCCACGGCGTGCTGGCCAACGGTCTGCGCTACAGGGTGATGCGCAATGCACGGCCCGCGGGGGGTGTTTCGATCCGCCTGGGTGTGAACGCGGGCAGCTTCGACGAGGACGACGAGGCGCAGGGCGCGGCCCACTTCGTCGAGCACATGGCCTTCGGTGACGGCGGGCCCGCCAGCGAACCCGAGGCCAGCTTCGCCGCGGCCGGGGTGGCCTGGGGCCACGACCGCAACGCCGAGACGGGCCTCTATTCGACCCTCTACCAGATCGACATCCCCCGGGCGGACGACAAGGTGCTGGGACTGGCCTTCCACTGGCTGCGCACGGTGGCCGAAGGCGGCGATTTCACCGAGGCGGAGACGACGCGGCAACGGGGGGTGATCCTTGCCGAACGCGAGGCCGGCATCACCGTCGACACCCTGAACCACAAGGCGGCGCAGCGCTTCTTCAGCCCGGGCGAACGCTTCCTGGACCGCGATCCGATCGGCACGCCCGCGAGCCTGGCGGCCATGACGCCGCAGCGCCTCAAGGCCTTCTTCAGCCGCTGGTACCGTCCCGGAAATGCGGTGGTGACGGTGGTCGGCGACGCGCCTGTGGAGGCCCTGGAGGCGCGTGTCGCTGAGACCTTCGGCGGTTGGTCGCCCGGACCCACGCCGCCCCGCGCAACAGCCCGTCCGCTGGACGGCACACCGGGCCTGACAGCGACCAACCTTAACGAGGCCACGGCCATCACCACGATCGGGGTTTGCCGCCTGCACGACGCGCCCGGCCGCGGACCCGATGACGTGGCCCGGCTTCGTCGCAAGGCCCTCACCAGCCTGTGGGTCAATGTGCTCAAGAAGCGCCTGATCGCCGACACCCAGGACCCCGCCGCGTCGATGCTGTCGGTCGAGGTGGTGACCGAGCTGGACTCCCGCGAAATCGCCGGCGCCTGCCTGGGCGTGACCCCCAGTCAGGATCGATGGGAGCCGGCCCTGGCGCGCGCCCGCGAGGAACTGGCCCGTATGACTGCGGAGGACCCCAGCGAGGCGGAGCTCGAGGCGGCCCTCAAGGAGGCGCGCTCCTATTATCGAGGCCCGGCGGACCAGGTCGCCACCCGCGCCTCGCGCGATCTGGCGACGGCGCTGGCCGCCAACGGTCTGCGCGATGACGTGTCGGCCGCGCCGGGCGAAGCCTTCCGCGCCTTCGACGCCGCCGTGGCGGACGTCACCCCCGCCGACGTCCGGGCGGCCTTCAACGGCGACTGGTCCGGGTCCGGTCCGCGCATCGCGCTGACAACCCAGAAACCTGTGACCGGGGCGGCGATCCTGGCGGCCTGGAACGCCAAAGGGCCGGCCGCCATCCCCACGCCGCCGACGCCGGCCGTGGCCGCGGCGTCGAGGACATGGGCCTACGAGGATTTCGGCCGGGCGGGCAAGGTGGTCCGGCGCGAGACGTTCCACTCGCCCGACTACATGCGCCTGACCTTCGCCAACGGCGTGGTGCTCAATTTCATGCACACCGATTTCGAGCAGAACCAGGCCAAGGTGGCGGTGGCGTTCGGCGCCGGCCGACGCGAAATCGCCGACAGCGACTTCGCCGCAGCCCAGATCGGATCTCTGCTGCTGAAACTGGGGGGGCTGGGCCGGCATGACTTTGGCGCCATCCAGGCGCTGTTCGCCGATCGCGCCTGGGCCGCCGACCTCCACATCGGGGTCAAGACCTTCGTGTTGACCGGCGAGGGGCCGTCCTCGGGCCTGCGGGATCAGGTGCACCTGCTGACCGCCTTTGTCAGTGACCCGGGCTTCCGCAACATCGACCCGTTGCTGTCCACCGTGGTCTCAGCGATGTACCGGAAGTTCGACACGGTCCCGGCCTTGGTGATGGATCAGGCCCTGGACGAAGCGATCGACCCCGGCGGCCCCGAGAGCCTGCCGCCGCAGTCCCGCATGGCGAACTTCAGGACATCCGAACTGGAGAGGCTGTTCAAGCCTCCCCTGACCCAGGCGTCGCTGCAAGTGAGCATCGTCGGCGACGTCAGCGAGAAGGACGCCGAAACATGGGTCGCGGAGTCTCTCGGGGCCCTGCCGGCCCGGCCCCCCAAGCCCCGCGAGCAGGCGAAAACGACCTTCCTGCGGTTCCCCTCCGCGCCGATGGCGCCGATCGAAGCGACCCACGCGGGCCCGCCGGAACGCGCCATGGTGGGCGTGTTCTGGCCGCTCTATGTGGCGACCCCGGCGCGCCGCAATGAGGAGTACGCGCTCGGCCTGGTGGCCGCCCTGCTCCAGGACAGCCTTCTGCGTCGTCTGCGTGATGATCTGGGCAAGACCTATTCTCCCAGTGCGGCCACGGCCATGCCGGACGACGCCGACCAGGGCTATCTGCAGGCGCTGGTAGAGACCGCGCCCGCGGACGTGGATCTGGCCCGCCAGGAGATCGAAAAGGCCGCCGCCGCCCTGGCCCGCGGCGACTTCACCGACGCCCAGCTTCAGGCGGTGCGCGCGCCGCAACTGGCCCGCTGGGGCGAGCAGGCGCGGACCAATGGCTACTGGCTCTCCGCGCTGGCGTCCATGACCTCGGGCGTGGACACCATGCGCGAGGCGTCCGATCGTCAGGCGGCGGCGGCGGCCATCACCACCGACATGGTGCGCAAGGCGGCGGCCGACTGGCTGAGCCGTACGCCCGTGGTGGCGCTCGTCCGGCCGCGTCCGGCGGCCGTCGCTCCGCGGGTGACTCTGAAGCCGGGAGGCGCGCCGTGACCCCGATCGCCCTGGCGGCCCTCCTGGCCATTGTCGCCCCGGCCGCCGGCGGCGCGCCCGCGCCGGGCCCCACACCGGCCGGCGTCGCGGCGGCGATGACGCCGCCCACCCCCGCGGACGGGGTCCTCTGCCGCGACTCCGACGGCGAGGACGAGGCGCGGATCGCCGCCTGCTCGCGCCTGATCCAGGCGCCGGGCCTCTCGCCGCCGGCCCCGTTCTATGTCGGGCGCGGCGAGGCCGAACTGAACGAGGACATCAACGAGGATGCGCTGAAGGACGCCGAGGCGGCCCTGGCCCTGGAGCCGCGCTCGGCCCGGGCGCTGTGGCTGCGCGCCCGGACGCGGGCGGCCCTGAACCAGGTCGACGGGGCCTTCGCCGACTTCGACGCCGCCATCGCCCTGGATCCGGGCAATGCGGCGATCCTGACCGATCGCGGGCAGGCCTGGCGTGACCAGCGCGGCGACCGGGCGCGGGCGCGGGCGGATTTCGACGCCGCCATCCGCCTTGATCCCAAGGCGGGAGAGGCCTGGTATCAGCGGGCCGATCTCGACGGCCTGGAGTCCGACTTCGAGGCCGACGCGCGCGATCTCGACCAGGCGCTGCGCCTTACGCCTGGATCGAACCGCGTGAAGCGGGCCCGCGGGGTGCTGGAGGAGCGTCGGGGACGGCTGCCCGAGGCGCTCAAGGTCTATGACGCGATGCTGGTCGAGGACGCCAGCGACCACATCACCCGGGTCTATCGCGCCTCGCTGCTGCACAGTCTCAAGCAGGACGCCAGGGCCCTGGCGGATCTCAGACAGGTGCTCGCCGAAGACGCCGACTATGCGCGCGCCTACACCATCCGCGGGGTCATCGAGACCGAGGCGGGCAGGCACGCCGAAGCCCTGGCCGATCTGGACAAGGCGCTGGAGCTGGATCCCGGAGACAGCGAGGCCCTGGGCGACCGCGGCGAGCTGCATCGCGCCATGAAGGCCTATGACAAGGCCGAGGCGGATTTCACCGCGGCTCTCGCCAGCGATGCGGCCAACGAAAACACCTGGTTCGACCGCGCTCTGACCCGCACGGACGCCAAGGACTTCAAAGGCGCCATCGCCGACTACGACCGGGTGCTGAGCCTGGACCCGGTCAACGGCAACGCCCTGTACAACCGCGGCCAGCGTTATGCCAACCTCGGTGATCACGTCTCGGCGGTCAGAGACCTGGAGAAGGCTCGCAGCCTGATGCCGAAGGACACCGACACCCTGGTTTCCCTGGCCGTGGAGTATGGCGAGGTCGGGCGCAGCGACGACGAACTCAAATGCTACGCCGCCGCCCTGGCGGTTGATCCGGCCAACCACGACGCGCTCCTCGACCGCGGCATCGCGTTTGTGGAGCGCAAGGACTGGGCGAACGCCGCAACCGCCTATGACGCGGCGATCGCCAGATACCCCAGGGACGCCGATTTCCACGACCGTCGGGGCCGGATGGCGGAGAAGGCCGGCGATCCGGCGCGGGCGCGGGCCGAGTACGACAAGGCCGTCGGCCTCGATCCTGCGAATGTCTCGGCCCTGCAGGACCGCGCGGCCCTGGCTCAGGCCTCGGGCCAATTCGACCGGGCGGTGGAAGACTACCGCGCCGTGGTGAAGCTCACGCCCAAGGATGCAGACGCCTACAACGACCTGACCGACGCCCTGATCGCCAAGGGGGATCGCAAGGCCGCACTCGACCAGGCCAATCTGGGTCTGGCGCTGGACCCTGACAGTGTCGGTCTCCTGATCAATCGCGGCCGGATCCTCTGGCAGAACAACGACAACGACCGTGCTATCGCCGACTATGACCATGCGCTGCGCAAGGAACCTGCCAACCCCGCGGCCCTCTACGACCGAGCCCTGGTGTTCGTCGATCAGGGCCACGACGATCGGGCGATCCGGGATCTGGATGCGGCCCTGAAGGCCCAGCCGGGCGACGCCGAGACGCTGGAGGAACGAGGCGATGTGTATCTGGGCCTGGACGACTACGTGACCGCCGCCCAGGATCTCGACGCGGCCATCGCCGCCGATCCCCGCCGCAGCCGCGCCTGGTCAAAGCGCGCGGAGGCGCGGCGCAAGCTGGGCGACCTCGCCGGCGCCGCAGCCGACGAGGCGAAGGCCAAGGCCCTGGCGCGATAGGGGGCGCCAGGCAGGCGCCGACGAGACGATGGTGTTCAGAATGGCAGGGGCTGAATGTCCGGCTCGAGCCATGTCAGGCGGGCTTCGACGCTGAACAGGCGCTGATCGGTCCAATAGGCGCGGAGCCAGGCCTTGTCGCCCAGAGGCGAGTTCATGAGCGCCTCGATGATCGCGAGCAGTGGTTCGTCGGGGGGAAACCGGTCCAGGAAAGCACGGGCCGCCCGGATCGAGGCCTGGGTGATGGTCTCGTGGTAGCCGCCGGAGTCGGTGTTCTGCACGCCGCTGGCCAGATTGTAGCCGCGGATGACGCCGGGCAGGTTTTTCGCGAGACCGAGATCGGGGCGGTGGCGCATCAGCCACAGGGTTGCCGCGAAATGAGCCGCGTGGGTCCATTGCGCCTTGGGGAGGGTTCGGCCGAGGAGGCCCAGACCGATCCGTTCAATCTCGACGTCGCTGGCGTAGGGAGGGGGCATCCCGGCACCCTTAACGCAGAGGTCGACGCGCTTGAAGTCACGCAGGCGCTCCCCATCGCGCGCCATAAAAAACCCCGCCTTACGACGGGGTTTTCAAAGCTTGAGGCCCGGTGCGGCGGCAAGCCGCCGCGGCGTTCAGATCGCCACCGGCGAGCCCCGGAGCCGGCGCAGGACGTTGGCGCGGCGAGGTTCGATGCGACGCTGGATAACCGAGCGGCGGGTCATGTCGGACTTGATCATCAGGGTCAGGTAGTAGAAGCCGGTGAGGACGATCAGGGCCAGGGGCGGCGAAGCGGCGCTGCCTCCGGCGACCATTTCGGAGACAATCACCCACGTCAGAAGGACGGTCATCGCCGAGCGATAGAGGTTGCCGAAGGTGGCGTCGGCGACGATGTCGGCCGCGGCGCGCAGAGCGTCGGGAACGGAAGCTCCGGAGACGATGGAGAACCGGGCGCCGCGCCTGGCGCTGACGGTTCGAGGGTCGGTGTCGGTACGCATACTGTGGCCCCTTGATCCAATTGTTACGCGAATGGGTTTTCGAGGTCGCTATTCGTTAACATTTAGAATTTGAATTTCAGGCGGGCGCAGGGGGGTGTCAACACGACCAAGGTTGTTAATCATCGTTAATTCGATCACGAAATCGTGATAATTGTTACAAAATCCATCATCGGGGGGGGAACAGGCGCGAAACAATTCACGGTTTCGCAGGCCGGGCGGGAGAAAATCTCGCCCGGGACGCAGGTGGCGCAAGGGCGAGCGGTCAGTCGCCGGATGGCGACGTCGACCCGTACCGGCGCAGCAGTTCCGCCGCCAGCGCGTCCTGCCCGACCAGGCGGCCGCCGGCCACCTGAACCTCGGTCACCGAGCCGCCAGCGTCCCGGATCAGCCGCACCGGTTCGCCGAAGCTGGCGAAAGCTCCGGCTTGGCTGATGCGGCCTTCGTCCGGCGCCGACACGGCGACTTCACTGGCCTTGAGCAGCGGGGTGAGGAGGGCGGGCGTGGCCAGCACGACCGTGTCGCCGACGGCCACAAGGTCAGTGGCGCCCCACACGCTCCACCAGCGACCGGTCCAGTCGGCCAGGGCCGGGATAGGCGGACCTGCCTCGGCGAACCGCTTGAGGATGCCCAGAACACCGTCGAGCCAGGCATGGGCCATGCCGTCGATCACGTTGGTCAGGCAGGCGATCGCCAACCCCTGTTCAGGAACCACCAGGGTGCGCGTGATGTAGCCCTGGAAGCCGCCGCTGTGACCGAACCAGGCCCAGCCGCCGAAGTCGCCGCTGATCGTTCCGAGGCCATAGCTGAGCGGCGCGGGCGACCAGGCGTCCTTCCACTGCGGCCGGGTCATTTCCCGACGGCTGGCGACCGAGAGAACCTGGCTGTCGGCGGTGGGAGACAGCTGGCCAAAGAAGCGGACGAGATCGGCCGCGGTGCTGACGAAGCCTGTCGCCGGCGCCAGGGCGTCGGTGGGCTGGTCGCCCGGAAACACCAGGTGCCGCCCCAGCATCGCCCTGCCGCCGTGCCCGCGGGCCATCGGTGCGCCGCCCGGCGGGGGCGCGTCCGGGGTGGTCTCGGCGAGGCCGGCGACCGCGATGATCTCGCGGGCGATCCATGAGACATAGGACTCTCCGGTGATCGCCTCGATGACCAGGCCAAGCAGGCCGAACCCGTGGTTCGAGTACTTCAGCCTTGTGTTGGCCTCGATAGGGGGGGCCTCGCCCAGTTCGGCGCGCAGCGTGGCCTCGTCGAGGAAGGGTGCTCGATCCACCCAGTAGGCGCAATCCGGTCCGTCCCGCGCCACGCCGGCGGTGTGCGACAGCAGTTGCCCGAGCGTGGCTGCGGCGACGGCCGGGTTCAGGCCAGCGACGTGGTCGCCAGCTAGGTCGTCCAGCTTCAGACGGCCCTGCTCGCGCAGCTTCAGGATCGCCGCGGCCGTGAAGGTCTTGGAATGGGAGGCCACGCGGAAGCGATGCCGGGGCGTGAGAGCCTCGCCGGCGGGACTGTCGGCATGGCCGAAGGCGACGTCCAGAACGACCTCACCGCCAAGGGCGACGGCGAGACTGCAGCCGGGGTGTTCGCCGGTTCGCACCTGATAATCCAGCCAGCTGGCGGCGTAGGCCAGAGCGGGCGCGAGCCAGGCGGGGCGTTCGGTCATCGGCGGGCTCCTCACCGGGCGGGACGGACGGCGTGGTCGGCGCAGTCTATCGCCCGTCCGGGCCACGCCCCAAGAGGCGGCGATCACGGGCGACTCCTGCCCGTGTCGCAAACAATCGCCGGCCGGCCGCCTGCGCTGTCAGGGCCGGGAGGCGGCGTGCGTGGTCATCAGGTCGAGCATGTCGCTGGCGTGCTCCTCCTCGACGGCCAGGATCCCCTCGATCATCACCCGGGTGGCCGGATCGTCGTTTCCGAAGTAGCGCACCAGTTCGCGGTAGTGGTCCACCGCAATGCGCTCGGCGACGAGGTTCTCGCGGATCATCGCGACCAGATCGGCGCCAACGCCGTATTCCGACGCGGACCGGCTGGCCAGGCCCTTGGGATCGAAGTTGGGCGAGGCGCCCAGTTGGTTGATGCGGTTGGCCACGGCGATGGCGTGCTCATGCTCCTCGTCGGCGTGGCGGGCGAACTCGGCCTTGACGCCCTCGCTGGCCAGGCCGGTGGCGACGATGGAGTGCTGGGTGTAGCGCAGCATGCAGACCACTTCGGTGGCCAGCACCGCCTGGAGGATCTCGATGGTGCGCCCGACATCGCCCAGATAGCTCTCGCCGGTCACACCCCGTTCGAGATGCCTGGCGGCGCGTTCGCGCAGGGTCTTGACGTCGCTGAGGAAGGGCTGGGTGGAGATCGTCTGGTGTTTCATGGGGTGGCTCCGAGGGGGCGGGAAGGGGCGGCGCACGTGCTGAGCCCCGGCGCCGTGGGAGCGTAGTGCGAGACAAACCCCTGGCGGGGCGGCGCGTTCCGCCTCAGCGCGCGAAGTCCAGTTCGATCTTCAGCGAGTCGATGTCGCGGCCGAGGGTGGCGGCCGCCAGAAGGCGCCCCTCGCGGGTGAAGCGTACGGTGGCGTCGCCGCCGGCGATGTCGCCGTCCACCCGGGCGGTGTCGAAGCCCTCGGCGTGGCCGACGTAGCTGATCACCATGTCGTAGTGCGCCGACCAGAAGAACGGCGGGTCGGTGAACCGGTCCGCCTGGCCGAGGATCACCCGGGCGGCGTGCTGGCCCTGGCGCTGGGCGGCGGCCCAGTGCTCGACATGGATCAGGACGCCGGGCGACCGCGGATCGGGGTAGCGGGCCACATCGCCGACAGCGAACACGCCGGGCGCGGCGGTCTGAAGATCGGCGCCGACGATGACGCCGTGGTCCACGGCCAGACCGGCGATCATGGCCAGGCCGGTCTCAGGCCTGACGCCGACGCCTAGAACCACCATGTCGGCGGGCACGGCGGTCCCGTCGTCCAGAACCACGCTGCCATCCGGGAAGCCGACGGCCGTGCGGCCCAGGTAGAAGACGACCCCCTCGGATTCGTGCAACGCCTGGACGGCGCGACCGATGTCCTCGCCCAGGATCTTCGCCAGGGGAATGGCCTCGGGCGCGATGACGGCGACGTCGAGCTTGCGGTCGATCAGGGCGGCGGCGACCTCCAGGCCGATGAAGCTGGCCCCGATGATCGCGACACGGCGCGAGTGCGAGGCCGCCTGGATGATCGTCTCGCAGTCGGCGAGCGAGCGCAGGATGTAGACATTGGGCCTGTCGAACCCGGGCACGGGCGGGCGCACGGGGGCGGCGCCCGTGGCCAGGATCAGGGCGTCGAAAGCCAGGTCGGCTCCATCCAGAAGCGTCACAGTGCGGCCGGACAGATCCAGCGACCGGACCGCGGTCGAGGTGCGCAGGTCGATGGCGTTGTCCGCATAGTAGGCCGCGTCCTTAAGCGGCATCCACTCCCGCGGCGCGGCGCCGGCAAGATAGTCTTTCGAACAGTTCGGCCGGTCGTACGGGGCGTCGACGTCGGCGCTGAGCAGGGTGAGCTCGCCGTCATAGCCCTCGCGGCGAAGCCGTTCGGCGGCCGCGAAGCCGGCGCCGCCGCCGCCGATGACGACGATCCGGCGCGGCGCATCGGGCCGCCGGGCGTGGGCGCCGGGCGAGGGCGCCGCGGAGACGTGGCGGACAAAGATCGTTCCGGCTTCGTCCTCGACGCGCCAGCAGGTCAGAGGCTCGATGGCCGGGGCGCCGAGGGCCTCGCCGGTCTTCAGGCAGAACCGGGCATGGTGCCAGGGGCAGTGCACGACGCCATCCGCCAGCAGGCCGTCGCTGAGCAGGGCGTGGTAGTGGGTGCAAAGTGCGCCGACGGCGTGCAGCACGCCCCCGGAGCGGGCGAGGATCACCGGCTCGCCGCCGACGTGACCCAGCAGCATGACCCCCTCGGCGAGGCTGGAGGCGGGCACGCCGCGTCCGAGGTCCGGCCCTGTCGGCGCGGCTGGCGGTTCGCTCATCTATCAGACTCCGGTTTGCAGGGCGTCTGGATCAAACGCACGGCGCCGCGAAAGGTGGCGTCGGCGACAGGGCTTGACGCCCGGCCAAATGTGTGTTGCAATATGAAAACTGACGAATTGTGCGTCGACCTCTCGCCGGGCCGGCGCTGAAAAAGCCCCGTGGGTAGAATCACCCTCTTGTCCGGGTCGCTTCCCTGGGCGATGCTCCCAAGCGATGACTTGGCATGTCCAATATCGCGACGGCGGCGAAGACCGCATCTGCCGCCACCCCACCCCGGAGCAGGCCGTTGACGCAGCGTGCGGGCTGATCGATGGCGGTTGCCAGGTCACCGGCATCGGCACGGGCCCCCTGACCGATTCCATCGGCCCTGAGGAGATCGAAAAGATCTACGACCTCTGGCGGCGCGCGAAGGGGCTCTGAACCCGCGCTCCGATCGGGGCCAGGCCGCCTGATCAACCCCCTTGCGGGACGAGAACAAATACGGAACATGCGGCCGCATGGGACGCAGGAACTTCGATCGCTGGCCGCCGGAGGCCTGGCGCAGGCAGGCCGACACGGTGGCGCGCATGCGGGCGGGCGGCTGGGCCGTGTTCGCCTATTGCGCCACCTGCAAACTGACCATCGCCGTCGACCTTGGCCTGATCGAAAGGCTCCGCGGCCCTGATTTCAGCCTGTGGAACCGCCGGGCGCCCTGCCGGCGTCTGGGATGCGCCGGCAGGGTCGAGTTCCAGGCCAAGCCACCCGAGATCATGCAGCCTTTTGCGCTGCGGGCGGAGTTGGGTGACTGACGACGGAGCTGTCAGGCCGCGACGGTTAGACTCCGGCGACGGGCGCGAAGGGTTGCGCCGAGGCCCGCGACGCCGATCAGCATCAGGGCCCAGGTCGCGGGCTCAGGAACGCCGCCGCCGATGATGGGCGACGTGTCAGTGAGGGTGATGTTGTCCCAGTTGGCCTGACTGCCGGGAGATACCAGCTGGATCTCGATGGCATGACCGGCGTCGCCGGCGACCGCGGTGTAGCTGGCCGTGTAGACCGACCAGTTCCCCGAAGTGGCGACGACGCCCGTCGCGGCGACGACGTTACCGTTGACGATGAGGTTCTCCACCGGCGTGGTCAGGGCCCCGTCGGCGCGCGAGCCGACGTCCAGGGTGAGCGTGTAGGTGTCACCCGCCACAGCCGTCGCCGCGATGGTTTGGTAGATCGATCCGCCGTTGGAGTAGGCGACGTTCAGGCCATCGGGAACATAGTTGAAATAGGCAAAATTGCCGCTCGACGAGCCGGGTTCGAACTGCCCGGCGTTGTCGGTCGTCGACCATCCGCTGATGGGCGAGGCGCTGTAGGCGCAGCCCGCGCCGCAGCCCGCCTCCGTATAACCGTCCGGCGGCGCGCTCTCGAATGAAGGGTCGGAGACGACAAGTGTTGTCGCCTGGGCGCCGCCGGCCAGCAGACCGGCCAGCGCTGCGGCGCCAAGTAAAAGATTGATTTTCATTTTTCGGGGTCCGATACTAAAAGTACTTAGAGCAAATGCTCGGTAACCCCCCCCGATCAGTGCGTGATCCTTGATGGCCATTGTTTCGCCGCGAAGACAATAAGTTTGTTTTTATTGCGGCCGGGAACTCTTTGGCTCCTGGTGAAACCGACGGCCACCGGATTCTGTCAGACCCCGCCCCTCGCGCGCCGGGGCTTGACAACCGGCCGACAATATGTTGCAATATGCAATAGTTGAGCATTCCCGGCGATGGGCGGGCGACGAGAGGACGGGAGGCGCCGATGACCACCACCCCCGCCGCCGACCTCCTCCGCCTCAAACGCTACTTCACCGAATCCGAGACCCTGACCTACACCGCCCGCGCCCACAGCCTCACGGCGCTGGACTATTACGACTCCGACCAGTTCACGGCCGACGAGCTGCGCAAGCTGAACGAGCGCGGACAACCGGCCATTGTCATCAACCGCATCAAGCCGGCGATCAACGGCATCATCGGGGTTACCGAAAAAGGCCGCTCTGATCCCCGCGCCTGGCCGCGCAATCCGGGCGACGACGATTCCGCCGACGCGGCGACCGATGTCCTGCGCTACATCGCCGACTTCAACCGCTTCAAGCGGACCAAGCAGGACTGCTTCAAGGATATGCTGGTGCCCGGCACCATGGCGGCGCTGGTCGGCGTGGACGGCGACACCCAGGTGACGGTCACCCAGATCCGCTGGGAGGAGTTCTTCTACGATCCCCGCGCCCGCCGGGCCGATTTCAAGGATGCGCGCTACCTCGGCATCGCCAAGTGGATGTATGCCGACGACGCGACCGCGCTCTACCCGGAAAAGGGCGCGGCCATCGAATCGGCGGTGAACAACGGCGGCGCCGGCACGGTCTCGCCCTCGCAGTCGTTCATGGACCGGCCGATGACGGGCGGCGCGGCCGGCGGCGTCTGGGTCGATCCGAAGATGCGCCGCCTGCTGGTCATCGAGATGTATTACAAGGACGCCGGCGCATGGATGCGCTGCGTGTTCACCGGCTCGGACGTGCTGGAGGAAGGCCCCAGCCCTTACCTCGACCACAAGGGCCGGCCGGACTGCCCCATCGAGGCCCACAGCGCCTATGTGAAGCGCGACAACAGCCGCTACGGCGCGGTCTGGGACATGATCGGGCCTCAGGACGAGATCAACAAGCGCCGGTCCAAGAGCGTGCATATCCTCTCCACCTCACGCATCCAGGTGAAGGACCCCAGCGCCATCGACGTCGACGCCGACGTGGCCCGTCGCGAGGCGGCCCGGCCCGATGGCGTCATCCCCTATGGCTGGGAACTGGCGCCCAACGTCGCCGAGTTCCAGGGCAACATCGAGATGATGGCCGAAGCCAAGAGCGAACTGGAGCGCATGGGTCCGAGCCCCGCCGTTCTGGGCCGCAACGAACATGACGACTCCGGCCGGGCGCTGCTGGCGCGGCAACAGAGCGGCCTGATCGAACTGGGCAACCTCTACGGCGCCCTGGAGGACTGGGAACTGCGCGTCTATCGCCAGATGTGGGCGCGGGCGAAGCAGTTCTGGAAGGCCCCGCAGTTCATCCGCGTCACTGATGACGAGGATGCGCCCAAGTTCGTCGGCCTCAACCAGCCGGTGCCGGGCGGGCCGCCCACGGTGGGCGCCGATCCGGCCACCGGCCTGCCGACGCTGCAGCCCGGCGTTCTGGGCTACAGGAACGTCGTCGCCGAGATGGACGTGGACATCGAGATCGAGGCCACCAACGACGTCGCCAACATCGCCAGCGAACAGTTCAGCGAACTGCTGACCCTGGTGAAGATGAGCCCGGTCTATCAGCAGCAGGCCCCGCTTTCCATGCTGATCCAGCTGTCCACCATCCCGCACAAGCGCGGCATCCTCGACCAGCTGAAACAGGCGTCCGACCAGCAGGCCCAGGCCCAGGCGCAACAGCAGCAGATCGCCCAGGCGGCCGAAGCGGCCAAGATCGGCGAGATCCAGGCCCGCACCCAGCTTCACGGGGCCAAGGCGCAGGAATCCGGCGCCGCCGGCTTCGCCAAGGTCACCGACGCCCTCACCTACGCCCACGCCACCCACGCCGACCACATCGCCGCCGGCCTGGAGGCGGGCGTCCAGCACGGCCAGCAGCAGCAGGCGTTCGCCCAGTCGCAACAGGCGCAGCAGGCCGACCAGATGCACGACCTGCACATGCAGCAGACGGCGCAGGACGCCGCCGCCGAGCAACAGGAATCCGCCGCCGGTCAGCCGGACGGGGACTGACATCCGGGCGTAACCCTCCCGCCGCCGGGGAGAGAGGCCGTGATCTTCACGGATGGGCCGCCGCCATGCGGGCGCACCGGGCCGCAGACCCGCTGATCTGCACGCGCCGCCGGCGTCATGGGCGAGGGTAACCGATGAGCAAGGCCTTTGATGCGATGTTCGGCGACACGCCGGACGTCAGCGAACCTGTGTCCGAACCCGCTGCGGCCGAACCGGCCGGCGAGGGCCGAATGAGGGATGAGCACGGGCGTTTCGCCTCTGCCTCGCCCCCTGCCGAGCCCGCGCCCGCCGTGGAGGAGCAACCCCCGCCGGCGGACCCGCCGCCGCCGCCCGCGCCCGTTCCACCCGTCGAGCCTGGCCATGTGCCGATCTCGGCGATGCTGGACGAGCGCGAGAAGCGTCAGGCGGCCACGGCGCGCGCCGAAGCCCTGGAGCGGCAACTCGCCGAAATCCAGGCTCGCGCGACGCCCGCCGAACCGCAAGCGCCTGAAGAGCGCCTGCAGAACGAACTCTACGCCCTGAGGGATCAAACCCAACGGATGAGCGTCGAGGTCGACCACGGCAAGGCGGCGGTGGCGGAAGCCTACAAGTGGGCTTTCGAACGCTGCGAGACGGACAAGGCGTTCAACGCCCAGATGGCGGCCCAGATCGGCATCATCGGAAACCCCTATCAAGTCGCGGTGGAAGCCTTCAGGCAGCACACCGAACTTGAGGAATTCAACGCCTGGAAGGCCTCGCGCAACGCCGCGCCGGCCGAACAGGTCGCCACCCCCACCCCGACCCCCTCACCGACGCCGGCCCCGCCGCCGCCGCGCTCCCTGGTCTCCGCGCCCAACGCGGGCGGCAAGGGCGCTCAGTCCGAGATCCCCATAGGTCCGGGCGCGGCGTTCGCCAGCGTCATCACCCGATAGAAAGGTAACCGGCCATGGCCGAAACCACCCTCGCAACCGCCTCCGAGCGGCAGGTCTGGATCACGAAATACTTCCAGGAGTACGTTCGCCAGAGCCGCTTCGCCCCCTACATGTCGAACGCCGACATCAACAAGGGCGGCATCATCCTCACCA
>CAIXWN010000196.1 GCA_903923135.1 uncultured Caulobacteraceae bacterium | reverse complement strand
GCCGGTGGTCACCCCGCAGCCGATGTAGCAGATCTTGTCGAAGGGGGCGTCCTCGCGGACCTTGGCCAGGGCGATCTCGGGCAGCACCGTGTGGTTGGCGAAGGTCGAGCAGCCCATGTAGTGGTGGATCTTCTCGCCGTTCAGGCTGAAGCGGCTGGTGCCGTCAGGCATCAGGCCCTGGCCCTGGGTGGAGCGGATCGAGGTGCACAGGTTGGTGCGGCGCGACAGGCACGACTTACACTGGCGACATTCGGGCGTGTAGAGCGGGATGATGTGGTCGCCGGGCTTGACGCTGGTGACGCCGGCGCCGATCTCCAGCACCACCCCGGCGCCCTCGTGGCCGAGAATGGCGGGAAACAGGCCCTCGGGGTCGCCGCCGGAGCGGGTGAACTCGTCGGTATGGCAGATGCCCGTGGCCTTGATCTCCACCAGCACCTCGCCGGGGCCCGGCCCTTCGAGGTCGACGGTCTCGATGGTCAGGGGGGCGCCGGCCTTCCAGGCGACGGCGGCACGGGTCTGCATGGGCGATCCTCCGGAGGGTTGCGACAGGCCGATTAGTCCGCCGCCGGGCCCCGCGCAATCGCCGCCGCGCCGCGTTCGCATCGGGACGGCCGCGTTTTTGTCTTTGGGAAGGGCCGCGCCATTGGCTAAACGGCGCGGATGACCCGAACCCTGCGACAGCTGACGGCCGGCATGCCCATCGTCTGGGGCGGCGACCGGGTGAGCCTGGTCTCCGCCGACCTGGCCGCGCGTTTCGCGCCGGGCGACCGGCTGCTGGTGGTGCAGGACACCGGCGACCTTCTGCACGTGCCGGCGACGACGCACGCCGTGGCCGCCGCGGCGGTGAGCCGGGCCCGCGAGGCCTTCGCCGCCATGGCCGCGGTGGCCGACGCCCAGATCACCGACTTTTTCGACCGCTTCGCCGGGCGCCTGGAGGACGAGGCGGTGTGGGCGGCCATCGCCGCGGCCAACGCCGGCGACGTCGACCGGGCCGCCGCCCGGGGGCGCAGCACCACCCGGCTGGTCGCCTCCGCTGTCATGCGCCGCGACATGATCGCCGGCCTGCGCGCCTGGCGCGACATGCCCGCCGGCCGGGAGCGGCCCGTGGAGCGCGTCGACCACGACGGCTGGATGGTGGAGCAGGTCACCGCCCCCCTGGGGGTGGTGGGCTTCGTCTTCGAGGGCCGGCCCAATGTCTTCGCCGACGCCGCCGGGGTGATCCGCGGCGGCAACACCGTGGTCTTCCGCATCGGCTCCGACGCGCTTGGCACCGCCCAGGCCATCGTGCGCGAGGCGCTGGACCCGGCCATCGCCGCCGCGGGCCTCCCCGCCGGCGCGGCCGTGCTGGTGGAATCCGCCGCCCACGCCGCCGGCTGGGCGATGTTCGCCGACCCGCGCCTGGCGCTGGCCGTGGCGCGCGGCTCGGGTCCCGCCGTCGCTCAGTTGGGCGCCATCGCCCGCGCGGCGGGAACGCCCGTCAGCCTGCACGGCACGGGGGGCGCGTGGATCATCGCCGCCGCCGACGCCGATACGCAGCGTTTCCACGCCGCAGTCTTCCATTCCCTCGACCGCAAGGTCTGCAATAGCTTGAACGTCTGCTG
>CAIXWN010000195.1 GCA_903923135.1 uncultured Caulobacteraceae bacterium | reverse complement strand
CGCTTGCGCACCTTGCGGTCGCGGTAGGCGTACTGTCCGGCCTTGTCCACGGCCGCCTTGGCGGCGCGGATGGTGTTCTTGCGGCGTCCCCAGAAGCCCTTGGCTTGCTCGAGAACCTTCTTGTGCTTGGCGTGGGCGGTGACGCCCCGTTTGACGCGGGCCATTTGTCTCTATGCTCCGGTGTGTCTTTACAGGCCGTAGGGCATGTAGGCGCGGATCGTGCGGCTGTCGGACGCGCTCATCACCTTGGTGCCCCGCTGCTGGCGGATGTACTTGGCGCTGTGGCTGATCAGCCGGTGCCGTTTACCCGCCACGCCGGCCTTGATCTTTCCGGTCGCGGTCAGTTTGAAGCGCTTTTTCGCGCCTGACTTGGTCTTCAGTTTGGGCATTTCGCATCGGCCCCGGCTGGCGGGCGCCGTCCTCTGTAAGAGTCGCATGTCAAGAACCGCCATGGCATGCCTTCGGGCCAGGCCGTTCAAACGAAGCGCGGGTTCTTAAGCCATGGGGCCGCCAAAGGCAAGGTGAACCTCAGGCCCGCGCCCGATCATCGCCGACGGCCCCCGAGGACCATTGACGCGCCCTCGCGGAATGCGTGCACTCAACCCCAAAACCATAAAAGGGAGTTCGCCGTGTTCAAACGGGTCCTGATCGCCAACCGCGGCGAGATCGCCATCCGCATCGCCCGGGCGGCGGCGGCGCTGGGGGTGGAATCGGTGAGCGTCCACGCCGCCGCCGACGCCCTTTCGCTGCACACCCGCGCCACCACCCACACCCGCCTTCTGGCCGGGCCGCCCACCGCCCAGGCCGATCCGGTGGCCGCCTATCTCGACATCGAAGGCCTGATCGCCGCCGCGAAAGAGAGCGGCTGCGACTGCGTGCACCCGGGTTACGGCTTCCTGGCGGAGAGCGCCATGTTCGCCCGGCGCTGTGTCGGCGAGGGCCTGGCCTTCATCGGACCCCGCCCCGACACCCTGGCCCTGTTCGGCGACAAGACCACCGCCCGCGATCTGGCCCGGGCCGAGGGGATTCCCATCATTCCCGGCAGCGCCCGACCGCTGGCTCACGCCGCCGACGCGGTGGCCGCCGCCGAGGGCCTGGGCTATCCGGTCATGGTCAAGGCCGCCGCCGGCGGCGGCGGGCGGGGGATGCGGGCGGTGCACAGCCCCGATCTGCTGCCCGAAGCCTTCGAGCGCTGCCGCAGCGAGGCGCGGGCGGCCTTCGGCGACGGCGCGGTGTTTCTCGAGAAGCTCATCGCCCGGCCGCGCCACATCGAGGTGCAGATCCTGGCCGACGCCCGCGGCGGCGTGGTCCACCTGCATGAACGCGACTGCTCGGTGCAACTGCGCAACCAGAAGGTGATCGAGATCGCTCCGGCGCCGGCTCTCGATCCGGCGCTGCGCGCGCGCATCCTGGCCGACGCCATCCGCCTCGCCCGGGCGGCCGACTACGTGAACGCCGGCACGGTGGAGTTCCTGGTCGATCCGGAGCGCGGCGAGCATGTGTTCATCGAATGCAATCCGCGCATCCAGGTCGAGCACACCGTCACCGAGCAGGTGACCGGCGTCGATCTGGTCGAGGCGCAGTTCCGCATCGCCTCCGGCGAATCGCTCGCCGACCTCGGCCTCGCCGACCAGGCGGCCGTGGGGGCGCCGCGCGGCTACGCCGTCCAGGCCCGCATCGTCGCCCAGGGCGCCGGGGTGCTCACCGCCTATCACGAGCCCACCGGCCCGGGCGTGCGGGTGGATTCCTGCGGCTACCTCGGCTACGCGCCGCCGCCGCAGTTCGATCCGATGTTCGCCAAGCTGATCGGCCAGTCCAGCTCCACCGGAACCCTCGCCTCGGCGCTCGAGCGGACGACGCGGGCCCTGGCCGAGTTCCACATCGCCGGTCTGCCCACCAACCTGCGCCAGCTGGACGCCATCCTGCGCCATCCCGCGGTCATCGCCGGCGACGCCCGCACCACCCTGCTGGCCGAGGCCCCCGACCTGGCCGCTCCGGTCGGCGCGGCGCCGACGGCGACCGGCTCCCTGGCCCTGCTTGAACAGCAGGCCCTGGCGCTGGGACGGCTGTCTCCGGCCCCGGCGGTCGTCGTCACCGCCGCGTCCCTCGAGGTGCGTGAGGGCGAGGCGGGGGTCGAATGCCCCATGCCCGGCGTGGTGATCGAGCTGACGGTGACGCCGGGCGCGCGGGTGCACGCCGGCGACACCCTGATGGTGGTCAGCGCCATGAAGATGGAGACCGCCGTGGTCGCCCCCTGCGCCGGCGTGGTCAGTGAGGTCCTGCCCCTGGCGGTGGGTGACAGCGTCGCCGCCGGCCAGATCGTCGCCACCCTCTCGCCGGTGGAGGGCGACGCCGCCGGCG
>CAIXWN010000194.1 GCA_903923135.1 uncultured Caulobacteraceae bacterium | reverse complement strand
GAATCAAATATTTAGAGCCCTTCTGATCCGATCTGATTGTTGCAATCAGATCGGGAAGGGCTCTAGATCGTCCAGGTGTTGGGGTTGGGGATCGCCTCGCCCCTGAACAGCCGCAACAGGCCGACGCCGCAGCGGATGATGAACCACAGGAACACCAGTGGCAGCAGGGCGAAGCCGATGAGCAGGGCGCACAGCACCAGGGCGATGACGAAGTACAGCGCGCCCATCCAGAAGGTGCCGATCAGATAGGTGTAATGGCCCTGCAGCCAGGGCGGCGCCTTGTCCCGGGCGACATAGGCCAGCAGCAAGCCGATGACGTGGGTGAGGCCGCCCAGCGGCGCCAGGAACAGGATGTAAATGATCAGCGCCATCTGGCGCTCGTCCGCCAGGGGCGACGCCGGCGGCGTTGGTTCCAGAGACTGGCTCACGATCACCCCCTCCTGTGGTCCGGCCCAGGCTAGTCCCGCTCGAGAACAATCTCCACCCCCGCTGCATCCGCATGGGGGGCCAGGGCGAGAGGCTTTTCCACCCGCACGCGGACGCGTCGGGCCCGGCCCTCGGCCAGGCAGGCCCTGGCCAGGCGCCAGGCGAAGGTCTCCACAAGGCCGACATGGCCGCCCGCAGCCAGGGCGCGGGCGTGCTCCACCACGCGCTCATAGTTCACTGTCTCGCCGATCGAACGCCAGACCGGCGGGACCAGGTCGAGTTCCACCTCGATGATCAGCGGCTGACGGCGGCCCCTCTCGTGGGCGTGGACGCCGATCTCGGCCTCGACGGTCAGTCCGCGCACGAACACCTTCGCCGACAGGCAGCGCGGTTCCAGGGCAAGGGGCTCAGTCACCGATGATGTCCGAGGTGCGCCACGCCAGGTGCTGGCCGCCGTCCACGGCGATCATCTGGCCGGTCACCGATACGGCGTCGATGAGGTAGCGCAGGGCTCCGGCGATCTCGGCGGGATCGACCGGGGCGGCCAGCGGCACGGCGGCGGCTTCGGCGGCGAAGATCTCGGGCGTCTGGTGGATCGAGGCCAGAGTCGGTCCAGGGCCGATGCCGTTGACCCGGATGCGGGGCGCCAGGGCCTGGGCAAGGGTCTGGGTGGCGGTCCACAGAGCCGCCTTGGAAAGGGTGTAGCTGAAGAACTGAGGATTGAGCCGCCAGACCCGCTGGTCGAGGATGTTGACGATCAGGCCGCGCCGCGGCGCCGTGAGGGCGGCGGCGAACGCCTGGGCGAGCAGCACAGGGGCCCGCAGATTTGTGGCCCAGGCGGCGTCGAGGCCGCCGGGGGTAAGGGTTTCGATTGCGTCTCGCTCGAACAGCGAGGCGCAGTTGACCAACAGGGTCGGCGCTTCGGGCGCCGCGGCGATCAACCCGGCCGCGGTACGGGGGTCGGCGAGATCTCCGCCGACGGTGAGGGCCCGGCGGCCCAGCGAGCGGGCCAGATCGGCGGTCCCCGCGCCGTCTTCGGCATGCCGGGCGTGGACGACGAGATCATAGCCGGCTTCGGCGGCGCACAGCGCCAGGCTGCGGCCCACCCTGCGGGCCGCGCCCGTGACCAGGGCCCAGCCCCGATCGTTCATGCGGCGGTCAATCGAAGCGGCCGAACTCGATCCGGTTCAGCGCCGCGAAGGCGGCCACGAAAAGCAGGATGACCCCGATGGCGACCATGAAATAGAGCTCCGAAACCGTGTCCAGATGGAATGGCAGCGTCGGTTTAGCGGCGGCGGGGCGCCGCCGCAAGCGCGCCGGCCGGCGGGATTCGCCCGGGCCATGCTCAAGAGGCCTTTCCGTATGAACCGCGATCACTCATATAGCCTGCGGAAGAGGCCCCTTGAGGAACCGTGGGGTCCGCCAAATCACCACGCCAGGGAGAGCCGAATGCGCGAGTACATGAAATTCTATATCGACGGCCAATGGGTTGATCCGGTCACCCCCAAGAGCCTCGATGTGATCAACCCCGCCACCGAAGAAGTCTGTGGCCATATCTCGGCTGGCTCCGCCGCCGACGTGGACAAGGCCGTCGCCGCCGCCCGCAAGGCTTTCGAAACCTTCTCCCAGACCACCCGGGAGGAGCGCATCGACCTGCTGGAACGCATCCAGGCCGAATATCAGAAGCGTTTCGGCGACATCGCCCACGCCATCACCGAGGAAATGGGAGCCCCGGCCAGCCTGGCGCAACGGGCCCAGGCGCCGATCGGCATCGCCCACATCGCCACCGGCATCGCGGTGCTGAAGGAGTACAAGTTCGAGGAAGACCGCGGCCCGACGCGCATCGTCAAGGAACCGATCGGCGTCTGCGGCCTGATCACGCCCTGGAACTGGCCGATCAACCAGATCGCCTGCAAGGTCGTTCCGGCCATCGCCACTGGCTGCACCATGGTGCTCAAGCCGTCCGAGGAGTCGCCGTTCTCGGCCATCCTGTGGGCCGAAGTCATGCACGCCGCGGGCGTGCCGGCCGGCGTCTTCAACCTGGTCAACGGCCTGGGCGCGGACGTGGGCGCGGCCATCTCCAGCCACCCCGGCATCGACATGGTTTCGTTCACCGGCTCGACCCGCGCCGGCATCGAGGTGGCCAAGGCCGCCGCCAACACCGTCAAGCGCGTTGCTCAGGAACTGGGCGGCAAGAGCCCCAACATCATCATGCCGGACGCGGACCTGCCGAGCGCCGTCGGCGGCGGCGTCAAGCACGTGATGCAGAACTCCGGCCAGTCCTGCAACGCACCGACCCGCATGCTCGTGCCGTCGGGCAAGATGGACGAGGTGATCGTCATCGCCAAGGAAGCCGCCGAGTCGACCACGGTGGGTGATCCCAACGGCAACGCCCAGATCGGCCCGGTGGTGAACCGCACCCAGTGGAACAAGATCCAGAAGCTGATCCAGGCCGGCATCGACGAAGGGGCGACCCTGGTTACCGGCGGCGTCGGCCGTCCGGAAGGTCTGGACAAGGGCTTCTATGTGAAGCCCACCGTCTTCGCCAACGTCACCAACGACATGACCGTGGCCAAGGAAGAGATCTTCGGCCCGGTGGTCTCCATCCTCGGCTATGAAACCGTTGATGAGGCGGTGAAGGTCGGCAACGACACCGAATACGGTCTGGCGGCCTACATCTCCGGGACCGACATGACCAAGGTTCGTGAAGTGGCCTCGAAGCTGCGCGCCGGTCAGGTGTCGATCAACGGCGGCGGCGGGGACATGATGGCTCCCTTCGGCGGCTACAAGATGAGCGGCAACGGCCGTGAGTGGGGCGATCACGCCTTCACCGAGTACCTCGAAGTCAAGGCCATCCTCGGCTACACGCCCAAGCAGGCGGCCGAATAGTCCCGCATCTTCTGGACGACTGAATGACCCCCTTCCCGTCTCGGGAAGGGGGTTTTTCTTTGCCCGGGCGGCAGTGGCGTCAGTGTGTGGCCAGCGGCCCCAGCGCCAGGCCGCCGGCCAGGCCCGCCAGCAGCATGCGCGCGCCATAGCCCAGGCAATGGGCGGCGGTGATCCGCGGGTCGATCTTGATGAACAGGCCGTTGACGATGATCACGACCGGGGGGCCGGCGAGCCAGGCCAGGGCGCCGATCACAAGGCCGCCGCCGATCCCGTGGACCCGCGCCACCACGCACAGGCCAACCACCGCGGCGGTGATCAGATAGCCCAGCAGGGACGAGGCGATGATCGCACCCTTGTCCGCTCCGTCGCGGATTCCGGGACGCCACACTTCGGGATGGGCGTTATAGGCGTCGTGGAACAGCACGCCCATGAACAGCCAGTCAGTGAGGGATCCGAGGGTCCCGGCCACGACAACGGCGGCGATGATCAGCAGCATGGTCCGCTCCCCCTGGGTCCAGCCTTCAGTGCCGCCCATCCTGCGCCCGGCCGAGGCTTTCGACCAGGGTGGTCGCGTCCGAGGGGCGGCGCAGGCGGTGTTTGCGCACCGCCGCCAGTCGAGGGTCGGCGAACAGGGCCGCGTACTGCGTCTTGCGCCGGTCATAGGTGTCCCAGGCCCAGCGGATCGGATGGTCCTTGTCGAGCCATCGGCGCCAGCTTTCCCGATTGCCCGTGCCCGGCCATAGCTCATTGGCCGAGAGCGCCCGCGACACGGACCGGCGGACGACGCGACTCATCACCACCCAGCGGCTGTAGTCGAGCCAGATCAGGTCGGTGGCGCGGGCGAGGATCAGGGGCAGGACGGCGCGGTAGTTGCCGTCGGTCACCCAGCCGGGCGCAAGGATCGCCGACTGGACGCGCCGCGTCAGTTCCTCTGGGTCCTCCAGCGACAGATTTCGCCAGCCGGCTTCCCAGTTCAGGGCGTCCAGTTCGATGGCCGGCAGGCCCAGCCGCTCGCCGAGGCGCCGGCAGAGCGTCGATTTCCCGGACCCCGAGGAGCCGATGATGGCGATCCGCACGGCCCCCGCCCCGGCGGGTCAGGTCTTGGCGGGCGCGGGGAAGCCCCGGTCGCGCATCAGGGCGTCGATGGTCACGTCCCGGCCGCGGAAACGGCGGAACGCCTCGGCCGCCTCGATGGTGTTGCCCACGCTCATGATGCAGTCGTGCAGGCTTTTGGCCACCGCCTTGTCGTAGAACCCGCCCGGCGCCTCGGCGAAGGCCTCGGCCGCGTCGGCCGTGAGGGTGTCGGCCCAGATGTAGTCGTAGTAGCCCGCGGCGTAGCCCTCGCCCGCGAAGATATGCCCGAAATGCGGCATGCGATGACGCATGACGATCTCGCGCGGCATGCCGATCTCCTTCAGGGTCGCGGCCTCGAAGGCGCGGGCGTCGATCGGCGTCGCCCCGGCCAGGTGAGCCTTCATGTCGACGATGGCCGACGCCAGATATTCGACCGTGTCGAAGCCCTTGTTGAAGGTGTGGGCCTTCCTGATCTTGGCCACAAGGGCGTCCGGCATGGGCTCGCCGGTCTTGTAGTGCAGGGCGAAGCGGGTGAGCACCTCGTGGGTGGGCAGCCAGTGTTCGTTGAGTTGGCTGGGGAACTCGACGAAGTCCCGCGCGACGTTTGTGCCGGAGAGGGTCGGATAGTCCACGTCGGAGTTGAGGCCATGCAGGGCGTGGCCGAACTCGTGGAACATGGTCACCGCATCGTCCCAGGAGACGAGCAGGGGGTCGCCCGGCGCGGGCTTCACGAAGTTGGCGTTGTTGGAGACGATGGGCGTGACCTCGCCGGCGAATCGTTCCTGCGGACGGTATTCGCTCATCCAGGCGCCGGACTGCTTTCCGGCCCGGGCGTAGGGGTCGAAATACCACAGGCCGATCTGGCGGCCTCCGCGGCGGACCTCGAAGGTGCGGATGTCGGGTTGGGCCACGGGGAGGTCCGTCACCGGCGCGAACTCGAAGCCGTAGAGCTGGCCGGCGGCCCAGAACATGGCCTCGCGCAGCTTATCCAACTGCAGGTAGGGTTTGATCTCGCTCTCATCGAGATCGTATTTCGCCTTGCGGACCTTCTCGGCGTAGTAGCGGTAGTCCCAGGCCTCGATCCGGGTTCCGGGCGCCTCGACGTCCGCCAGAGCCTGCATGTCGGCCACCTCCTGGGCCACGCGCGCCTTGGCCGGCGCCCAGACCTTCAGCATCAGGCCCATGGCCGCGTCCGGTGTCCTGGCCATCTGGTCGTCGGTGATCCAGTGGGCGAAGGTGGCGAAGCCGAGCAGCTTGGCCTTCTCGGCGCGAAGGCTGAGGATTTCGCTGATCAGCGGATTGTTGTCGTGCGGTCCCTCATGGTCGCCGCGCGAGGCCCACAGCTTGAACGCCTGCTCGCGCAGGTCCCGGCGGGTGGAATAGGTGAGGAACGGCTCCATGGAGGAGCGGGTGTTTGTGATCAGCCACTTGCCCTCCAGCCCCTTGGCCTTGGCCGCCGCGGCGGCGCCTGCGACGATGGCCGCGGGCAGGCCAGCGAGATCGGCTTCGCTGGTCAGGGTCAGGGCGTAGCCTTCCTCGTCGGCCAGTTCGTTCTGGCTGAAGGTGGTGGAGAGGGTGGCGAGCCGCTGATTGATCGCCGCCAGCCGCGTCTTGTCCGCGGGCGACAGGGCGGCGCCCTGTCGCGCGAACTGGCGGTAGACCACGTCGGTGAGGCGCTTCTGCTGCGGCGTCAGGCCGGAGGTCTCTCGGGCGTCGTAGACGGCCTTGACCCGCGCGAAGAGGGCCGAGTTCTGCACCACCTCGTCCTGGAAGGCCGCGAGGATAGGAGCCATCTCCTGGGCCACCGCCTGCATGGGCTTGTCGTTGAGTGTGGAGGTCCACACCCCGAATATCGCTCCGACGCGGTTGAGCGTCCGGCCGGAGGCTTCCATGGCCGCGATGGTGTTGGCGAAGGTCGCCGGCGCCGTGCTGGCCGTGATGGCCGCGATCTCGGCGCGGTTCTCCTCCATCGCCGCCAGCAAGGCCGGTTTGAAATCGGCCACGGCGATCTTGTCGAACGGTGGGGCGCCGTAGTGCGGGCCGGTCCAGGCCGCCAGGATCGGCAGGGTCGAGGCGGCGGCCTGGCTCATGAAGGGGACTCCGGCGAGGGCGGTGGCGGCGGTTCCGGCCGCCAGGAAGCTGCGTCGATCCATGCGTGTCTCCTGGCTGCGGCTCATCAGGCGACTCTAGGCGGAAACTCACGCTGCGTCATGGGGCGCCACAGCGTGCATCCGCGAAGGCCTTGACAGGAGATCATGGGCGCCACACACTGTATGTCATACACTATGTGGCGGACAGGGATTCATGCCGATCGAGGACGACCTCTACGAGAGCCTGAGGATGGAGCTGCGGCGCGGATCCCTGGTTCTGGCCGTGCTCGCCCGGCTGCGCCAGGAGCGTTACGGATACACCCTGCGCCAGGCTCTCGCCGACGATGGGCTGGAAATGGAGGAAAGCACCCTCTACCCCCTGTTGCGGCGTCTGGAGACCCAGGGACTTCTGGTCAGCGAGTGGCGGGAGGAAGACCGTCGCCGGAAGCGCTTCTACCGGCTCTCGCCGCAGGGCGAGACCATGCTGGCGCGTTTGCTCGACGAGTGGCGCAGCATCAGCGCCTCGCTCGCCGGAATCTTCGACAAGACCACCTGAAGGAGGACGGGCCATGGACCTCGTCGACGCCTATCTGCGGGCCATCGCCGCCCAGCTGCCCAGAACCGACCGCGACGACATTGTCGCCGAGTTGCGCGGAATGATCCTCGACCGGCTCGAGGCGCGGGCGACCGTTCTCGGCCGCCGGCCGGACGCGGCGGAAGTGGAGAACGAACTCCGCGCCGTCGGCCATCCCCTTGAGGTCGCCGCCCGGTATCGTCGGGGACCCAGCCAGCTGGTCGGGCCGAAGCTGTTTCCCTACTATCTCTTCGTCGTGCGTGCGGCGTTGACGCTGCAGCTGGCCATCTCGGCGATCGTCTTCGTCGTGGTCCTGGCGCGCGGGGAGGGCGACCTCGGCCACGCCTTGGCGGCGGCGTTCCGCTCGGCGGTGGACGGCGCCGTGACCCTGGTGGGCCTGGCGTCGATCGCGGCGCTGGTCATCGAGCACTACCAGGTGCGGCTCGGTTTCCTGGACTCCTGGCGTGTTCGCGACCTGCCGGTGCTGGAGATCCTGGCGCTCGATCCCCTGCCGCTGATGGACGGCCTGCTGCGACGCGCCGGCGCGGCGTCGGCCGCGCCTGTGACACCCCGGGAACCCTGGCGGGGCCCCAGCCGTCGCCGGCGGCCGGAAGGGCCGGCCAACCCCCTGCTGTGGATCGCCAGCGGGGCGGTGCTCACCCTGTGGTGGGTCGGGCTGCTGCATTTCTTCGCCGGGGCGGGCCAGGCGGACCCCGAGACCGCGATCTTCGGCGCCTTCGCCCGGCTGGACTGGCAGGCCGTCAAGGCCGCCGTCTTCACGCCGGTTCTGGTCTATGCGCTTGCCCAGGTCGGCGTCGGCGCGGCGATGCTCTGGCGACCTGGCGAGGCGCGCACCTACGCCGCCGCGCGCCTCTTCGTCAGCCTGACGGCCCTGTGGGCGATCGGTCAGGCCTGGCTGGGCTCGCCCCTGACCAGCGCCATCGCCATAGCCGATGTCCAGGACGCATGGGTGCGCATTAGACAGTTCTGGACGCCCCCGGGCCGGCTGATTCCCGAGGCGATCATTGCCCTGAGCTTTCCGGCCGCCTTCCTGGGCCAGTTGCACAAGAGCCTCTGGTATGCGTGGCGGGCCTTGGCGGCACCCACCCCCCGGATGGACGCGACGGCGCCGGGTCGATAAACGGCGGCCATGGCCATTGGCGTTTTTGATTCCGGCATCGGGGGCCTGAGCGTCCATCACGCTCTGGTCGCGGGGCTTCCTGACGCCGATTTCGTCTACCTGGCCGATCAGGCCAACACCCCCTATGGCGGTCGCCCCGGCGAGGAGATCGTCGACCTGACCCGCGCCGGCTGCGAGCGGCTGTTCGCCGAGGGTTGCAGCCTGGTGGTCCTCGCCTGCAACACCGCCGCCTCGGTGGCGCTGCGCCGCCTGCAGCAGACCTGGTTGCCCGGCTACCGTCGCGCCCTGGGCCGGCCGGTGAATGTTCTGGGCATCATCGTGCCGACCATCGAGGCGGCCACGGGCCTGCCCTGGGAGCACGAGGCCGAACGGCGGGGCGACAAGGTCGAGCATCTGGACGTGCTGGGCATTTTCTCGACGCCCGCCACCACCCGCAGCCGGGTCTACGAGATCGAGATCGACAAGCGCCGCCAGGACGTCGCGGTGTTCTCCGAAGCCTGTCCCGATCTGGCCCGGCTGATCGAGGCCGACGCGCCCGCGGCCGAGCTGGAGGCGGTGATCGACGGCCATGTCGCCGCCCTGTCGCGGCGGATCGGCCGCGCCCCGGATCGGGCGATCCTCGGCTGCACCCACTACGAGATCACCGCCGATCTGTTCCGAGCCGCCCTGCCGCCGGGAACACCCCTGATCCACCAGCCCGGCGCCACGGCCGAGGCGATCGGCCGCTATCTGGCCCGGCACCCGGAGTACGAGCCCGGCGCCGGGGGCGGGCGGCGGTTTCTCACCACCGGGCGCCCCGGCCCTCAGAACGGTCTGGCCGAGCGATTCTGGGGTGGTCCACTGGTGTTCGACCCCGCCTGACGGCATCATCCCCGCATCAGAAGGGGATCTCGCCATGAACCGTTGGACCGTCCTGCTGCTGCCGGCTCTTCTTGCCCTCTCGCCCGCCGCGCGATCCGAGGTTGTCGACAGTCAGGCGAACGGGTTCACCACCCGTCAAACGGCGCTCGTCAACGCGCCGATCCGGAAGGTCTGGGACATCCTGGTCGAACCGCGCCTGTGGTGGTCTTCCGAGCACACCTTCTCCGGCGACGCGCGCAACCTCAGCCTGACCCCCCTGCCCGGCGGCGAATGGCTCGAGACCCTGCCCGGAGGCGGTGGCGTTCGCCATCTGGTGGTGGTCTGGATCAGGCCACCCTCCGCCCTGCGGTTCGAGGGCGCCCTTGGTCCCCTGCAGGGTCTGGGCGTGGTGGGTCACCTGACCTTCACACTGAAGGCGCAGGGCGACGCCACGACAGTCAGCGAGACCTATGACGTGGGCGGTCACGCGCCCGGCGGCCTGCAGACGATGGCGGGGCCGGTGGACGGGGTGCTCGGCCAGCAGTTGCTTCGCCTCAAGGCGGTCGCGGAGACCGGCAAGGCGCCCTGACCGGCCAAGGCGGGATCAATTCATACTGGATTTCGGATCGGGCTGATCTATACAAGGTGCATGCTCCCCACGCTTCGTCAGCTTCAGTATCTCAAGCTCCTGGCCCAGCACGGCTCGTTCAGTCGCGCCGCCGAGGCCGCGCACGTCACCCAGCCCACCCTGTCGGCAGGGGTTCAGGAACTGGAGCGGATTCTCGGCGCCTCCATGGTGGACCGCAACCGCTCGGGCGTCATTCTCACCGCCGCCGGGGCCGAGGCGGTCGCCCGCGCCGGGGCCATCCTGGCCCAGGCCGAGGATCTGGTGCAGGCCTGCCGCAGCGCCGGCCAGCCTCTTGAAGGCCGGCTGCGGCTTGGGGTTATTCCCACGGTGGCGCCGTTCCTGCTGCCGTCTGCCCTGCCGATCCTGCGGACACGCTTCCCCAGGCTGCGCCTGTTCCTGCGCGAGGACATGACCCAGCGGCTGATCGCCGATCTCAAGTCCGGCCTGCTCGACGCCACCCTCATCGCCCTGCCCTATGATGTCTCTGGCCTCGAATGGGCGCATGTCAGCCACGATGACCTCCTCGCTGCCTTTCCCAGCGGCCATGCCCTGTGCGCCTCGCCAACGGTGTCGGCCGGCGCGCTGGACGGCGAGAACCTGATCCTGCTGGAGGACGGTCACTGCCTGCGCGACCACGCCCTGTCGGCCTGTGGCCTGGGGCCGCAGAAATCCACCCAGGAGGAGGGCTTCGCCGCCACCTCCCTGGCCACACTCGTTCAGATGGTGGGGTCGGGCCTGGGGGTCACCCTGCTGCCGGCCATGGCCGTTCAGGCCGGTCTGGCCCGGGCGGCGCAGGTCGACGTTCGACCCCTGAAGCCTGATCTGGCCAGCCGCGAGATCGTGGTCGCCTGGCGGGCCGGGTCCACCCGGGCCACCGAGGGCAGGCTCCTGGCCGAGGTGTTCGCCGGACGCGCCGTCTGACGGTGGGATTGTCCCGGATCAGACCGACAGGACCCAGTCCCGCACGCTCGCCACGGCCTTGAATCCGATCCGCTCCAGGGTCGGCCGGCTGGTCGGCGCGGCGTCCACTGTGAGGTAACGGGCGCCCCGGCGGCGGGCCTCTTCGGCCCGGACAGAGACCAGGGCGCGGTAGAGGCCCCGCCCCCGCCACCCCGGTTCGACGCCGCCGCCGTACAGTCCGGCGAAGGGGCGCCCCGGCGGCGCCTCGAGGCGCCCGCACGCCCTGGGGCGTCCGTCGACCCAGGCAACATAGATAGCCAGGGTAGGGTCTGTCAGGCGCTCGGCCAGTTCGGCGGCCAGGGCCGGACTGGCCACGCCGAAAGCGGCCGCGTGCAGTGCGACAACGTCGGCGAGGCCGCCGGCGTCGACGACCCGGCGGAGGCTGATCGCCGCCCGGCCGTCGCCGGCGTCAAACGGGGCCGTCAGGTCGAACGCCATGAAGGTCTCCGCCGGCTGGGGGTTGAAACCGGCCTCCGCCAGGGCGGTCTGCAGGTTGCCGGGGCCGTCGTGGCTGAACACTTTCCATGCCAGGGACCGGCCCCGGCCGCGGGCGTGAGCCGCCTCGGCCACGACGGCCTCGACGGTGTCGGCGGCCTGGAACGACCAGTACTCGATCATATCTCCGACGCCGGAGCGTCTAAGCACCGGGCCGGCCCAGGCGTCGGCGACGCCGACCGCGGAGGGTGGGTCGGCCCGCATCGTCGCGTCGTAGAGCGCAAGAAGGGCCGGGGCGTCCATGCCTCCAGACTGCCCCGCGGTGGCGGGCCTGTCCAATCGCGGGCGATGATTTTCACCGCGAAAACGGCTATCACACCCTCATGACCCTTCCGTTTCTCAAGATGAACGGGCTCGGCAACGACTTCGTCGTCGTGGCGGCGGACGAGGCGCCGTTCGACCCGAGCCCCGCCGAGGCCCGGGCCATTGCCGACAGGACCCGCGGCCTGGGCTGTGACCAGTTGATCGCCGTGACCCGCTCCGACCGGGCCGACGCCGGCATGCGGATCTGGAACGCCGACGGCGGCGAAGTGGACGCCTGCGGCAACGCCACCCGCTGTGTCGGCTGGTTGCTGATGGAGGCCTCTGGCCGCGACACCGCCAGCATCGCCACCGGAGCCGGCGTGCTCCTGGCCAGCCGGGCCGGTCAGAGGATGGTGACCATCGACATGGGAGAACCCGGCCTGGAATGGCGCGACATCCCCCTGGCCTGGGAGATGGACACCCGGGAAATCCTGCTGGACGTCAACGAGCGCCTGCGCGCGCCGGGCTGTGTCGCCATGGGCAATCCGCACGTGGTCTTCTTTGTCCCCGACGTCGATCAGGCCCCCGTCAACGAGATCGGGCCCCGGGTCGAACATCACTGGCTGTTCCCCGAGCGGACCAACGTGGGTTTCGCCCAGGTTGTCGGCCCGGCGCACATCCGCCTGAAAGTCTGGGAGCGTGGCGTCGGCCAGACCCGGGCCTGCGGGACCGGCGCCTGCGCCGCTCTCGTCGCCGCCCATCGCCGGGGTCTTTGCGGTCGTGCCGCGGTGGTCGAACTCGATGGCGGCGAACTGACCATCGAGTGGCGCGAGAGCGACGGCCATGTGCTGATGACGGGTCCCGTGGCGGTGGAGTTCGCCGGTCATCTGCCCGACCGGCGGCCGGCGGCATGAATCTTCATCCGGCCCTGACCGCCGGTCGCACCGCCGTGATCACCGGCGCAGCCAGCGGCGTCGGCCTGGCTGCGGCGCGCAGGTTCGCCGGTCTGGGACTGAACGTGGTCATGGCCGACCGGGACGCGGATAGCCTCGACGAGGCCGCTGCGGCGGTGCGCGCCGCCGCGCCTGGCGCGGAGGTGGTCGCCCTGGCGGTCGACGTGGCGGAGTTCGACCAGGTCGCCGGCCTGAGGGACCTGACTTTCGGACAGTTCGGCGACGTGGCCGTGCTGATGAACAACGCCGGGGTGAGCGGCGGCGGAAACGCCTTTCAGAATCGTGACGGCTGGGACCGGGTCCTGGGGGTGAACCTGGGCGGGGTGATCAACGGCGTCCAGGCCTTCACCCAGGCGATGATCGACCAGAACCGACCGGCGGCGATCCTCAACACCGGATCCAAACAGGGGATCACCACACCTCCCGGAGACACCGCCTATAACGTCAGCAAGGCCGGCATCAAGGCCCTCACCGAGGGCCTGCAGCACACCCTGCGCGAGACACCGGGCTGTCTGGTCACCGCCCATCTGCTGATCCCGGGCTTCACCTTCACGGGTATGACCCGTGGCGCGCCGGATAAGCCGGCCGGCGCCTGGACGGCCTCGCAGGTCATCGACTTCGCCCTGGAGCGGCTCACGGCCGGGGATTTCTACATTCTCTGTCCCGACAACGAGGTGACGCGCGACATCGACAACGCCCGCATCACCTGGGCGGCCCAGGACATCACCCACAACCGCCCGCCTCTGTCGCGATGGCATCCCGACTGGAAGGCGCCCTTCGCCGAGTTCCTGGAGCGGCAGATTCCGAAGTCCTGAGTGTCGCGCGCGAGGTCGCCGCGCGGCCCACCTTCTGGTAAGAGCCGCCCGGACGCCGGTTCGGGCGGGCCGGCGTGCGGGTAAGATGGCTGACGGATTTTCCATTGCGGGCAGGGCGGGCGCCGACGGTGATGTCGAGGTGGTCACCTTCGGCTGTCGCCTGAACGCCTGCGAATCCCAGGCCATCCGCGAGCAGGCGGCCGCCGACGGGGTGACCGACGCGGTGGTGTTCAACACCTGCGCGGTGACCGGCGAGGCGGTGCGTCAGGCCCGCCAGGCGATCCGCAAGGCCCGGCGCGAACGGCCTAGCGCCCGGCTGATCGTCACCGGCTGCGCCGCCCAGATCGATCCGGCCGGATTCGCGGCCATGGACGAGGTGGATCTGGTTCTGGGCAACGCCGAGAAGTCGGCGCCGGGGGCCCTGATCGACGAGGGCCTGCGGGTGCGGGTGGGTGACATCATGTCGGTGAGCCGCACCGCGGGTCATCTGATCGGCGGCTTCGCCGACCGCGCCAGGGCCCATGTGGAGATCCAGAACGGCTGCGATCACCGCTGCACCTTCTGCGTGATCCCCTATGGCCGGGGCAACTCCCGTTCGGCGCCGGCGGGGGCGGTGGTCGCCCAGGTCCGGGCGCTGGCCGAGGCGGGCTACAACGAGGTGGTGCTCACCGGCGTCGACCTGACCAGCTGGGGCGACGACCTGCCCGGCGCGCCTCGGCTCGGCGGCCTGGTGCGGCGGATTCTCAGGGGCGTTCCGGGGCTTCCCCGCCTGCGCCTCTCGTCCATCGACACGGCCGAGGTCGATCCGGAGCTGATGGACTGCGTGGCCAGCGAGCCGCGCCTGATGCCGCATCTGCACCTGTCGCTGCAGGCGGGCGACGATATGGTCCTCAAGCGGATGAAGCGGCGGCACAGCCGCGCCGACGCCATGGCGCTGATCGCCGCCGTGCGCCGGGTGAGGCCGGATGTCGCCTTCGGCGCGGACCTGATCGCCGGCTTCCCCACCGAGACCGACGCCGCGTTTCAGAACACCCTGGACCTGGTGGAAACCGCCGACCTGGCCTTCCTGCATGTCTTTCCCTACAGCGCCCGGCCGGGCACGCCGGCGGCGCGGATGCCCAGGGTCGACCCGGCCGTGGTCAAGGCGCGCGCCACCCGCCTGCGCGAGGCCGGCGAGGCGGGATTCCGGCGACACCTGGACCGCATCGTCGGACGCGCCGTGCGGGCCCTGGTGGAACGCGAGGGCCGCGCCCGGGCCGAGGATTTCACCGAGGTGGCCTTCCTGGGCGACGCCGCTCCCGGAAGCGTGCTCGCCGGCGTGGTCGCCGGCCATGACGGCCGCCGCGCCCGCCTCGACGCCTGGAGCATCGCCCCGTGACCGAACGCCGCCAGGGCTGGTTCTCCCGCCTGACCGAGGGTCTGTCGCGATCCTCGCGGCAGATGACCCAGCAGATCACTCAGGCCCTGGTGGCCCGCCCGCTGGACCAGGCGCGCCTGGATGAACTGGAAGAGATGCTCATCGAGGCCGACCTGGGGCCCAAGGCGGCCGCGCGCATCGCCGAGGCCTTCTCCGCCCAGAGGTTCGGCAAGTCGTCCACCGAGGCCGAGGTCAAGGAAGCCCTGGCCGAGGCCGTGGCCGCCGAACTGGCGCCCCGACAGGGCGTCTTCGATCCGCTGGGCGGCCCGCGGCCCTATGTGGTGCTGTTCATCGGGGTCAACGGCTCGGGCAAGACCACCACCCTTGGCAAAATCGCCTCCGACCTGACCGGGCGGGGCGCCAGGGTCCTCATCGCCGCCGGCGACACCTTCCGGGCGGCGGCGGTGGAGCAGTTGAAGGTCTGGTCCGAGCGGGCCGGGGCCGATTTCCTTTCCCGCCCCAACGGCGCCGACGCCGCGGGCCTCGCCTTCGACGCCCTGGAGAAGGCGCGTGGGGAGGGCTACGATGTTCTGCTTATCGACACGGCCGGACGCCTGCAGAACAAGCAGGGGCTGATGGACGAACTCACCAAGATGATCCGTGTGCTCCACAAGATCGATCCGCAGGCCCCGCACGAGGTGCTGCTGGTGCTCGACGCCACCGTCGGTCGCAACGCCCTGGCCCAGGAGAACGTCTTCGGCAACGCCATCGGGGTCACCGGAATCGTCATGACCAAGCTCGATGGCACCGCCCGCGGCGGCGTGCTGGTGCCCGTCGCCCAGGCCTCGGACTCGCCGATCAAGCTCATCGGGGTGGGCGAGGGCGTCGAGGATCTTCAGGCCTTCGACGCCAAGGCCTTTTCCCGTTCTCTCGTGGGCCTGGAGGGCCCGTTCCATGGCTGATGCGCCGCCGAAACTCTCCTGGCTTCGCCACGCCGTCGACGGCGCGCCGGCGATCGTCTTCCTGATCGTGCTTCTCGTCACCCGCAACTTCCCACTTGCGACCTGGTTCGTCGTCGGCGGATCCGCGGTCGCCCTGGCGGTGGGCCTGATCGTCGAGCGGCGCCTCGCGCCCCTGCCGGCGTTCAGCGGCGTGCTGGCGCTGGTTTTCGGCGGGGCCAGCCTGCTGCTGCACCGGGCTGACATCCTGCAGATGAAGATGACGATCGTCGACGGCATCCTGGGGGCGGTGCTGTTCGGCGGCTTGGCGATGAGGAAGAACCCGCTGAAAGCCCTGCTCGGCGGGGCGTTCGATCTCCCCGACCGGGCCTGGAAGATCCTGGCGATCCGCTACGGGGTGTTCTGGTGGGGTTGCGCCGTCGCCAATGAGGTTGTCCGCCGCACCCAGAGCGCCGAAAGCTGGGCGATCTTCCGGGTGGTGGTTCTGGTGGGCGCCGTGGTCTTCGCCCTCGCCCAGACCCCTTTTCTGATGAAACATAATCGCATCGTCGGCGCCTCGGACCTGCCCGAGCCGCCCGAATCGGGTCTCTAGACGATATGTAACACTGGACGTCCACGGAACGTCTGTCGTGAAATCGACGTGAAACCCGGATAGATTTCTGGTGTCGGTTCCATAAGGGCTAAGGGGAACGCCATGGCCAAGGGCAAACACAAGATCGCCCGCGACGGGTTGCACGGCTCGGTGACGCATCTGCTGCACCGGACGCTACAGCTGGCGCTGGACTTCCACGCGGAGGCCGCCGGCTCGGCCACCCTGACTCAGCGACAGTACACGGTGTTGTCCGCCGCCGCCGCCGGCGAGGGCATGACCCAGAACGATCTGGTCCGGGTCACCGGCATCGACCGTTCGACCCTTGCCGATCTGGTCGCCCGCATGCTGGCCAAGGGGTTGTTGCGACGCGAGCGGTCCGCCACCGACGCGCGGGCCAACACCGTCACGCTGTCCGAGGCGGGACGCGACGCCCTCAACTCAGGAGCCGGCGCGGCGGCGGACGCCGACGCGCGCCTGCTCGCCCTGCTGTCGCCCAAGAAGCGCGAGACGTTGTTGAAGATTCTGGGCGCCCTGGCCGCCGCCGCCGACGAGCCGGTCAAGACCCGGGTCGCGAAGTCGCCCGCCGACCCGGGCGCGGAAAAGCCGGCGGCGACGAAGACGAAGAAGGCCAAGAAGGACAAGGAGCCCAAGGCGGCGAACCCGTCGAAGGCCGCCCGCGCGGACCTCGAGACCGTCCTCTAACGAATTCCGGGGGCCCGCAAGGGCGGACCCTCAGGAAAATCCCTTCATCTCGCACCAGTCGTCGAACGGATCGCGACGGCTGCGCCAGCCGTTGATCGGCGCGGTCTCGTCGCGATAACCCAGCGCCATGCCGCAGAACAGTTGAAGGTCGTCGGGCTGGCCGACGAACTTCGCCACCGTGCGCGGATAGCGGGCCCAGTATTCCTGGGCGCAGGTGTCCAGGCCGCGTTCGACCGCCAGCAGCATCACCGTCTGGATGTACATGCCCATATCCGACCACTGCGGCGGGCCGAGCTTGCGGTCGAGGCAGAAGAACAGCCCCACCGGCGCGCCGAAGAAATCGGTGTTGCGGGCCAGCTGGCGGAAACGCCCCGGCCGGTCGTCACGGCCGATGCCGATGGAGGCGTAGAGATCCTCGCCGCACTGGTATCGCCGGGTGCGGAAAGGGTCCCAGAGATTGGCGGGATAAACATCGTATTCCGGCTCCTCGATCGGCGTCGAGGCGACCAGCGCCTTGAACTGCGCCAGCGGCTCGCCGGCCAGGGCGTAGACGCGCCAGGGTTGCAGATTGCCGCCCGAGGGCGCGGCGTGGGCCGCCTCGAGGATCGCCTTCACCACGCCGGCCGGCACGGGGTCGGGCCGGAACGCCCGCACCGACATCCGTCGCGCCACCGCGTCGCTTACGTTCATGCTCGCCCGTCCCTTTGCCCTGCCGTGTCTCGATGCGGCTTGACGCGAAGCGGGCGCCCGACGCAACCCTAATCGTGTGCGCGGCGCGGTCCGGCCGCGCCGCTGGAGGCCACATGGCGCGCAGGGTGAGGCAGGGGCGTGCATCGGGACCTCTGGGGTGGCTGAGCCGGCTGCTGTTCGGGCTCGTGGCCTTGGCGATCTTCGCGCCCCCTGTGATCGTGCTGATCTATCGCGTCGTCCCGCCGCCGCTGACCATCCTGATGGTCGAGCGCCTGGTCCAGGGGCGCGGCCTCGACCACCGCTGGCGGCCGCTGTCGCGGATCGCCCCGGCGATGACGGAGGCGGTGGTCGCGTCAGAGGATTCCCAGTTCTGCTCCCACCACGGCTTCGACGTGAAGGCCATCGACGCGGCCATACGCCACAACGAAAAGCGGCCCGGGCGCATCCGCGGCGGCTCGACGATCAGTCAGCAGACCGCCAAGAACGTCTTCCTGTGGCCGGAGCGGTCCTGGGTGCGCAAGGGCGCCGAGGCCTGGTTCACCGTCCTGATCGAGACGATCTGGGGCAAGCGGCGGATCATGGAGGTCTATCTCAACACCGTGGAGATGGGTCCGGGGATCTATGGCGTCGAGGCCGCCGCCCAGCACTATTTCCACAAGCCCGCCCGGGCCCTCGGCGCGGCCGAGGCCGGAAGGCTGGCGGCGATCCTGCCCAGCCCGCTGAAGTGGCAGGCCGCCCATCCGGGACCCTATGTGCGCCGCCGCACGGGCAGCATCGAGGCCCGCACCGGCACGGTGGAGCGCGGCGGTCTGGCCGACTGCGTGCTCGACTGAGGGCGTCGATCAGGCCAGGCCGATCTCGGCCAGTCGCTGCTCCAGATAGGCGTGGGCGGTGATCGGCTCGGGGTAACGGTCGGGACGGTCCGGGCCTATGCAGCCGGGCAGGGTCTGGATCAGAAAGTCCGGCCGGAAGTGCAGGAAGAAGGGTGTGGAATAGCGCGCCCGCCCGCGCCGGTCCGGCGCCGGATTTACCACCCGGTGGGTGGTGGAGGGCAGGACATCGTTGGTCAGGCGGGCCAGCATGTCGCCGATATTGATCACCACCGCGCCCGGCGGCGGGTTGATCGCCAGCCACGCGCCGTCCCGGTCGAGCACCTCGAGGCCGGCCTCTTCGGCGCCCAGCAGCAGGGTGATGGCGTTGATGTCCTCGTGCGCGCCGGCGCGGATATGCGGACCGTCGAAGGCCGAGGGCGGATAGTGCAGCAGGCGCAGGACGCTGTTGCCGTCGGTGGTCGGGCTGACGAAGTGATCGTCGCCCAGGGCGAGGTGGCGGGCGATGGCCCGCAGCACGCGCCCGCCCAGGCTCTCCAGGGCGTCGAACAGCCACAGGCTGTTGTCGCGGAAGCCCGGCGGCGTCACGGGCCAGATATTGGGCGGCATGTAGCCGCCCAGCGGGTGGCCGGCCGGCAGTTCGCGGCCGACGTGCCAGAACTCCTTGAGGTCGGAATGCGCCGCTCCCTTGGCGACCTCGACGCCAAAGGCGGTATAGCCCCGCTGCCCCTTGCCCGCCTCGATCAGATAGCGCCGCTTCTCGGCCTCCGGCAGGGCGAAGAGAGCCCGGACGTCGGCCAGCAGGGCGTCGATCCGGCCCTGGTCGAGCCCGTGATCGCAGATCACCGCGAAGCCGTGGCGACCGAAGCTCGCGCCCAGGGCGGCGGCGAAAGCGGCGGGCCGATCATCGTCCAGGCTGAGCGAGACCGGTTCTAAGGCTGTGTCGGGCATGACCTCACACATTCACGCCGGCGCGGTTGAAATCAATCGTCCTTCGGGCCTATGGCTAGGACTCAAATCCATTGTGCAGTGCGGAAAATCCTCTTGGCTTCGAAACTTCGCGATGACGCGGCCGCCGCCCTGACCGGTGCCCTGTTCGACGGCATGACCATCATGTCCGGCGGCTTCGGCCTCTGCGGCATCCCCGAGAACCTGATCGCCGCCATCCGCGATTCCGGCGTGCGCGGCCTGACGGTGATTTCCAACAACTGCGGCGTCGACGGTTTCGGCCTCGGCCTGCTGCTGGCGACCGGCCAGATCGACAAGATGATCAGCTCCTACGTCGGCGAGAACAAGCTGTTCGAACAGCTCTATCTCTCCGGAAGGCTGCAGTTGGAGTTCAACCCCCAGGGCACCCTGGCCGAGCGGATCCGCGCCGGCGGCGCCGGCATTCCGGCCTTCTTCACGCGGACCGGCGTCGGCACCCTGGTGGCCGAGGGCAAGGAGGTGCGTGACTTCGACGGCGAGCTCTATTTGATGGAGCGGGGCCTCACCGCCGACCTGGCCATCGTCAAGGCCTGGAAGGGCGACGCCGAGGGCAACCTGATCTATCGGAAGACGGCGCGGAACTTCAATCCGATGATGGCCACGGCCGGACGGGTCACCGTCGCCGAGGTCGAGCATCTGGTTCCGGTGGGCGACCTCGACAAGGACGCCATCCACACGCCGGGCATCTTCGTCGACGCCGTCTTCCAGGGCGCCCGTTTCGAAAAGCGCATCGAACAGCTGACCACCCGCCCGAAGGAAGTCGCCTGATGGCCTGGACGCGCAACGACATGGCCGCCCGGGCGGCGAAGGAGCTGCGGGACGGCTTCTATGTGAACCTGGGCATCGGCATCCCCACCCTGGTGGCCAATCACATTCCGCCGGGCATCTCGGTGACCCTTCAGAGCGAGAACGGCATGCTGGGCATGGGACCCTTTCCCTATGAGGGCGAGGCCGACCCGGACCTGATCAACGCCGGCAAGCAGACCATCACCGAGCTCGACTCCTCGTCCTATTTCTCCAGCGCCGACAGTTTCGCCATGATCCGCGGCGGCCACATCGCCCTGTCGATCCTCGGCGGCATGCAGGTCTCACAGACCGGAGACCTCGCCAACTGGATGGTGCCCGGCAAGATGGTCAAGGGCATGGGCGGAGCCATGGATCTGGTCGCCGGCGTGCGCCGCGTGGTGGTGGTGATGGATCACGTCGAGAAATCCGGCGCGCCGAAGTTCCTCGGGGCCTGCAATCTGCCGCTCACCGGCGCGGGCGTGGTCGATCTGCTGATCACCGACCTCGGGGTGTTCGAGATCGACCGCAAGGGCAGCGGGGCCCGGCTGACCGAGCTGGCGACCGGGGTGACGGTGGAGGAGGTGCGCTCGAAGACCGAGGCGGCCTTCGACATCGCTGTCTGAGCGGATCACGCCCGGGCGGTGACGATCCAGGTCGCCGCGGCCAGGGCGACACGGGAGGGATCGCCCCTCGCCGCGAGGGCCGCGCGCACTCTGGGCTCCGCCTGCGACCGCAGGGACGGATGTTCCCGGAGGATCCGGCCGAGCGGACCGACGCTCGACAACACGGTCGTCATGGCTTCCAGGTCGCCGCTGGATACCGCCGTGTCCTGGGCGCGGACGGAAACCTGCCCGTAACCGGCCGACGCGAGCGTGGCGCGCACGACGTCCGGGTCCTCGAATCGGAACGGCGTCGGGTCGGCCATGGCCTCGAGGCCTGCGGCCCGCAGCGGAAGGCCGTCCAGTTCGTTCTCCTGAAGCGACCGCCAGCAGACGAAGGCCAGGCGGCCCGACGGCCTGAGCATCCGGCGGAAGTTGGCGAAGGCGGCCACCGGGTCGGCGAACGCCATCACGCCGAAGCGGGAGAAGATGGCGTCGACGCTGTGGTCGGGCAGGGCCAGCCTCTGGGCGTCGCCCTCGATGAAGCTCGCCTGGGCGAGGCCGCCCGCCCGGGTCCGCGCCACCGCCAGCAGCCGCGGCGCGATGTCCACCCCGATGACCCGCCCCTGCGGTCCGACCCGTCCGGCCAACTGCAACACCGTCTGGCCGGCCCCGCAGCCGATATCGACGATCGTCTCGCCGGCCATCGGGGACAGCGCGTCCATGGCGCACAGTCCCAGCGGCGAGAGCTGAAGGTCGAGCAGGTCGGCGACCCCGGCCCAGGCGCGGGCTGCAAGGTCTCTGGCGCGGTGCGCTGACATCTCCGGTTGGGGCATCTCGCCACGATAGCCATCGGGCGAACTCCGGTCACCCGTGGCCTCCGGCCGGCGCGATCATCCTCGCCAGTCGGTCAGCGCCGCCGGGGGCCGGGGCCCCGCGTGAAGGGTTAATCCGCGGCTCGCGCGGCCGCCGCGAATTTCGGCGACAGCTCGCCGGCCGCATAGCGCCTGGCCATGGCGGACATGGGCAGAGCGACAATCTTGTCGGCGTGACCGGCGGCGCCGAACTCCTCGAAGCGCTGGACGCAGACGGCGCGCATCGCCTCCAGGGCCGGCTTGAGATACTTGCGCGGATCGAACTCGCCGCGGTTCTGGGTCAGAACCTTGCGGATGGCGCCGGTCATGGCCATGCGGCAGTCGGTGTCGATGTTGATCTTGCGCACGCCGTTGCGGATGCCCCGCTGGATCTCCTCGATGGGGACGCCCCAGGTCTGGGGCATCTCGCCGCCGTATTCGTTGATGATGTCCTGCAGGTCCTGCGGCACCGAGGACGAGCCGTGCATGACCAGGTGGGTGTTGGGCAGACGGGCGTGCACCGCCTCGATAACGCTCATCGCCAGGATGTCGCCCTCGGGCTTGCGGGTGAACTTGTAGGCGCCGTGACTGGTGCCCATGGCGATGGCCAGGGCGTCGACCTCGGTGGCGCGGACGAAGTCCACCGCCTGGTCCGGGTCGGTCAGCAGCTGATCGTGCGACAGCTTGCCCTCGAAGCCATGGCCGTCCTCCTTTTCACCCATGCCGGTTTCCAGACTGCCCAGCACGCCCAGTTCGCCCTCGACGGAGGCCCCGACCCAGTGGGCCATGTCCACCACCCGGCGGGTGACGCCGACGTTGTAGGCGTAGTCGGCGGGGGTCTTGCCGTCGCCCTTGAGCGAGCCGTCCATCATCACGCTGGTGAAGCCGTACTGGATGGCCGTGGCGCAGGTGGCTTCGTTGTTGCCGTGGTCCTGGTGCATGCACACCGGGATGGCGGGATAAAGGTCGACCAGGGCGTCGATCAGCTTGGCCAGGACGATGTCGTTGGCGTACTGCCGGGCGCCGCGGCTGGCCTGGATGATCACCGGAGCCTTGACCTTGTCGGCCGCCTCCATGATGGCGAGGCCCTGTTCCATGTTGTTGATATTGAAAGCCGGAACGCCGTAGCCGTGCTCGGCCGCGTGATCCAGAAGTTGCCGAAGCGTGATGCGCGCCATCTCGGCGTCCCTTTTTTCTTGTGGTTGCCGGAGTGTCTACGCCCCGGGGCTCAGGCTTGCAAAGCCGCGACGCCCGGCAGCGTCTTGCCTTCCATCCATTCGAGGAAGGCGCCGCCAGCGGTGGAGACGAAGGTGAAGTCGTCGGCCACGCCGGCGTGGTGCAGGGCCGCGACGGTGTCGCCGCCGCCGGCCACGGCGATCAGGGCGCCGGACTTGGCCAGGGCCGCCGCGTGCGCCGCGGCCTCGGTGGTGCCGGCGTCGAAGGGCGGAATCTCGAACACCCCCAGAGGGCCGTTCCAGATCAAGGTCTTGACCTTGTCCATGACGGCCATCAGGTGGGCCACGGTGCGGGGCCCCGCGTCGAGGATTCGGTCGGTGGGCGACAGCTCACCCAGGACGCAGACCCCCCACGGCGCTCCGGCCTCCATGCGCTCTGAAACCACCACGTCGAACGGCAGCAGCAGTTCGCAGCCCTGCACCTTGGCCTTGTCCATGATCTCGCGGGCGGTGTCGGCCAGGTCCTTCTCGGCGAAAGAGGCGGCGATGTCGTGTCCCTGGGCGAACAGGAAGGTGTTGGCCATGCCGCCGCCGATGGCGAGGTAGTCGAGCTTGGCCACCAGATTGTTGAGCAGGTCCAGTTTGGTCGAGACCTTGGAGCCGCCGACGATGCCGAGCACCGGGCGCTGCGGATTGCCCAGCGCCGCTTCGAGAGCGTCCAGCTCCCGTCGCATCGCTTCACCGGCATAGGCCGGAAGGATATGGGCGATCCCCTCTGTAGAGGCGTGGGCCCGGTGCGCCGCCGAGAAGGCGTCGTTGACATAAAGGTCGCCGTTGGCCGCCAGGGCGGCGGCGAAATCGGGGTCGTTCTGTTCCTCGCCGGCGTGGAACCGCAGGTTCTCCAGCAGGATCACGTCTCCCGGAGCTATGGCCGCCACCGCGGCGGCCACCGGCTCGCCGATGCAGTCGTCAACAAAGCCCACCTTGAGACCGAGAAGCTTCGCCAGCGGGGCCGCCACCGGAGCCAGGCTCATGGCGGGCACGCGAACGCCCTTGGGTCGGTCGAAGTGCGCCATCAGGATCACCTTCGCCCCGCCAGCCCGCAGACGGGCGATGGTGGGCAGGGCGGCCCGCAGGCGCGTGTCGTCGCTGACCTCGCCGTTGGCCATCGGGACGTTGAAGTCCACCCGGACCAGGGCGCGCTTGCCGGCCAGATCGGCCTGATCGAGGTTCCGGAAGGCCATGGACGCCGGCCTAGGACAGGGCGGCCATGGCGAGGGCCGTATCGGCCATGCGCGTCGAGAAGCCCCATTCGTTGTCGTACCAGGCCAGCACGCGCGCCAGCGTTCCGTCCACGACCTGGGTCTGCGGCAGCGCCACGGTGGAGGAGGCGGCAATGTGGTTCAGATCCACGGAAACCAGCGGATCGCTGGTCACCGCAAGAACGCCCTTGAGCGGGCCGTCGGCGGCCGCGGCGGTCATGGCCGCATTGATCTCCGCCACGGTGACCGGGCGGCCCGGAACGATGTTCAGGTCGACCACCGATACGTTCGGCGTCGGCACCCGGATCGAGGAGCCGTCGAGCTTGCCGGCCAGCTCCGGCAGGACCAGGCCCAGGGCCTTCGCCGCGCCGGTGGAGGTGGGGATCATCGACATGGCCGCGGCGCGGGCGCGGTAAAGGTCCTTGTGCAGGGTGTCGAGGGTGGGCTGGTCACCCGTGTAGGAGTGGATGGTGGTCATGTACCCGCGCTCGATGCCGCAGAGGTCGAGCAGCACCTTGGCGACCGGCGCCAGACAGTTTGTCGTGCAGGAGCCGTTGGAGACCACCATGTCGGCCGCGGTGAGCACGCCGGCGTTGACCCCGAAGACGATCGTCTTGTCGGCATGGTCGCAGGGTGCGGAGACCAGAACCTTGCGGGCGCCGGCGGCCAGGTGGGCGGCGGCCTTGTCGCGGGTGGTGAACAGGCCGGTGCATTCCAGCGCGATGTCGACGCCGAGATCCTTGTGCGGCAGCTGCCCCGGATCACGGATGGCGGTGACCTTGATCTTGCCCAGACCGACATCAAGGCTGTCGCCGTCGACCGTGACCACGCCTGGGAACCGGCCGTGCACGGAGTCGTACCGCAACAGATGGGCGTTGGCATCGACCGAGCCGAGGTCGTTGATGGCCACGACCTCGATATCGCGGCGGGCGTTCTCGACGATCGAACGCAGGACGAGCCGGCCGATCCGGCCAAAACCATTGATGGCGACGCGAACGGTCATGCTTGGGGTCTCTCTGGGATGTGGGTTGGCGGGGCGCTTTTGGGGGCGGGTGGGGCGAAGGTCAAGATGGGCCGGCGAGGCCGCCGCCTGGAAATGGGTCGGAAATCCGTGTGGTGTGCTGATCACTTTGCCCCTAGCCGTCGGGGCGGTGTATGATTCAGGTCAAGTCGCGCGGAGTTGTCGCATGGTCATGGATGAAAGCCGCGAGAATCGGATCGATCAGGCGTTGCGGCGGCTGAATCGCGCCGTGACTCTTCTGGACCAGAGAATCGGCCGGCGGATCGTCGAGGCCGGTGATCACGCCCGCAGCGAGATCGACTCCGATCGCGACCGGCTGGCGGCGGAACTGGACGCGGCGCGCGGCCGCGAACGCGAGCTCGAGTCGGCGGCGGCGGAGGCTTCCGAGGCCCTCGCCGGAGCCATCGAGCAACTGCGCGCCGCGGGCGCCGGTACGGAGGACTGAACCTTTGGGACGGGTGACCATCGAGGTTAACGGCAAGCCCTATGTGATCGGCTGCGAGGATGGCCGCGAGGCCCACCTCACCAGCCTGGCGGCGCGGGTGGACGAGAAGGTCCGGCAGATCGCGCCGGACGCCGGCGCCCCCGGAGAGGCGAGGCTGATCCTGATGGCGGCGTTGATGATCGCCGACGACCTGCACGGCGCCGAGGAGGGCGTCGCCGCGGCCGACGCCCGGGCCGGCGACCTGCAATGGGCGCTCGAACGCCTGGAATCCAAGGTGGCCGCGGCGCTCGACGCCGTGGCCGACCGGATCGAAGACATGGCCCCGGAGTCGGCCCCCGGCCAGATGCTGCTCTTGTGATCGGGCTGTCGCGCGCCTACTCTTAAAGGCGGCGGGTCTGCTGCGGCTCACGTCGAAGACATCAAATCCCGGGGACCTTAATCACCCTCCTAGGGAGCTGTCCCTGTCCAGGATCGTGGTCCTGGACACACGGCGCCCACCTGGTCTTCCAGGTCCGAGGGGATTTAAAGTTCTTCACGGTCCTCGCGGCGCCGCCACCCTTGCCGTTTCAGCCGGTGGCCCCCGGTGAGCCGCCCCTGGCCCAGGACTTCGCTTGGACCCTGACGTCGTCCCCGCCAAGGCGGCCCTGCGCCGCCGGATGCGCACTCTGCGCGCCGGTCTGGTCGGCGAGCGGGCTGCGGCCTCGCAACGGGCCGCGGATCTGGCGCCGGTCGGCCGCTGGCCCGCCGCGCCGATCGTCGCCGGCTACCGGGCCATGGAAACCGAGATCGACCCCGCGCCCCTGCTGGCACGCCTGGCCGCGGCAGGCGCCCGCATCGTCCTGCCTGTCGTCATCGCCAGGGGGGAGCCGCTGGTGTTCCGGCAAGCCGGCGCCGCCGCGACGATGACGCCCGACGCCGCGGGGATCCTCGCCCCGCCGCCGTCGGCGTCCGCCCTGGCTCCGGGGCTGATCCTCGCGCCGCTGCTGGCTTTCGACCGGGCCGGAGGGCGTCTGGGGCAGGGCGGGGGCTACTACGATCGCACCGTGAGGGCGCTGCGCGCCCGCGGCCCGGTGCTGGTCGTCGGTCTGGCCTTCGCCGGCCAGGTAGTCGACCATGTCCCCATGGGGCCCCGGGACGAACGACTTGACGCCATCCTGACGGAAATCGGCTATATGGAACCTCCAAAGGGATAGTTCATGCGTATTGCCTTCTTCGGCGACATCGTCGGCCGCTCCGGCCGCGAGGGTCTGGCCGAGCACCTTCCCCGCCTGCGTCGCCGACTCGGCCTGGATTTCGTCATCGTCAACGCGGAGAACGCCGCCGCCGGCTTCGGGATCACCGAAGCCACGGCCCGCGAGCTGTTCGACGCCGGGGCGGACTGCCTGACCCTGGGCAACCATTCCTGGGACCAGAAGGAGGCGATGACCTACATCGTCCGCGAACCCCGCCTGATCCGTCCGCTCAACTACCCCGCGATGTCCAAGGCGCCGGGCCGCGGCTCCCAGCTGTTCGATCTGGTCGGCGGCCGGCGCATCCTGGTGATCAATCTGCTCGGCCGGGTGCACATGGATTCCCTCGACGACCCCTTCGCCTCGGTGGACGCCGAGCTGAACGCCTGCCCTCTGGGCGAGGTGGCCGACGCGGTGGTCGTCGACATGCACGCCGAGGCGACCTCCGAGAAGATGGCCATGGGCCACTTCTGCGACGGCCGGGCCAGCCTGGTGGTGGGCACCCACACCCACGTCCCCACCGCAGATAGCCAGATTCTCGAGGGCGGCACGGCCTACCAGACCGACGCCGGCGCCTGCGCCGACTATGACAGCGTCATCGGCAACCAGAAGGAAGAGCCCCTGCGCCGGTTCACGACACGGATCTCTGGCGGCCGGTTCAAGCCCGCAGAGGGGCCGGCGACGGTATGTGGTGTCTATTTGGAAACCGACGACGCCACGGGCCTTGCCCGCCGTATCGAGCCCATCCGGGTGGGTGGCCGCCTGACCCAGACGACGCCGGTCATCCCCGAGCCGGTCAGGGCCGCCCGGCTCTGACCGGAGCCGCGGCGCTTCACCGCCGTTCGATCTCGCCGATGATCAGCCTGTCGATCCGCAGGGTGCGGACGCGGGCCCGGCCGACGGCGAGCCGGCCCACGGCCAGGGTGCCGATGGCCAGCGCCCCGATGGCCAGGGCGCCCAGCGCCATGGCGCCGAAGGCGATGGCGTTGGCGGCGCGGCCGGACAGGCGCCGGCCGTTGGGCTGCCACTGCACGATGGGATCAGGCGAAGCGGGCGCCTCGTCGAGGGGATCGGCGCCGGTTTCGGATTGCGGCTCGTCGGACATGGGTTGTCTCCATCGCTTGGGCGGGACGATGCGGTGTGAACTGGCGTCGGCGGCCGGGTGGCGCTAGAACCGCGCACCCCAAGATCCCTTCAAGACTTCGAGCACGATGGCCGGCCACTCAAAATTCAAGAATATCCAGTTCCGCAAGGATCGCCAGGACGGACTGCGCTCCAAGCTGTTCTCCAAGCTCTCGCGCGACATCACCCTGGCGGCCAAGACCGGCCTGCCCGATCCCGCCGCCAATTCCCGCCTGCGCCTGGCCATCGCCAACGCCAAGGCCGAGTCCATGCCCAAGGACAACATCGACCGGGCGATCAAGAAAGCCCAGGGCGGCGACGCCGACACCTATGAGGAGATCCGCTACGAGGGCTTCGGCCCCGGCGGCGTCGGCCTGATCGTCGAGGTGCTCACCGACAACCGCAACCGCGCCGCGGCCAATGTGCGCACGCACTTCGGCAAGAACGGCGGCAACATGGGCGACACCGGTTCGGTGGCCTTCATGTTCGACCGGCTGGGCGAGATCGTCTATCCGCCGTCGGCCGGCGCCGAGGAGGCTGTGCTCGAGGCCGCCATCGACGCCGGGGCGCAGGACGCCGAGAGCGACGCCGATGGCCATGTGATCCTGACCGCGTTCGAGGATCTGGGCGCGGTCATCGAGGCCCTTGAGGCCAGCCTCGGGCCCGCCAAATCCACCAAGATCGTCTGGCGCGCCAGGACCGAAACGCCCGTGGGCGAGGCTGAGGCGGCGACGCTGATGAAGCTGGTGGCCGCCCTGGAGGACGATGACGACGTCCAGAGCGTTTGGACCAACGCCGAGATCAGCGACGAGATCATGGCCAGGCTGGGCGGCTGACGCCCAGCGCGTCCCTGGCTTTTTCCTTCCAGCGCCCCGCCCCGCGCGCTAACGTCCGGAACGATGTCCCAAAAAGAAAGCCCCGGCGAAATCTTCAAGCGCGCGCTGGCCAACGCCGCCCGCTCCCTGGCTGAACAGCCCGACCTGGAGGTCGTGTTCTCCGGTGACGGGCCGAGCCTGGTGGGCAACCGCGCCATCCTGCCCCACCCGCCCCGGGAGTTGTCCGGCCCCGAGACCACCCGCATCCGCGGTCTTGCCGATCAGATGGCCCTGCGGGTCGCCCACCACGACGACAACGTCCACGCCCGCGCCCGGCCCAAGTCGCTGGAGGGCGCGCAGGTCTATGACGCCCTGGAACAGGCTCGCATCGAGGCCATCGGGGCCAACGCCCTGGCAGGGGTGAAGGCCAACCTCTCGGCCGTGTGGGAGCAGGTCGCCCAGCGCAAGGGCATGAATCACGTGGTCGATCCGGCCGCGGCCCCCCTGGCCGACGTGGTGGCCCTCATGGTCCGCGAGCGCCTGACGGGCGCCCCGCCCCCGCTGGCCGCCCTCGCCCTGGTCAATTCCATGCGCGGCGAGATCGAGGCCAAGGCGGGCGCCGAACTCGACCGTCTCACCGGCGCCGTGTCGGACCAGAAGGCCTTCGGCCGCATCGCCCGCGCCGTGGTCCGCGACCTGTTCATGTCGGACGATCTGTCCGATGCGCCCGATCAGGACGCCGAGGACGACCAGAGCGAGGAGGGCGAGGCCGAGGCCTCCAACGAAGGCGAGGGCGAAGGCCAGGAACAGACGCCGCAGAGCGACGCCTCGGACGACGGCGAGACCAGCCAGCGCGAGTCCGAGAGCGCCGAAAGCCAGGTCTCCGACGTCGACGAGGACGAGAACGCCGAGCTCTCCGAGGAAGAGCTCGACATGACCGACGGCGATCGTCCGGCCCGACCGGACATCAAGGACACCGGCCGTCCGGAACCCGCCTACAAGATCTTCACGGCCCAGCACGATGAGGTCGTCTCGGCCGAGGAGCTGTGCGAGCCCGACGAGCTTACGCGTCTGCGGGCCTATCTGGACCAGCAGCTGGCCAGCCTCTCCAACGTCGTCTCGCGCCTGGCCAACCGCCTGCAGCGCAAGCTGCTCGCCCAGCAGAACCGCTCCTGGAGCTTCGACCTTGAGGAAGGCCTGCTGGATGTGGCGCGCCTGACCCGGGTTATTGTCGATCCCACCGCGCCGCTGTCGTTCAAGATGGAACAGGACACCGAGTTCCGCGACACGGTGGTGGGCCTGCTGATCGACAACTCCGGCTCGATGCGCGGCCGGCCGATCATGGTGGCGGCGGTATGCGCCGACATCCTCGCCCGCACCCTCGAGCGGTGCGGCGTCAAGGTCGAGATCCTCGGGTTCACCACCCGGGCCTGGAAGGGCGGCGCCTCGCGCGACGACTGGTTGAAAGCCGGCAAGCCCGCCTCGCCGGGCCGGCTGAACGATCTGCGCCACATCGTCTACAAGTCGGCCGACGCCCCCTGGCGGCGCGCGCGCAAGAACCTCGGCCTGATGATGCGCGAGGGGCTGCTCAAGGAGAACATCGACGGCGAGGCGCTGATGTGGGCGCACCAGCGGCTGATCGGGCGCTCCGAGCAGCGCAAGATCCTTATGGTGATCTCGGACGGCGCGCCGGTGGACGATTCGACCCTGTCGGTGAACTCCGGCCACTATCTCGAGCGGCATCTGCGGCGGGTGATCGCCGAGATCGAGGGCAAGTCGCCGGTGGAGCTGATCGCCATCGGCATCGGCCACGACGTCACCCGCTATTACCGGCGGGCGGTGACCATCGTCGATGTGGAGCAGCTGGGCGGCGCCATCACCGAACAGCTGGCGGCGCTCTTCGAGGAAGAACCGCGCGCCGCCACCCGCGCCGGCGCGGCGCTCCTGCAGCCCGTGCCCAGCGTGCAGGGCGGACCGGCCACGCAGCCCAGCCGGGCGGCCGG